>NZ_CP030771.1:3951666-4303333 GCF_006088715.1 Streptomyces sp. YIM 121038
GGGGGCCCTCGGCCGGGCCCGGGAGTCCTTGCTGCGGCTGCACTACCGGATCCAGCTGCGGCGTCCGGTGCGCGCGGACCTCGCGGTGTTCACGGCGGGCGACGGGCGGGGGCACAGCGGCGACCCGGGCGCCCTGGAGACCGCGTTCCGCGAGCTCGCGCCGCACGTGCGCACCGCCTGGCTGGCCGCGCCCGCGCACCACCACACACTGCCGACCGCGACCCGCAGGCTCACGCCCGGCACGGCCGCGGCCCGGACGGCCCTGGCGCGCGCCGCGTACCTGGTGAGCGACTCCGGCTTCGACGGCCGGCTCGCCAAGCGCCCCGGGCAGCTCGTGGTGCGGACCCACCCGGGCACGCCCCTGCGGCACGAGGGCGCCGACCTCCTGGAGCGCCCGGCGGCCGCGTGCGGCACGGACGTCGACGCGCGGCTGCGCGACGCCGACACCTGGGACTACGTCGTGTCCCCCAACCGGCACGCGACCCTCGCGGGCGAGCGGGCGTACCCGGCGGCGTACACGACGCTGGAGTACGGCTGTCCGCGCAACGACCGCTACCAGCGCGCCACCGCCATCGACGTGGCGCGGATCCGCGAGAGCCTCGGCGTACGGCCGGGGACGACGGCGATCCTGTACGCGCCGGAGTACCGCGACTACCGGCGCACGCAGCGGCTCGGCGTCGACCTGGAGCGGCTGCTCCGCCGCCTCGGCCCCCGCTTCACGGTCCTGGTGCACGCCCCCCACGTCGACGCGGAGCCGCTGCCCGACGACCTCACCGGGCGCTGGGTCGACGTGTCCGGCGAGCCGGACCCGGGGCGGCTGTGCCTGGCGGCGGACGCGCTGGTCACGGACTACTCGTCGCTGATGTTCGACTACGCCAACCTGGACCGGCCGATCGTCCTGCACGCCGACGACTGGGAGGCGTACGAGGCGGCCCGCGGCACCTACTTCGACGTCCGCGCCTTCCCGCCGGGCGCGGTGGCGCGCGGCGAGGACGAGCTGGCCGACATCTTCGCGTCGGGGCACTGGCGGGGCTCGCGCTCGGCCCAGCTGCGGCGGGCCTTCCGGGAGCGGTTCTGCCCCTACGACGACGGGAGTGCCGCGGAGCGTGTCGTGCGGCGGGTGGTGTTCGGGGCGAAGATCCCACTACCTTCGGTCGTGGCGCTCCCGGAGCGGCACCCCACGCCGGCGGCGGGGCCCGAGGGCACCCGTGTGTCCGGGGCCGAGGGCTCCGGGGCAGCGCAGACCGCCGCGCTCCTGTCGCAGCGCACTCCCCCCAACTCCAGGATCTGAGATGCCCGAAGCCTCCGCTTCCGTGCCCACGTCCGCGCCCGCGTCCGCCGAGGAGCCGGACGACCTCCCCGTACCCACCGCCTTCTCCGACGTGAAGGGCTGGTTCCACCCGGCCGACCAAGTGCTCTTCGACTGGTTCCTCAGCCGTCAGCTGGACCTCGGCGAACCGGGCGACCTGCTCGAACTCGGTGCCTATCTGGGCAAGAGCGCGATCTTCATGGGGTCCTATCTGCGGCCCGACGAGACCTTCACGGTCTGCGACCTGTTCGACTCGCCCGCGCCCGACGACGCGAACTCCAAGGAGATGGGCCGCTCGTACGCGACGCTGACCCGGCGCGCCTTCGAGGCCAACTACCGCTCCTTCCACGACGAGCTGCCCCAGGTCGTGCAGGCCCCCTCGGCGGGGATCGCCACGCACGTGCCCGGGGGGAGCTGCCGCTTCGTCCACATCGACGCCTCGCACCTGTACGAGCACGTGCACGCCGACATCGCGGCGGCGCGCGAGCTGCTCACGCCGGACGGGATCGTCGTCCTGGACGACTTCCGGGCCGAGCACTGTCCCGGCGTGGCCGCCGCCACGTGGGGGGCCGTCGCCACGACGGGGCTGAAGCCGCTGTGCATCACGGCGACGAAGTTCTACGGGACGTGGGGGCGGTACGAGGCCGTGCACGGGGAGCTGGGGCGGCTCCTGAAGGGGCGGGACGACATGTGGCACGGGGCGGAGGAGGTGGCCGGGCACCCGATGATCCGCATCAGCGGCCGCAAGGCCCGCACCCCGGCCCACCCCCGGTCCCGGCACGCCTCCGTCGCGCCGCCCCGCAAGGACGAGGCCGGGCCCCGCCGCACCCGCCGCCCGCGCGGCCGGGGCCTGGCGGCGCTCCTGCCGGGCCGCAGGCGCTGACCCCTGCCGGGTGCCGCCCGGGGGCGGGGTGACCGCCGCGCGGCGCTCCCGGTGCTCCAGGCACCGAGCGGGCAAAGTGGGGCGATGCAGACTTTTCTGGCCAGGGGGTTGGCCCGCAGGGCCCGGCAGGCCACCCGCAGGGCCCGGTTCCGGGTCGAGCGGGCCACCGCGGGACGGCAGCGGCAGGGCGACGGTGAGCTGCTCGGGCCCGTTCACCTGTCCCTGCGGGACAGCCGCACCCTCAATGTCGCCCTGTCGGCCCCCGGCCCCGCGCGGCTCCTGATCAGCCGCGGCCCCCGCCGCTTCCGCGTACCGCTCGTGCTCGAAGCGGAGACGGCGCTGCTCACGGCCACCGTCAGCCTGCGGGACGCCGCCGAGGACGCGCGCGGCGCCGGGCCCGTCCTGGGTGAGGGCGTGTGGCGGCTGACGGTGGAGACGACCGGCGCCGACGGCCGCGTACGCCGTCAGGGGCTCGCCCTCGCCGACGCGCCGGGGCCGCCGGGGCCGACCCTCCCGCACGCCCCGCACCCGCGCACCGGCACGCTCCTGCGGCTCGTGCGCTGCCGGGGCGGGCGGGCCGCGGTGCAGGTCACGCGGTCGCGGCCGCGCGCGGAGCTGGTGCGGTTCGAGCCGCGCGGGGACGGCATCACGGTGCACGGCCGGATGGTCGCGGCGCGCGCGGCGCAGCGGGCCAGCGCGGTGCGGCGGCGGGACGGCCTGGCCGTGCCGGTGCGGCCCGAGTGGGACGGCGACCGGTTCCGCTTCGCGCTTCCGCTGGCGGCGATGGCCGGGGCGGGGCCCGGCCAGTGGGTGTGGGACTTCCGCGTGGGCGAACTGCCGCTGGGGCGCTGGCTGACCGACGTACGGGACCTGCCGTCGGCGTTCCCCACGCCCTTTCGGCTCGTCGCCCTTGAGGGCGGCGGTCTGGTGCGGGCCCATCCGCACGTCACCGCGTCCGGCGCGTTCGCCGTGACCTGTCTGGACCTGGGGCGGGGCCTGGAGCAGAAGGAGACCTCATGAAGATCACGTACCTCCTCGGCTGGGGAGACGAGATGGGCGGCACCGAACTCGCCACGTACACCCAGGCGCTGCACCTGGCCGAGCGGCACGACGTGGAGGTCCTCTCGGTCTTCCGCACCCGGGCCGAGCCGTTCTTCCCCGAGGCGCGGGGCCTGGCCGTGCGCTATCTGGTGGACCGCACGGTGACGCCCGAGCGGCCGGTGCGCGGCTCGCGGCTCGACGAGGCCGCCTGCCGGGAGCTCGCCGCGCTGCCCAGCGAACTGATCGCGCGCTCCTGGGAGTCGGCGTTCGACCGGCTCGCGGACGTGGAGCTGACGGCGGCGCTGACCGATCTCGACGCGGACGTCCTGGTCACCACGACGCCCGCGCTGCTCGCCGCGGCCGTGCGGCTCGTGCCCGGACGCGTGGTGACCGTGCACCAGGAGCACCGGCCGACGCAGCGCCGCGGCCCGTCCGGTGAGCCGCTGCTGCTCTTCGCGCCGCGCCTGGACGCCCTGGTGACGCTGACGGAGCGGACCCGGGAGTGGATCGCGGAGTCCCTCGGCGCGACGGCGCCGGAGCTCGCGGTGATCCCCAACGCGGTCCCGGACGGCTTCAGGCCGCGCGCCGACGGCGGCAGCAAGGTCATCGTGATGGCCGCGCGGCTCACCGGCGAGAAGCGGGTCGACCACGCGGTCCGCGCCTTCGCGCAGCTCGCCGGCGCGCACCCGGAGTGGACCCTGCGGATCTTCGGCGGCGGGCACCGCGAGGCGAGCCTGCGCCGTCTTGTGGACGCCTTCGGCCTCCAGGACCGGGTCGAACTCCTCGGCCCCTGCCAGGACATGGCCGCCGAGTGGGCCAAGGCGGGTCTGACCCTGATGACGGCGGGCCACAACGAGGCGTTCCCGCTGGTCCTCCTCGAAGCCCTCGCGGCGGGCGTGCCGGTGGTGGCGTACGACGTGATGACGGGGCCCGCCGAGATCGTGCGGCACCGCGTGGACGGCCTCCTCGTGCCGCCCGGCGAGATCGAGCGGCTTGCCGCGGCCATGGCCGAGCTGATGTCGGACGACGCCACCCGGCTCGGGTACGCGCGGGCCGCCCGCGAGGGCGTGTACGCCCGCTTCTCGTCCGAGCGCGTGACCGCGCTGTGGGAGGAGCTGTACGCGCGGCTCGTCGCGGGCCGCGACCGGCCCGAGCGGCTCGCGGAGCGCGCGGACCGGGTGGCGCTCGGCGTCGCGTCCGGCGGCCCGGGCTTCCGGCCGACCGCGCCGCACACCCTCGACGCGCCCGCGCCCGCCGACGAGCGGGCCCGCGAGGAGGAGATCCTCGCGGCCGACGACGCCCTGATCCGCTCGGTGGGGCGGCTCGCCGAGCGGCGCGACGACGTCCGCACCGCCGACATGGCCGCCTGGAACCTGGACCTGACCGCGAGCGCCCTCGACGCGCGGGACGTGCCGTACGTCCTGGTGCGGACGAACGGCGGCTCGACCGCGCACACCCTCGCCGTCGCCGACGACCACCGCGACGCCGCCCTGAAGGCGCTCACCGAGGCGCTGCACGGCCGGGCCGTGTACGCCGAGCTCGTGGCGCCGCGCGACGCCGCGCCCGGCGTGGTGCTCGCCGAACGCCTCGACAGCGTCGGCGAGATGGCGGGGATCAAGGTCTTCAAGCCGGTCACCACGACGACGCTCTCGCTGCGCCACGGCGTGCAGCAGGCGTGCACGGTGGCGTTCTGGACGCGCACCGGCGGGCCGGAGGGGAGCGGGCGGGTGTGGCGGGCGCCGTTCGGGAGCACGCTCGCCGGGGCGGAGCTGCCGTCCCTGACGCCCACGGCGCGGCTGCGGGTCGGCGCGCGGGAGTACCCGAGCCTCGACGTCTTCGCGCGGCTGCTCATGAAGGACGTCGACTTCCCCGTCGACGCCGTCTACACCTGGGTCGACGACACCGACCCGGCCTGGCGCTCGGCCCGCGCCGCCGCCCTGGGCGACGGGGACGGCGGCGCGTCGGCCGACACCGGCGCGGTCCGCTTCCGCAACCGCGACGAACTCCGGTACTCCCTGCGGTCCCTCGCGATGTACGCGCCCTGGGTGCGGCACGTGTACCTGGTCACGGCGGGCCAGGTCCCGGCGTGGCTGGACGAGGACCACCCGGGTCTGACGGTGGTGGACCACCGCGACCTGTTCGCGGACCCGGACGGCTGTCTGCCGACGTTCAACTCGCACGCCATCGAGACCCAGCTGCACCGGATCGACGGCCTGTCGGAGCACTTCCTGTACTTCAACGACGACATGTTCCTGGGCCGCCCCACGGCCCCGGACACGTTCTTCCTGCCGTCGGGTCTTGCCCGGTTCTTCTGGTCGTCGGTGTCCGTGCCCGACCTGCCGGTGTCCGCCGCCGACGAGGGCTATCTGGCCGCCGCGAAGAACAACCGGGCGCTGCTGCGCCGCGACTTCGGCCGCACCGCGACGCACTGCCTGCTGCACGTGCCGTACGCGCTGCGGCGCGACGTCCTCGCGGAGCTGGCCGAGCGGTACGGCGACGAGCTCGCGGCGACCGCCCGCAACCCCTTCCGGGGCGCGGGCGACCACTCCGTCGTCTCGTCGCTGTTCCAGCACTACGCGTATCTGACGGGCCGGGCCGTGCCCGGCTCCCTCGCGTACGACTTCGTGGACATCGCCGAGCGCGCCGACCACGCCCGGCTCGGGCAGCTGCTCCAGTCCCGCGCCAAGACCGCGTTCTGCGTCGGTGAGACGCCCGGCGGGGACGTGTCGGACGAGGAGGCGGCCCTCGCCCTGCGGGCGTTCCTCGCGGCCTACTTCCCGGTGCCCTCGCCCTACGAGCGGGCCGCGGGGGCCTAGGCCGCCGAGACCTCGATGCCGTGGGCGAAGAGTGCGGCCTGGACGCGGTTGTCCACGCCGCACTTCGCGTACACGGCGCTGATGTAGGACTTGACGGTCCCGGCACTGAGGCCGAGGCGCCGGCCGATCTGCTGGTTCGTCAGGCCCTCGCCCACCAGGGCGAGGACCTCCCGCTCGCGCAGCGAGAGCGGCGCCCCGCTGTACGCCTCCCGCGACTCGGCCCGGGCGGTGGTGGCGCCGGCGCGGTGGATCCACGCGGCGGGCAGCACGGCGGCCCCGGAGGCGAGGGTGTGCACGGCGTGCGCGAGGGCGCGGACGTCGGCGTCCTCCGGGAGGTAGCCGGAGACGCCGGGCGGCACGCCGACGACGGTGGGGCGGGTGACGGCGGCCTCGCCGAGCAGCGCCACGGGGACGCCGGACAGTTCGCCGCCCCTGACCGCGTCGAGCAGCCGGTCGATGCCGGGCAGGATCCGCGACGCCAGGACGACCGAGTCCGGCTGGGCCCGCACCCACGCGAGCACCCCGTCGACGTCTCCGTATGAGGTGACCGTGAATTCCCCGCCGTCCGCGAGGGACTGCGCGAGCCCCCTGCGGATCAACGGGTGGTGGTGCGCGACCGTCACGTTCAGCATGGCTCCCCCGAGCGATCCATTAGTCAAGAAGTCGTCAATATGTGGTCGGGCTTCAACCTACCCCAGCGGTGCCGCGTTGACGTGCGGCCATGCGCTCAGATGAGAGCTCCGACAACTCCTGCGCGTATGTCCGGATTTAGCACCCCTACGCATCGGTAACTGCCGAATGGCCCCGTCAACAGGCAGTAGGGCGTGCTCCGCTTCCCCCACAAGATCGTTACCGGGTCCGGCGCTCTCGCCGGGCCCGTCAACGGACGTGCCCGCCCCGCGCCAATCGGGGCGGGCACGCGTCCGATCGTAATGAATCGATCCGAAGGAACACGCGACATGAACCGCTCGGCCACCCGCCGTCCCCTGACCACCGCCGCCGTCACCGCCACCGTCTTCGGCGCCTTCATGGTGGCCGCCACGGCCACCCCGTTCTTCCTGAAGAACGTGCTCAACATGAGCAAGGACTCCGCGAACGTCGTCTACCAGTCGATCATGACGGGCATGGACGTCGCCTCGGCGATCGGCCTGGTCTCCGGCGGCCTGGCCGTCGGCTCCGTGATCATCTGGGGCGTCAAGCAGGCCATCAAGAAGGGCGGCAAGAAGGCCGTCGTCGCCTAAGTCCCGAGGCAGCGCATCCGGCCGGGACCCCGCACGCGCGGGGTCCCGGCGGGACCGACCGGCACCACCGAGGGCACGGAGACGCGAGGGCAGATGGATACGACGACCGGGCCGATCGCCCGGCCCTCGGCCGTGGGCGGCTTGAAGTCCGCGGCGGCGGGACTCCTGCGGCGGCAGTGGCCCGCCGTGGTCAGCGGCGCCCTGCTGTGGCTCGCCGCGTTCGGCGCGGGCTGGTGGTTCGCGCCCGCGGACCCGACCGGGGTCAGCCGGGCCCCCAAGGAGGCCGACTGGAGCCTGTTCGCGGAGATCCTCGCGCGCAACGTCGGCGTCTCGGCGGCCCTCTTCCTCGGCGTCGCCACGCTCGGCGTCATGACGATCCCGCTCACGCTCCTGACCGGGACGCTCGCGGGCTACTACTGGGGCCAGGGCAGCGCGGTCCTCGGCACGCACGGCGTCGTACGCCATCTGCTGCCGCACATGCCCCTCGAACTGGCCTGCCTCGCGCTCGCCGCGGCGGCCGGACTCGTGCCCCTCGTGACGTGGGCGCGCGCCGGACTCGGGCGGCGGCCCGCGCCGGAGCGCGGCACCCGGGACCGCTTCGGCTTCCAGGACGCGTGCCTGCTGTGGGGCGTGTCCCTGGCGGGCCTGACCCTGGCCGCGGCGGTGGAGACATGGGTGAGCACGTGAGGGCGGGGGCGCCCGTGACGACCGGGGCGTCCGCCTTGGCCGAGGCTTTTGTGATGCCCGAGGGTTTCGCGACGGCCGGGCCTGCCCCGGCGGGCGGGGCGCCCGCGGGCGACGGGGCTCCGGCTGCCATCGCGGGCGGGCCTGCCACGGCCTGTGAGGTCGCGGGCGACGGGGCACGCGGTGCCAGTGAGACCTTTTGAGACGGGCGGCACGATCGGGATGGGGAGCATGAGCGGGACTACCGGGACGACCGGCATCACCAGGGCGAACGGTGTGGCGGGGCTGCCCGCCTTCGACGACGACGCCCCCGGCGCGGCGCCCGCGCCCCCGCCCGCGCGCGGCCCCTTCGGGCAGCGCCTGCTGACCCGGCGCGGCCACGCCCTCGGTGTGAGCGCGCTCGTCGTCGCCACGGCCGGGTTCAGCGTGCCGCTGTGGGGCGAGATCCACGACCAGGTCGTGGAGCGCGTCGACAGCGCGTCCGAGGGCGCCATCGGCATCGGCACCAGCATCGCCTGGTGCACCAGCCTGCTCGCCAACGTCCTGACGCTCGGCCTGCTCGGCGTCCTCGTGGGCGCGCTCGGCGCGGTCGCCACGCGCCACCTGCCGCTGCCCGGCGCCCCGCGCACCGCGGACGGGAGCGGCGACTTCACCCGGCTGCGGCGGGCGTTCACGCTCGGCTGGGCCGCCTTCGTCCTCGCCAAGCTCACCGCCTGGACCGTGGCGGGCCTCGCGCTCGGCCACGACGTCTCGCGGGCCGTGCCCACGGTCACGCACCTCGACGCCTGGCTGCCCCTGCTGCCCTGCGCGCTGCTGCTCGCGGGCCGCGCCGCCGGTGCCGCGTGGCCGCGCGCCGCGGCCGTGGCCGCCGCGGTCACCGCCGTCTACGCCACCGCGCTCGGGCTGCTCCCCTCCTGACGTCCCACCGCCCCCGGAGAACCATGCTGCACCGCCTCTTCCACGCCACCCTGGGAAACCCCCGGCTCCTGCGGTTCGCGCTGCGCTGCTGGACCGTGGTCATGGACGGCATCGCCCGGCCCGGGGTGCGGATCGCGGGCGGGGTGCTCGCGGCGGCCGCCGGGGTGTGCGCGGTGGCGTACTTCGCCGCGTTCCGGGCCACGGCCGACGCGACGCGGCGGGCCGTCGAGAGCTCGGCCGATCTGAGCGGCGACCCGGACGACGTCGTCGGCGTCCTCCAGCTGCTCAGCGTCGTCTGGCTGCTCAGCGGCGTCGTGCTGATCGCCGTCGGACTGCTCGTCGCCGTGGCGCGCTGGGGCAGCGTCCTGATGATCGTCGGCGGGGTGCTGTGGTGGGCCCCGCTCGGCATTCTCGCGCTGTACCTGCCGTCCGCGACGGCGCCCAAGCTGCTCGCCGCGGCCTTCGTCGCGCTGGTCGTGCCCGCCACCGTGCTCTGCCCCGCCGAGCGGTTCGGCGGGGCCCGCGCCGGTGAGGCGGCATGACGGCCCGCCCGGGCGGCTCCTGGCCGCGCACCGTGTACGCCCTGTGGCTCGCCGACACCCGGCGGCGGCTCAACCTCCTCGCCGGTACGGGCCCTTCGGCGCGGCGCCGCCGGGCGGCGGCGCGCGTCGTCGTCTGCGCGGGCGCGGCCGCGCTGCTCGGCACCCTGGTCGTGCTCGGCCGCACCCTCGGCGTCCTGGCGCCGCCGGGACCGGACCTGCGGACGGACCTGGCCACGTGGACCTGGACGCCCGTGGCCCTGTGGTTCCTCTGCCAGCTCTTCAGCGCCGAACCGGCCAAGGCCCGCGCCCTGGTGAGCCCGCCCGACGCGAGCGTGCTGCACCCGCTGCCGGTCTCCCGCGCCCAGGTGGTGACCGCCCGGCTCGTGGTCCCCGCGGCGGGGATCGCGGCGGGGCTGCTCGTCGCCGCGGCCGCGATCGCCGTGCCGTGGCTCGCGGCCGGGGCCGAGGGGCGCGCCGCCCTGCCGGTCCTCGCGGTGCACGCGGTGGGCGCCGCGGTCAGTGGCGTCGCGCTGCGCGTGGCCCTGGTGACGGCGCTCATGGTGCGCGTGGTGCGCGTGCCGCAACTGCCTCGCCTGGCCGTCGCCCTGGTGGGCGGCGGCCTGACCGGCGTCGTGGCGGCGCCGTTCGTCCGCGCGGTCGGCGGCGGCTCGGGGCCCTCCGAACAGGACGTGGCCCGGCTGCTCGGGGACGCCGTGACGGCCTCGCGTCCCCAGCTGTGGACGGACCTGCACGAGCCGGACGCCCTCGGCGCCGCCGTCGCCGGGTACGCCGCGCTCACGCTGCTCCTGGCCGCCTTCGCCGTGCTGCGGGTGCGGGCCACCGTCCGCCGCGACGCGGCCGCGGGCCCGGCCGCCCGCGCGGCCACCGGCTCCACGGGGGCATGGCCCGCGTCGCCGTACCGCGCGGTGTGGCGCGTGACGCGGCTGCGGCTGCTGCGCGGGCACCCGGAGACCGTCGGCGGGCTGCTGCGGCTCCAGCGGCTCGGCGTGTTCGCCGGAGCGGCCTGCGCGGCCGTCGTGGTGACGAACGGTCAGCCGGTGTGGCAGCTGCCCCCCGCGGCCGTCGGCGCCCTGTTCGTGGCGGCCGCGCTGCTCACGACGAGCGAGGTCGTGCAGGTCTGCGGCATCGAGGCGGACCGGGAGTGCTGGGACGCGCTGCGCCAGTCGCCGCGCCCCACGGGCGCCTGGGTGGCGGCGAAGGCGTGGGCGGCGACCGCGGCGGTCGGCGCGGCGATCGGCCCGTTCGCCCTGGGCGCGGCCGCGCTGTGCGGGGTGCGCGGCGCGGCCGCCTGGACCCAGACCCTGCTCGCGCTCGCCGCCGTGGCCTGCGGCGCGGGCTGCGCCACGGTCCTCACCTACTTCTGCGTGCCGCGCGCGGAGACCTTCGCCGACGGCCGGGTCACGCGGGCACCGGCGGCGGACGTCACCGAGGGCGTGTTCGTGGCCCTGCTGACCGTGCCGGTCACGGCGGGCGCGGGCCTCTGCCGGGCCCTCGCCGACGGCACCGCGGCCCGCCTCGCGCACGGCGCGCTGCTCGCGCTCTCGCTCGCGGGCGCCTGGGCCGCGCTGCGCGCCGTCGCGGCCCGCGACCTGCCCGACCCCAAGGCGGCGCCCGCCGCGGCCGCCGCACCGCCCGCCAGCCAGCAGAAAGCCGGAGCGCTCCAGTGATAGTCATCGACGACCTCGTCGTCCGCCGGGGCCCGGCGGACGTCCTCAGCGGCCTGAGCGCCCGCGTCGCCGCGGGCGAGTCCGTCCGCGTCGCCGGACCGAACGGCAGCGGCAAGAGCACGCTCCTGCGGGTCATCGCCGGGCTCACCGCGCCCGACGCGGGCCGCGTCGCCGTCGACGGCCGGGCGCCCGGCGACCCTGCGGTGCGGGCCCTGCGCGGCCATGTGCAGGAGCCGCCGCCGCTGTACGAACACCTCACCGCGGCCGAGCAGCTGGGGTTCACGGCAGGAGTGTGGGGCGTGCCCGCGGGCGGGCTGCGCGAGCGCGCGGCGGCCCTCGGGCTCGGCGAGCGGTTCGACGTGCTCGTCGGCGAACTCTCCCTCGGCCAGCGCAAGAAGCTCGGCTACGTCTGCGCGACCGCCCACGCGCCCCGGCTCCTCCTGCTCGACGAGCCGTTCAACGGCCTGGACACGGCCGCCGAGTCCGCCGTGCGCGACGACCTCGCCCGGTGGCGGTCCGAGGGCCGCACGCTCGTCGTCGTCTCGCACTCCGACACCTCGGTCGCGGGCCTGGTGGACCGCACCCTGACCCTGGAGGCCGCCGCGTGATCGAGGTCCGCGACCTGGTCAAGTCCTACGGCGGCCGCCGCGTCCTGGACGGCCTGTCGTTCACGGCCGCGCCCGGGAGCGTCACCGCGTTCCTCGGGCCCAACGGCGCGGGCAAGAGCACCACGCTGCGGATGGTCCTCGGCCTCGGCACCCCCGACGCGGGCAGCGCCCTGGTGCGCGGCGTGCCGTACGCGGAGCTGCGCGACCCGCTGCACACGGTGGGCGCGCTGCTCGACGCGTCGGCCTGCCACCCGGCGCGCAGCCCCCGCGCGCACCTCGCCTGGCTGGCGCGCACGCACCGCGTCCCGCTGGCGCGCGTGGACGAGGTCCTCGGCCTGGTGGGCCTCGCGACGGCCGCGCGCAGGCCCGTGCGCGGCTTCTCGCTGGGCATGCGGCAGCGGCTCGGCATCGCGGTGGCGCTGCTCGGCGACCCCGAGGTGCTGCTGCTCGACGAGCCCATGAACGGCCTGGACCCCGAGGGCATCCAGTGGCTGCGCAAGCTCCTGCGCGCCCTCGCCGACGAGGGCCGCACCGTCCTGGTCTCCAGCCACCTCATGCACGAGATGGCGGTCACCGCCGACCACGTCCTGGTGATCGGCCGGGGCCGGGTCCTCGCCGACGGCGACATGGCCTCGCTCCTGACGGCGGGCCCGGCCGCCGTCCGCCTGGTGTCGCCGCGGCTCGACGCGCTCGCGCCCGCCCTGCGCGCCGAGGGCGCGCAGGTGGCGTACGACGACGAGCCGGACACCGCGACCGTGACCGGCCTGACCGGCGCCCGCATCGGGGACGTCGCCGCCGCGCACGGCTTGAGCGTGCACGAACTCACGCCCGTGCGGCCGTCGTTGGAGGAGGCGTATCTGCGTCTGACCGAGCGCGCCGCCGAGTACCGCGCGACCGCACCCGCGGCCGCCGCCACGGCCGTGACCAGCAAGTCCGACGACTCCCGGAAGGAGGCGGCGCTGCATGCGTGACCTGCTCGCCGCCGAGTGGATCAAGCTCCGCTCGGTGCGCTCCACCTGGACCCTGCTCGCGCTCGGCAGCGCCCTCACCGTCGCCGTGGGGCTGCTGTTCTGCGCCCTGATCGGCCCCGAGTACCGGGCCGCGGACGCCGGGCGGCAGCGCGAACTCGACCCGGTGGGGCTGACGTTCACGGGACTTCAGTTCGGGCAGGTGCCGCTGGTGATCCTCGCGGTGCTCGCCGTCGGCAACGAGTACGGCACCGGGATGATCCGCACCACCCTCGCCGCGGTGCCCCGGCGGGGGCTCTTCCTCTCCGCCAAGCTCGCCCTGCTCGGGCTCGCGGGGGCCGCCTGGGGTCTTGCCACCGGCGCGGTGACGCTGCTCGCGGGGAGTGCGGTGCTCGGTGCGGGCCTTCCCCCGAGCGGCGAGGGCGTGCGCGCCGTGGCCGGCGCGGGGGCCTATGCCGGGTTGCTCGCCGTTCTCTCCGGTGCCCTTACGTTCATGGTGCGGCGCTCCATGACCGCGCTCGGGGTGCTCCTTCCGCTGCTGTTCGTCGTCTCCGGGGTCATGGCCACGGCTCCGCGGCTGCGGCCGCTCGCTCGGCTGCTTCCGGACCGGGCGGGGCTTCGACTGATGCAGACCCACCAGGACGCGGGGGATCTGACTCCCCTGGCCGGGGGTGGGGTGCTGCTGTTGTGGGTGTTGCTGGCTGTTGTGGTGGCGCGGTTGGTGCTGCGTCGTCAGGAGTGTTGAGCGGGTGCCGGTTCGTCTGGGTTGCTCGCGCAGTTCCCCGCGCCCCTAAAGCGGGCGCCTACGCCTCGCCCAAGAAGAGATGCCGGACCACCCGTTCCGCCGCTCCCCCGTCGTCGTACGGGCAGAAGCGGGTCCGGAAGGCGGACCGCAGGCGGGTGGTGTCGGGGGTGTCCCAGGCGTGGTCGCGGAACAGGGCGACGAGGTCGTCCTCCGTGGTGGCCACCGCGCCCGGGGTCTCGCCCTCGTGGCCCGACAGGAGGTCGAAGTACGTGCCGCGGGCCAGGCGGTAGGCCTGCCAGTCGGGGGCGTAGGTGACGATCGGGCGGTCCAGGCAGGCGTAGTCGAACATCAGCGAGGAGTAGTCCGTCACCAGGGCGTCGGCGGCCAGGCAGAGGTCCTCCACGCGCGGGTGGCCGGTCACGTCGAGCAGGCCGGGGTGCGCGGCCAGGCCCGCGTCGGCACCGTAGAAGTAGTGGGCGCGGACCAGGACCACGTACGCGGGTCCGAGCGCGGCGGCGAGGCGCTCCAGGTCGAGGCGGGGCAGGAAGCCCTTCTGGTAGTCGCGGTGCGTGGGCGCGTACAGGAGGACCGTGCGGCCGTCGTCGACGCCGAGCTCCTTGCGGACGCGGCGCACGTCGTCGTCCGTCGCGGTGAAGTACACGTCGTTGCGCGGGTAGCCGAGCTCCAGGGCGCGGTAGGACGCGGAGGGGTAGACGCGCTCCCAGGTCTCGGTGGAGTGCGGGTTGGCGGAGAGGCTGAAGTCCCACTGGTCGACGTGGTCCATGAGGCGCTGGAAGCTGAGGTTGTGCGTGCTCGCGGGGTAGCGCCGCTGGTCCATGCCCATCTTCTTCAGGGGCGTGCCGTGGTGGGTCTGGAGGTAGACCTGGCCCGGGCGCTTGGTGAAGCCGCCGGGGAAGCTGGAGTTGTTGATCAGGTACGTGGCGCGGGCCATGGCCCGCCAGTAGCCGAGCGAGCCCGCGAACACGTGGTCGACGCCGGGCGGGACCAGGTGCCGGTGGTGGTACGAGACGACGAAGACGCCCTTGACGTGCGGGGCGAGTTCGCGGGCCTTGGCGTGGATGGCGGCCGGGTTGCAGGCGACGCCGCGGTTCCAGTACGCCCCGTAGACGGCGAGTTCCGGGTCGAGGCGGGCGGTGCGCAGCTCGGCGCGGTAGGCGGTGCGCTTGACGCGGGCGGCGAGCTGCTTCTTGCGCCGGGCGAGCTGGGCGCGCAGGGCGGCGCCCCGGCTCGCGGTCCGCTCCAGGCGTTCGTAGGCGCGGTGCGAGCCGTCGGCCAGGGCGCGCTCCTCGGCCGATGCGGGTGTGTGGCCCGGCGGGCGGTGCGCGCCGAGCAGCGGGGCCGCGCGGCGGAAGAACTCCGGCCGGTCGCGCGGGGCGACGCGCCCGGGGTCGCCGAGGACGGCGAGCAGATGGCGTACGGCGTGCGGGTAGAGCCGGGCGACGGCGTCCGGGGCGTCGTAGGCGCCGGTGAACAGCTCCTCGTAGCGCTCGATCACGGTGAGGTGCCGCTCGCCCGGGGTGTTGGCGAAGCCGCCGACGCGCCGCTCCCGCCAGCGCACGCACACCCGGTCGAGCGCGGCGACGCGGTCTCCGGCCTGGAGGGTCGCCCGGTGCGCGGGCACCACGTCCTCGTAGGGGCCCGCTGAGAACGCCAGACGCTGCCCGGTCCAGAACTCCCGCCGTACGACGCGGTTCCAGGCGGCAGGTGTGACGGCGAGCGGATCGCCGGTCAGGTCGTCGCGTCCGGCGCGCACGTCTCCCCACCAGTTGATCCTGTCGTGTCCGAACAGCAGGACGTCCGGGTCGCCCGCCCCGGTGAGCGCGGCGTCGGCGGCGCCGAGCGCGCCGGGCAGGAGCAGGTCGTCGCCGTCGAGGAAGAGCAGATAGGCGCCGGTGGCGCGGGCGGCCCCGGCGTCGCGGGCGGGGCCCGGGCCCCGGCTCTCGGGCAGCCGGACGAGGTGCGCGCGCGGGTCGCGGCGCGCGTAGGCGGCGGCGATGCCCGCGCAGCCGTCGGGGGAGGCGTCGTCGACGACGATCAGTTCGAGGTCGCCGAAGGACTGGTCGAGCACCGAGTCAAGGCACTCCCTGAGATAGCCCTGGACGCGGTGGACGGGCACGACTACGGAGAAGCGCGACATACGCACCGACGGTAGCCAATGCGTACGGACCGCCGAAGAACCCTCACTCGTAGGGGTGATCGGCGCCAACAAGGGCGACGCGACCGGGAAAACGGGAGGGATACGCCCGTAATGGACGTATTGCCCCCGTACGCCCAGGAAAGGCCGGTCGCCCGTGCAGCCCCGACTCAGCGTCGTCGTACCCATCTACAACGTCGAGGAGTTCCTTGAGGAGTGCCTGGAGTCGATCGCCCGGCAGACACCGGGCCCCGGGGACGGCCCCGGCTCCCGCGGCGGCCTGGAGGTCATCCTCGTCGACGACGGCTCCACCGACGCGAGCCCGGACATCGCGCGCGCCTTCGCCGCCCGCGACCCGCGGTTCGTCTACGTGCGCCAGCCCAACGCGGGGCTGAGCGCCGCCCGCAACACCGGCGTGCGGCACGCGAGTCCGGGCGCCGCGTATCTGACGTTCGTGGACAGCGACGACGTCGTGCCGGACGGCGCGTACGCCCGGATGATCGAGAGCCTGGACATCAGCGGCTCCGACTTCGCCACCGGCAACGTGTGGCGGCTCACCGAGCGCGGCCGCTCGCAGGCCTGGCAGTACCAGTGGCTCACCGAGCCGCGCACCCGCACGCACATCGGCCGCGATCTCGCGCTCCTGGCCGACCGCGTCGCCTGGAACAAGATGTTCCGCAGGGCGTTCTGGGACCGGCACGGCTTCGTCTTCCCCGAGGGCAGGCTGTACGAGGACACGCCGGTGATGATCCCCGCGCACTTCCTCGCCGAGGCCGTGGACGTGCTGAGCGAGCACGTCTACTACTGGCGGGTGCGCGAGGGCTCCATCACGCGGCGGCGCACCGACGTCAAGGGCGTGCGCGACCGGATCGCGGCCTGCGCCCACGTCAGCGCCTTCCTCGGCGAGCGCGCGCCCGGCCTCAAGGCGACGTACGACGCGTCCTGTCTGCGCGACGACTTCGTGTACTTCCTGGAGGGGCTTCCGATGGGCGGTCCCGAGTACCGGGCCGCGTTCCTGGACGGCACCACGGAGTTCCTGGGCGCCGCGGACCCGGACGTCGTCCGGCGCCTCCCCGTGGACCTGCGGGTGAAGTGGCAGCTGGTGCGCGAGCGGCGCGCCGAGGAGCTGATCGCGCTGCTCGCCCGCGAACGCCGGGGCGGCAAGGGCGTGTTCGCGGTGCGCGGCGCCCGCCGCCGGTACGCCGCGTTCCCCGGCGTCGGCGCGCTGCCGCGCGAGCTGACCCGGCTCGGCCGCGGCGAACTGCCCGTCGTGGCCCGGCTGCGCGAGGCCTCCTGGGACGCCGAGGGGCGGCTGCGCCTGAGCGGCTACGCGTACGTGCGCAACCTCCCGGCCGACCGCCCCACCAGGAGCGTGAAGACCGGGCTCCTCAAGTCCGCCCACAGCAAGGGCAGGTTCCGTCGCGTGCCCACCCGCACCGTCTCCCTGCCCGAGGCCACCGAGGCCTCGCGCCAGCAGCTGCACAGCTACGACCTGTCCGGCTTCGAGATGACCGTCGACCCCGAGCGCCTGAAGACCGGCGGCCGCTGGCAGCCCGGGAACTGGCTGCTCGGCGTCGTCGTCGCGGGCCACGGCACGGTGCGGCGCGCCGCCGTGCGCGCCCAGGACGGCGCGGGCACCCAGTCCCTGGTCCGCGACCTCGACGACGGGCTGCGCCTGACGGCGGGCTTCAGCAAGGGGCGGCTCGTCCTGCGGATCCAGGAGTACGCGGCACGCGTGGACGCCCACCGCCTCGACGACGGCCACGCCGTGCTCACCGGGGCGCTCACCGGCGGCGCCCGCCCGCGGACGCTGCGGCTGAGCAACGGCTCCGCCGAGTTCCACTACCCGGTCACGGTCGCCGGCGACCGCTTCGACACCCGGATCCGCCTCGCCGACCTGGAGGACGTGCCGCCCGCCCCGCAGCACGCGCCCGCCCAGGTCGAGCCCCCGCACGGCGACCGCTGGCAGGCCCGCCTGGTGCTGCCCGACGGCAAGCGGGTGCCGCTCGCCGCCGCCCTCGGCCTGCCGCCGGGCCGGTACGCGTCCCGGCCAGGCCGCGAGCTGTGCGCCACCGCCGACGACCAGGGCCGCCTCGTCGTGGAACTCACCCGGCAGCCCGTCGCCGACCGCCTGGCCTGGACCGACGACGGCGGCCTCACCGTGGAGGGCACGGCCACGCCCGCCAGCTGGCCCAGCGCCGAACTCGTGCTGCGCCACAGCGGCCGCGACGACGAGGTGACCGTGCCGGTGGAGCGCGTCGGCGGCCGCTTCCGCGCGGCCCTCGCCCCCGGCGGCGGCGTGCTGCGGCAGGGCCGCTGGTACGCCTTCCTGCGGGAGGCCGGGCACGGCGGACCGGGTGTGCCCGTGCGGGTCCTCGCCTCCCTCGGCGCGGCCCTGCCGGACCACCGCACCGTCGGCGGGCGGCGGTTCACCGTCGACCGGCGCTTCGGCGACCGGCTCCTGATCGAGGCCGGGTCCGTGCTCGCGCCCACCGAGCGCGGCGCGTACCGGCGCCACCGGCTGCGCACCGAGCACTACCCGAGGGAGCGCGCCAAGTCCCTGCGCGACGCGGTCCTGTACCTCGGCGGCGACTCGCCGCGCGCCGTCCACGACGAACTGGTGCGGCGCGGCGCCGACGTCGAGCACCTGTGGGTCACGCACGACCAGCAGACGCCGGTGCCGCCCGGCGCGCGCGGCGTGGAGGAGCACAGCGCCGCCTGGTACGAGGCCCTGGCCCGCTGCCGCCGCGTCGTCACCGCGGGCCACCTGCCGGACTTCTTCGAGCGGCGCCCCGGCCAGACGGTCGTGCAGACCTGGCACGGCGCCCCGCTCAAGCGCCTCGGCACCGATCTGACCGACACCCTGTACGCCGACCACGGCCACCTCGACGCGCTGCCGCGCCTGGCCCGGCAGTGGAACGTCCTGGTCTCCCCCAACCGCTTCGCCACCGGGCACCTGGGCCGCGCCCTCGCCTACGACGGGGAGGTCCTGGAGGCCGGGTCGCCGCGCAACGACGTGCTGTTCGCCGCCGACCGCGCCAAGGTCGCCGAGCGCGTGCGCCGCGACCTCGGCCTGCCCCCCGGCAAGCGGGTCGTCCTGTACGCGCCGACGTACCGCGACCACCTCGCCGCGGCGCCCGGCCGCTTCCGCTACGAGGCCGCCCTGGACTTCCGCGCCGCCGAGCACGCCCTCGGCGACGACCACGTCCTGCTCGTCCGCAAGCACCCGCTCACCTCGGGCCGCCTCCCCGGCGCCCGCGCGCCCTTCGTGCGCGACGTCAGCTCCCACCCCCGCGCCGCCGAACTCCTGCTCGTCGCCGACGTCCTGGTCACCGACTACTCGTCCCTGATGTTCGACTTCGCGCACACCGGCAGGCCGATGCTGTTCCACGCCTACGACCTGGAGCACTACCGCGACACCGTGCGCGGCTTCTACCTCGACTTCGAGACCCGCGCGCCCGGACCGCTGCTCGCCTCCACCGCCGACGTCGTGGCCGCCCTGCGCGACCTCGACGCGGTCACCGCCCGGCACGCCCCCGCCTACGCGTCCTTCCGCGCGGAGTACTGCGACCTCGACGACGGCCGGGCGGCGGCCCGCGTCGCGGAGAGGCTCATGCGGTGACCGCGCTCCTGACCGGGCGCGCCCCGGCGGGCGCCACGGCCTCGGGCCCCGGACGGCTGTGGCGGCCGACGCCGTTCCTGGTCTTCGGCGGCCTGTTCTGGCTCGGCATGACGCTCGCGTACTGGCGGGTCCCGATGTGCTGCGACTTCGGCCAGCACGCGGCGGTCGTCGAACGCCTCAAGGCCGACCTGCTGCACCCGGCCCACCCGATGGCGGACCTGCCGGGCGACGGCAGCGCGTACTACTCCCCCTACGCCGTCGCCCAGGCCCTGTTCGCCAAGGCCACCGGCCTGACCGGCTGGGAGACGGTCAAGCTCGCCGGTCCGGTCAACCTGCTCGTCCTGCTCACCGGCCTGAACCGCTTCGTCCGCGCCCTCACGCCCCGGCCCTGGGCCCCGGTCCTCGCCCTCGCCGCGATGGTCCTGCTGTGGGGCACCCGCACCGCCTGGTGGAGCGGCTACCTGGGCCTGCTGTCGATGACGGGCAACCTCGGCTACCCGTCGGCCTTCGCCATCGGCCTGACCTTCTGGACCTGGTCCTGGACGGCCACGGGCCCGAAGTCGGCCTGGGGTTACGGGGGGCTGGGCGCGCTGTGCGGCCTGATCCTGCTCATCCACCCGATCTCGTCGGTGGCAGCGGTGATCGGGGTGGCGTCCTTCGCGGTCGCCCGCCGCGGACGCCCCCGTGCCGCGGCCCGCTGGGCCCTGGCCGCCACGGCCGCCGTGGCAGTAGCGACGACCTGGCCCTACTTCAACCCCCTCACCCTCGTGGGCGACTCCTCAGTGGACGGCATCCACCGACAGCTCTACACAGAGATGCCCGCGCGCTTCTGGCTCGCGGGCCTCGGCCTCCCCGCCCTGGGCCTGCGCTGGCGCCGCGACCACCGGGACCCCCTGGTCCTGATGTTCGCCCTCGACTGCGCGGTCGTCGCCTACGGCTGGCTCAGCGGCCACTACACGTACGGCCGCATCCTCGGCCTCACCCTGGTCCCCCTCCAGTTCGCCCTGGCGATCGAGCTGGCGGCGCCCCGCCCGTGGGGGACGCGCCGCGCCGCGCTCGCGGGGGCGGCCGCGCTCGGGGCGGCCGTCGGGTTCTGCCAGGTCCAGGCGGGGGCGGTGGTGCCCCGCGCCCTCGACCCGGTGGGCTTCGACCAGCCGCCGCGCTGGCCCGGCTACGCCTGGGCGGCCGCCCGGATGCACCCCGGCGACGTGGTGCTCACCGACGGCTACCGGCCCACGCGCTCGCTCCCGGCCTTCGGCGCCAACCTCGTCGCGCCCGCCTGGCCGGACACCTCGCTCGCCGAGGAGGAGCGCGGGCGGCGGCTGCGCGCGGTGCGGGCGTACCTCGCGCCGGAGTCGACCCGCGCCGAGCGCGCCGCCGTCGTGCGCCGCTACGCCGTGCGCTGGCTGCTCCTCGACCCGGCGCAGCGGGTGCCGCCGGAGGCGGTGGTGGTGGCGTGGGGGCCGCGCACCGGCGAGGTCCTGGCCAGGGTCGGCGGAGCAGGTCAGCGGCGTACGTAGAGCCGCAGCGCCCCGCCGACCGTGACGTACTCGGCGTGCCGGGCGAACTCCCCGCGCAGCACGGCGAGCTTGACGCCCTCCGTGCCGCCGCGGTCACCGGCCGCGCCCCGCAGCGGGCCCGCCTCGGAGAGCACCCAGAGGCGGTCCACGCCCGCGAGCCTGCGGCGCAGTTCGGCGGGGCCCGCCTCGCGGCCGTAGAGCGTGCCGGACGCGGCGCCCGACGTCCGCAGGGCCACGTCCCGTACGCCGTGGAAGGCGTCGGGGTACGTGAGCGGGACGCGGCGGGCGATGAGCGGCAGATACAGGACCGGGTCGCCGGGGCGCAGTTCGCGGGCGGCGACGGCGGCGAGCGCCGCGTGGTCCTCGCCGCGCCCGGCGGCCCGGTCGCTCCGGTGCAGGGGGAACTGCCACCAGAAGACGCAGCCGACGGCGAGCGCCCCGGCGGCGGCCACGGCACCGCGGCCGCGCCCGCCCGAGAACGCCCGCACCGCCCGCACCGCCCGATCGGCGCCCGCCGCCACCAGCAACGGCCCGCCCGCGAGCGCGAACAGCACGTACCGCGCGTGGTACAGCGGCCACTGCTGCGAGACCGCGAGCAGCGCGGCGGGCGGCACGACGAGCAGCGGCAGGGCCACCGCCTGGAGGGGGAGCCCGGCGCGGCGGCGGGTCCAGGGGCCGCACAGGGCGAGCGCGGCCAGGGCCAGTTCGGCGGCGAGGACGGCGAGCGTCGGCCCGGTGAACTCCCGCAGGAGCCGCACCGCGGCCGTGCCGTCGGGCGGCCGCAGCCAGCCGACCTGCGCCGCCTGCCGGTGCGAGACGAGGGCGAGCGGCACCAGGGCCAGCGCGGCGGGGGCCGCCGCGCCCGCCCAGGCCCGCCGCACGCGGGGCGCGGCGCGGCCGAGCAGCAGGGCCACGGCGTGTGCGGCGAGCAGCAGCCCGGCGAGTTCGTGCAGGAGCACGGTGGCGGCGCTCACGGCGGCGTACGCGCACCACGGCCGGGGCCGCTCCGGGCGCTCGGCGGCCCGGACGAGCAGCAGCGTGGCGAGGGCCGCCCCGGCGGCGACGAGCGCGTAGGAGCGGCCCTGCTGCGCGTACTGCCCGGCGAGCGGTGTCACCGCGTACAGGAGGCCCGCCCACAGGCCGACGCGCGGGCGGGCGAGGCGGGCCCCGACGGCGGCGACGAGCCCGGCGGTGGCGGCCGCCGCGAGCACGGACGGGAGGCGCAGCGCGAGCTCGCCCGCGTCGGCCGGGAGCACGGTGTGCATGAGCAGGTAGTAGAGGCCGTGCACGGCGTCCACGGTGCGGAGGAGCCGCCAGATCTCGGGCAGCGAGCGGCGCGCGACCTGGAGCGTGACGCCTTCGTCGCGCCAGACGTTGCCGCGTACGACGCCCCACAGGCCGACGGCGAGCATGACGAGGGCGGGCGCGAGGACGACCCCCGCTCCCCGGAGCCGCCCCGCACTCCCCGTCCGCCCTGCCCGCCCTGCCTGCCCCGTCCGCTCTGCCTGCCCTGCCCGCTCCGCCTGCTCTGCCTGCCCTGCCTGCCCTGCCTGCCCTGCCTGCTGGAATCGCCTGTACCGCTTGCCCCGCGTGACCCGCACGAAGAAGAGCTTTGCTCCGATATGACAGGGATTAACCAGACATGCCACAGACGACCCAGCACGGGCCCTTAATCGGATAATTCCTGGCAACCTCTAACATTTCCCTTGTGGAACCGAATTCGCCTCAGGCGCAGCCGTCGTCCCCGTGCGTCACCGTCGTCGTGATCGGCTACAACGACGCCCCGCACGTCGCGGACGCGGTGCGCTCCGCGCTCGCCCAGGGCCCCGTGGTCCGGGAGGTGATCGCCGTCGACGACTGCTCGACCGACGACAGCCTCGCGGTCCTGCACGACCTGGCCGGGGCCGAGCCGCGCCTGAAGGTGCTGCGCCGCGCGGCCAACAGCGGCGGCTGCGGCGCCCCGCGCAACGCCGGGATCGACGCCGCCACCGGCGCGTACGTGATGTTCCTCGACAGCGACGACGTGCTGCCGCCGGGCGCGGCCGAGGCCCTGCTCGCCGCCGCCGTGCGCCACGGCGCCGAGGTCGCGTCCGGCCTGTGCGTGCGCCGCGAGCTGCCGTCCGGGCGCGAGGTGCCCTGGCAGCCCGAGCTGTACCGCAAGCCCGCGCTCGTCGCCCGCCCCGAGCTGCGCCCGCGCCTGGTCCACGACACCCTCTGCGTCAACAAGCTCTACCGCACGGACTTCCTGCGCGCGCACGGCGCCCGCTTCCCCGAAGGCCGCTTCCTCTACGAGGACTTCGTCTTCGGCGCCCGCGTGCTCGCCGCCGCGCCGCGCGTCGCGCTCGTCCCCGACCCCGTCTACGTGTGGCACGTGCGGCGCGCCGCCGCCAAGCTGTCGATCTCCCTCGACCGCTCCGGGATCGCCAACTGGAAGGCCCGCGTCGGGGCCCACCGCCAGGCCGTGGACATCCTGCGCGCGACCGGGGACAGCGGCGGCAAGGCGCTCGCGCGGGCCGCGCGGGCCAAGTTCCTCGACCACTCCCTGCGGATATACGCACGCGAGCTGCCCGCGCGCGGCACGGCGTACCAGCGCGAGTGGTGGGCGCTCACGCGCGCGTACCTGACGGAGTTCGACACCGCCGACCTGGAGGCCGCGCCCGCGCCAGGACGCGTCATCGCCCGGGTCCTGCTCGCCTCGCCGCACCCCCGCGACCTGGCCAGGATCCAGCAGGTGGCCGCGCGCCCGGCCCGGCTCGCCCCGCCGTACGCGCGCGCGGGCGACGCCACGCCCGTGTGGTCCGCCGACCTGCCCCAGGTCACCCTCGACCACCTCCTCCACCGCCCGCTGCGGCTGCTCCCGCTCACCGTCGACGCCGAGCTGCGCCCGCGCGCGGGCACGCTGCGGCTGCGCCTGCACGAGCTGTACGGGCGGGTGGCCGAGGCCGGTCCCGCCGTGGTCGACGTGGAGCTGGTGCCCCGGGACGGCGGCCGCCCGGGGCTGCGCCGCACCGCCGCGTTCGGCGCCGGGACGCCGGACGGGACCTGGGAGGCGGAGGTCCGGCTCGACCTCGGCGCGCTCGACGGCGACGTCTTCGACCTGCGGGTGCGCCTGCTCTTCGACGACGGCACGACCCGCGAGACCACGGCCCGCGCGGTGCCGGGCCCCGGCCTGCTGCGCCGCGCGGTGGTACCGGACGGGCGGCGCGGCGTGCTGCTCGTCCAGCCCTACGCCACCCGGGCCGGAAACCTGGCGGTGCGGCTCGCGCCGGGCGCGCTCGGCGTCGCCGGGGTCGCGCGGCGGCGGTTCGGGCGCCTGTTGCGCGCCCTGCGACCGGGAGGAAACGCCCACTGACACACCCCTCACCCCGCCTCTGCGAGACTGCACCGTCCGGGACGAGCACGACACACGACACACGACACACGACAGACGACGGGACGAGCTGACCATGACCTGGCTGATCACCGGCGGCGCCGGCTACATCGGCGCGCATGTCGTACGCGCCATGACCGAGGCGGGCGAGCGGACCGTGGTCTACGACGACCTGTCCACCGGCATCGCCGCGCGCGTACCCGCCGAGGTGCCGCTCGTCACCGGCTCGACCCTGGACGCCGGGCCGCTCGCCCGCGCCCTGGCGGAGCACGAGGTCACGGGCGTCATCCACCTCGCGGCCAAGAAGCAGGTCGGCGAGTCCGTGGAGCAGCCCCTGCGCTACTACCGGGAGAACGTGGAAGGCCTGCGCGTCCTCCTGGAGACCATGACGGACGCGGGCGTCCCGGCCTTCGTCCTGTCCTCCTCCGCCGCGGTGTACGGCATGCCGGACGTCGACCTCGTCACGGAGGACACGCCCTGCCTGCCGATGAGCCCGTACGGCGAGACGAAGCTCGCGGGCGAGTGGCTGACCCGCGCGACGGGCCGGGCCACGGGCCTGCGCACGGCCTGCCTGCGGTACTTCAACGTGGCGGGCGCGGCGAGCCCCGACCTCGCCGACACCGGCGTCTTCAACATCGTCCCGATGGTCTTCGAGAAGCTCACCCAGGGCGAGGCCCCGCGCGTCTTCGGCGCCGACTACCCCACGCCCGACGGCACCTGCGTGCGCGACTACATCCACATCAGCGACGTCGCCGAGGCCCATGTGGCCGCCGCCCGGCGCCTCGCCGAAGTGCCCGAGGGCACCGATCTGACGCTCAACATCGGCCGGGGCGAGGGCGTCTCGGTCCGCGAGATGGTCGACCTCATCGCCGACGTCACCGGGTACGCCGTCCCCGCCGAGGTCACCGGGCGCCGCGCGGGCGACCCGGCGCGCGTCGTCGCCGCCGCCGACCGCATCACGGCCGAGCTGGGCTGGTCGGCCAAGCGGGACGTGCGCGAGATGGTCGAGTCGGCGTGGGCGGGCTGGGTGCGGCTGCACCCCGAGGCGGAGCGCGCGGCGGCGTCCTGACCCGGCGGCGCGAGCACCCACCGAAAGGTAAGTACCCCACTAAATAGTCGGTACTTGAGGAACGCGACGGTGGAATCCAGGCTGGGGTGAGCGATCAACACCCCCACCCCGCCCCAGCATTGGAGCCTCCATGCCCACGCCTGCCCGCACGCCCGTGACCGTCGTCGGACTCGGGGCGATGGGCGCGGCGCTCGCCTCCGCCCTCCTCGCCGCCGGGCACCCCGTCACCGTCTGGAACCGCAGCCCCGAGAAGGCCGCGCCGCTCGTCGAGCAGGGCGCCGCGCACGCCCCCGACATCCGCGCGGCCATCGCCGCGAGCCCGCTGACCGTCACCTGTCTGACGACGTACGACGCGACCCTCGCCGCCCTGGAGCCGGCCGCCGCCGAACTCGCCGGGCGCGCCCTGGTCACCCTCAACTCCGGCAGCCCGTCCGGCGCCCGCACCATGGCCTCCTGGGCCACCGGGCACGGCGCCCGCTTCCTCGACGGCGCGGTCAAGAACGTGCCGACGGCCGTCGGCAAGCCCGACACCCTGCTGTACTACGGCGGCGACCGGACCGTGTTCGACGAGTACGGGGCGACGCTGCGGGTCCTGGGCGGCGACACCCAGTTCCTCGGCCCGGAGCCGGACCTCGCCGCCCTGTACGAGCTGGCCGTCGGCGGCACCCTGCTGCCCGCCCTGCTCGGCTTCTTCCAGGGCGCCGCCCTCGTCACCGCGCGCGGCCTGACGACGGACACGCTGGTGCCGCACACGAGGAAGTGGCTGGAGATGATCGGCTCGCTGCTCCCGCACTACGCGGCGGAGATCGACCGCGGCGACTACTCCGCCCCCCTCTCCGCCATCGAGATCTTCCACGCGGGCATCCCGTACGACGAGGAGCTGGGCACCGAGAACGGCCTCGACGTGCGCTGGCACGCGCCCATGCACGACCTGCTCCGCCGGGCCATGGCCGAGGGGCGCGGGGACCAGAGCATCTCCGCCCTGGTGGAGCTGTTGCGGAACCCGGCCGAGCACACGGGGGTGTAGCAGGCTCCACCCCCGCTCCGGTACCGCGCTCTCTCGCGGCGCACGGGCCCTGATTCCTAGCGTTTCCTCCGACGGGCGGCGCGATCGCCGCGACGGCCACGGAGAGGACGTACGGCATGTTCAGGCGGCGCGGACCCGCGCGGGAGACGGTCGAGGAGCGGCGCCCCGAGAGCCACGCGCTGACGCTCGACGGCGTCGGGCGCACCTACCGGCGCGGCGCGCTCGTGGCCCTGCACCCCGTGGACCTGGTCGTGCCGCGCGGCCGCTTCCTCGCGGTCATGGGGCCCTCGGGGTCGGGCAAGTCGACGCTCCTGCAGTGCGCGGCGGGCCTCGACCGTCCGACCTCCGGCACCGTGCGGATCGAAGGCGTCGCCCTCGACGGCCTCAAGGAGGCCCGGCTGACCGGCCTGCGCCGGGAGCGCGTCGGCTTCGTCTTCCAGACCCACAACCTCGTCCCCTCGCTGAGCGTCGCCGAGAACGTCGCCCTGCCGCTGCTCCTCGGCGCCGCCGCCGACCCGCACGGCCCCGCGACCCGGGCGCTGGCCGCCGTCGGCCTCGCCGACCGGGCCGACGACCGCCCGGCCGAGCTGTCCGGCGGCCAGCAGCAGCGCGTCGCGATCGCCCGCGCCCTGGTCACCGACCCGGCCGTCGTCTTCGCCGACGAGCCCACCGGGGCCCTCGACCCCGAGACGGCCCACGACGTCCTCTCGCTCCTGCGCCAGGCCGTGGACCACGACGGCCACACCGTCGTGATGGTCACGCACGACCCGGCCGCCGCGGCCTGGTGCGACGAGGCGGTGTTCCTGGCGCAGGGGCGGCTCGTGGCGGCGCTGCACCGCCCGGACGCGCCGCGCGTGCGGGACGTGCTGCGCCGCATCGGCCGGGCGGCGGTGGCGGCGTGAGGGCCGCGTCGCTGCTCGCGGCCCGCGCGGCGCGCACCCACCGCAAGGCCTGGGCGGCCGTCTTCGCCGCGCTCGTGCTCACCTCGGCCCTGCTCGGCGCCTTCGCGCTCGCCGTGGCCTCCGCGGGCCTCGGCCACGCGCGCGTGGAGCGCTACGCCGCCGCCGACCTCGTGGTCGCCGGGGACCAGCACACCCGCTACACGACCAAGCCGTGGGGCTCGGAGCCCGAGACGGCCACGGCCGGGCTGACCGAGCGCGTCCGGGTGCCGGAACGCGTCCTGGACGTGGTGCGCGCGGTCCCCGGGGTGCGGCGCGCGGTGGCGGACCGGGTGTTCCCCGTCGGCGCCGGGGGCCGGGCGGCGACCGGCCGCCCCTGGGAGGCGGCCCGCCTCGCGCCGTACGCGCTGCGCGCCGGACACCCGCCCCGGCACGACCGCGAGGTCGTCGTGGGCGGCGGCCACGCCCCCGGGTCCCGCGTGCTGCTGCGGGTCGGCGACGCCGAGGCGGCGTACCGGGTCGTCGGCACCGCGCACGGCCCCCGGTCGGCCGTCTACTTCACCGCGGCCGAGGCCCGCCGGCTGGCCCCGGGGACGGGCACCGTGGACGCCGTCGGCGTCGTGACGCGGCCCGGCGTCCGCACCGCCGACGTCTACGACCGGGTGCGCGCGGCCGTGGACGGGGCGGGCCTGCGCGGCGCGGACCGCCGGGCCGAGGGCGACGCGGCCCGGCTGCGCGTCCTCACCGGGAACGGCCGGGGCGCGGCGGAGCACCTGGCCGCCGCGCCCGCCCGCGCGGGCCTCCTGGAGCTCCTCGGCGCGGTGGCGGGCTCCGTGGTCCTCGTCGCGCTCCTCGTCGTCTCCTCCACGGTGGCGCAGGCCCTGCGGCAACGGGCCCACGAGCTGGGCCTGTTGCGGGCCGTGGGCGCGACACCGCGGCAGCTGCGCGGCGCGGTGGGCCGCGAGGTGGGCCGCGTCGCCATGGCCGCGGGGCTGCTCGGCGCGGCGCTCGCTGTCCCGACGCACGCGGGTCTGCGCGCCCTGCTGGACGCCCGCGACGCACTGCCGCCCGGCCTGGAACTTCCCACCCCCGTCTGGCTGTTGGCGCTCCCCCTCGGCACGGCGGGGGTGACGCTCCTCATCGCCCGCCTCGCGGCCCTGTTCGCGTGCGCGCGCACGGCGAAGGCGCGCCCGGCCGAGGCCCTGCGCGAGCCGGAGCCGGGGACCGCGCGCCGTGTCACCGGGCTCGTCCTGCTCGGCGTCGGCGTCACCTCGGCGGGGACGGCCGCGCTGCAGCACGGCCAGGCGGCCGCCGCCGCGGCGAGCGCCGCGGCCCTCGCCCTGGTCATCGGGTGCGCGCTGCTCGGGCCGTGGATCGCGCGCGGCGCGCTGCGCGTGCTCGGCGGGCCGCTGCGGCGCGCCGGGGGCCCGGCCGGGTACCTCGCGGCCGCCAACTGCGCGGCGACGGCGGGCCGTCTGGGCGCGGCGATCACGCCCGTCGTCCTCGTCACGGCCTTCATGGGCGTCCAGCTGTCGGCGGGCGCCACGCTGACGCACGCGGCGGGCGCCCAGCTGCGCGACGCCGTCCGCGCCGACCTCGTCGTCCGGGCCGACGGGGGCCTGCCCGCCGGGGCCCTCGACCGGCTGCGCGCGGCGCCCGGGGTGCGGGCGGCCACCGAGGTCGTCCACAGCACGGTGGTCGTGGCCCGCCGCGAGGCGGGCTCCCCGCGCCTGGACCGCCTCCCCGTCCTGGGCGTGACGGCCCCCGGCCTGCGCCGGACCCTGGATCCCGCCGTCACCGAGGGCACCCTGGCCCGGCTGCGCCCGGGGACGGTCGCGATCAGCCGGGAGCGCGCCCGCGACCTGGACGCGGGCGTCGGCTCCCCGGTGTCCCTGCGCCTCGGCGACGGCACCGCGGTCCGCCCGCGCGTGATCGCGGTGTACGAACGCGGCCTGGGCCTCGGGGACTTCCTGCTCCCCCGCGACGAACTGGTCCGCCACATGTCGGGAGGCGGGCCCGGGGAGCGGCGCGTCCTGGTGACCACGGAGCGTCCCGGCGTCCCCGCCACGGAGCGTCCCGGCGTCCCGGCCGCGGAGCGTCCCGGCGTCCCCGCCACGGAAGGTCCCGGCGTCCCCGCCGCGGAAGGTCCCGGCGTCCCGGCCGCGGTACGGTCCGTCGTGCCCGGGGCGCGGCTCTCCCGGGGAGCCGGTGCCGTGCGGGACGCGGTGCGGGTCGCGCCCGCGGACCAGGCCCTGGCCGATGTGGTCACCGGGGCCGTCGTCGCCGCGATCGGCGGCTTCACCGCCCTCTCCGTGCTGTCCACCCTCGCCCTCATCGGGGTGGGGCGGCGGCCCGAGCTCGCGCTGCTGCGGCGGGTGGGGGCGGGGCGGGCCCAGCTCCGGCGCGTGCTGCGCCTGGAGGCCGGGGCCGTGGCGCTCACGGGCCTCGCCGTCGGCACGGCCGTCGCCCTGGTCCCCCTCACCGCCTTCACCCTCACCTCCGCGGGCACCCTCCCCCACCTGCCCCTCACCCAGGCCGCGCTCATCGTCGCCCTGACCTCCGCCACGGTCTGCGCGGGCACGCTCCTGCCCGCCCGCGGGGCGCTGCGGGGCCGCTATCCCACGAGGGATGCCGTTGGCGAATTCGGGGTCCTGCTACTTCGCCCCGTCGATCGTTTGGTCGGCGGGGCGAAGTCGTGCGAAGTGGCTGGTGCGGGTCCGGGCCAGGGGTGTTCCGGTGAGGTGGGCGTCGAGGCGGGCAAGGTTGATCGCGGTTGCGGTGAGCTGGTGCTGGAGGCGGGTTCTGGCGAGTCCGCGGTAGCGGCACCGGCGCAGACCGGCGGTGTGAACAGCGTGGGAGAGGGTGCCCTCGATGCCGTTGCGGGCCGCGTAGCGTTCCCGCCACTCGGGAGTGCCCTGGGCTGCACGGGCCTGTTGGATCGCCTCGTGTTCGGCCCGGGGCCGCAGGGTGATTTCCCTTCTCGCGGCTCGGGGTGAGCTCACGCACTCGGGGCGCGCGGGGCAAGTGCGGCAGTCAGCGGGTGAGAACCGGACGATGATGATGGGGGCGCCACGATCGGAGATCTTGTCCCGCCATTGGGTGGCGTTCTTGCCGTTCGGGCAGGTCACGGTCTGGCTCTGCCAGTCGATGGCGAAGGCGCTCTGGCTGTAGGGGCCGCTGGCCTGGGCAGTGGTGTTGCCGCGGATGGGGCCGGTCAGGGTGATGCCGTACTGACGATCGGCGGTGACGATGCGGGGTCCGTCGATGTAGCCAGCGTCCAGTAGATGCTCGCCGGGCAGAAGGTCCCTGGCGGCGAGGGCGTCGTGGACCAGGTTGGTGGCCGTGCTGTCCTGGACGGTAGCGTCCTGCGTCAGCACGTTCGTGATCAGGTGAGACGTGTCCGCATCGCAGGTCTCGGTCAAATGGACCTTGAAACCGTCCCACTTGATATCCCGCTTCACACTCGCGCGAGCGTCGGTGTCATAGGGGCTGACCAGGCGAAGAGCACCCGGCGGGCACTCTTTTGGGTCCCGCCATCGCACCTCGCCCTCCGTATCGAACACGTACTGCTGAACCCAGGCCCGGCGCAGGATCTGGACGGCGGGCAGCTCGCGCAGCCACACGGGCGCCCCGGCGGCGTGCACGTCGGCCAGCAGGCGCATGCCGTCCCGGCCGGTCTGCTCGGCCAACTCGGTCCGCTTGGCCTTGCCGGAGGGCAGCCAGTAGTCCTCCGGCCGGGTGGCATACCGGTCGAACCAGGCCGGATCAGCGTGGGCGGACAGCCAGTTGGGGGCCGCAGCGGCGAGTGCGTTGAGCGCAGCGCGCAGGGTCTCGATGACGAACTCCAGCCGGTTCAGCGACCGGATCGCGGCCAGTACGTGGGTGGAGTCGGTGCGGGCCCTGCCTGGCGCCTTCAGCATTCCCGCCTTCCGGGCGGACTCCAGGACGTGGTCGAAGACCTGCTGCCCCGCTTCCGCCTCGACCAGCCGGGTGCGGAACTCGCTGAGTACGGAGTAGTCGAAGCCCGGGTCGGTAAGCTCCAGGCCCAGGGCGTATTTCCAGTCGATCCGGGCCCGCACCGCCAGGGCCGCCTGCCGATCGGGCAGCCCCTCGGCGAACTGGAGTACCGACACCAGCGCGAGCCGGCCCGGGGACCAGGCCGGCTTGCCCCGGGACGGGAACAGATCCGCGAACTGCTCGTCCCGGAACAGCACCCCCAGCTCATCCCGCAACCGGATCGCCAGACTGCCCTTCGGGAACGCCGCCTGGGCCACCCGCACCGTCTCCGCGGGGATCTCCCCATCTCCGATCGGACGCATCGACATCGACACCCACCCCATACGACAACGTCGGCCTTCAAGACCACAACCAGGTCTTGAAGGCCGACGTCACGCAGAGCCCCGAATTCGCCAACGGCATCCCCACGAGGTGAGGAGCCCTCGCGGGTGCGCCCCAGACCCGCCCCTTCCCGATTCCTGGGGGCTCCGCCCCCAGACCCCCGCTCCTCAAACGCCGGAGGGGCTGAAACACAGCCGCAAGCGGCACCATCCAGCCCGTCCGGCGTTTGAGGACGAGGCGCGAAGCGCCGATAAGGGGGTCCAAGGGGGCGAAGCCCCCTTGTTCGGGAAGGGGCGGGTCAGGGGCGCCCCGCGAGGGCATCAGCCCCGGTTCAGATACGCCAGCACAGCGAGGACCCGCCGATGCCCCGAGTCCGTCGGGGGCAGGCCGAGCTTGAGGAAGACGTTGCCGATGTGTTTGCTGACGGCCCGGTCGGAGACCACGAGCGCGGCGGCGATGGACGCGTTGTCCCGCCCCTCGGCCATGAGCTGGAGGACCTCCCGCTCGCGGGGCGTGAGCGAGTCGAGGGGATCGGACCGCCGCCGGGTCAGGAGCTCCGTGACGACCTCGGGGTCGAGCGCGGTGCCGCCCCCGGCCACCCGCTCCAGCGCGTCGAGGAACTCGTCGACCCGCCCGACCCGGTCCTTGAGGAGGTAGCCGACCCCGCCCGCGCCCCCGCCGAGCAGCTCCGCCGCGTACGTCTCCTCGACGTACTGGGAGAGGACGAGCACGGGAAGGCCGGGCAGCTCGCGGCGCGCGGCGAGGGCGGCGCGCAGCCCCTCGTCGCGGAAGCCGGGCGGCATGCGGACGTCCAGGACCGCGACGTCGGGCCGGTGTTCGAGGAGCGCGGGCAGGATCTCGGGCCCGGTGGCCGCGACGGCGGCGACCTCGTGCCCGGAGGTCGAGAGCAGCAGCACGAGGCCTTCCCGCAGCAGGGCGTTGTCCTCGGCGATCACCACACGCACGGCAGCTCCACTTCGATCACGGTCGGCCCCCCGGCGGGGCTGTTCACCTCCATGATCCCGTCGAGCGCGGCGACCCGGCGCCGCATGCCGAGCAGTCCGCTGCCGCCACCGGTTCCTCCGGCGCCCCCGCGGCCCTCGTCGCGCACGGCGATCCGCAGGCCCGTGCGCCGCCGGGCCAGGTCCACCGAGGCGTGCGCGGCCCCGCTGTGCTTGGCGGCGTTGGTGAGGGCCTCGGCGACCACGAAGTACGCGGCGGCTTCGACGGCGGCCGGGGCCCGGGGGCCGTCCTCGACGCCGTCGTCGCGCACCGCCACGGCGAGCCCGCTGCCCGCGGCGAGCGCGCGCACGGCGCCGACCAGGCCCCGGTCGGTGAGGATCGGCGGGTGGATGCCGCGGACCACGTGCCGCAGTTCGGTGAGTGCCTCCTCGGCCTGGAGCTGCGCGTCGTCGAGGAGCTTGCGGGCGGCGTCGGGGTCCTTGTCGTAGGCGCGCTTGGCGAGGCCGACGCGCATCGAGAGGGCGACCAGGCGGGCCTGCGCGCCGTCGTGCAGGTCCCGTTCGATGCGCCGCAGTTCGGCGCCGTGCGCGGCGACGGCGTCCGCGCGCGTGACGGTCAGCTCCTCCACGCGCTCGGCGAGTTCGGCGGCGCGCAGGGCCTGCGGCGCGGGCCTGAGCAGCGCCCGCGACCAGACCGCGTCGAGCGCGGCGAGCCGTCCGATCAGCGGCAGCACGAGGGCCCTGCGGCGCAGCAGCCCGCACCACACGCCGTCGACGAAGGCCCCGAAGACCCACAGCACGAGCATGGCGTAGAGGAACACCAGCCCGTACGCGAAGTGCGCGACGAGCCAGCGCAGATCGCGCCAGGTGCCGGGGTCCCGCAGCGCCGTGCGGACGCGCGCGGTGAGCGGACCGTCCAGCGGCGCGTACGCCTCGGGGATCTCGACGCCGGACCCGCGCGCGACCTGCCGCCGCTTGAACCGGGCGAGGCGCCGCAGCAGCAGCACCGTCTCCGGCAGGACGCCGAGGCCGACGACGATGAGGGAGGCGACGGCCGTGAAGAGCAGCACGCCGACGAACACGTACGAGACGAGCGCGAGGCCCGCGCCCGCCAGCAGCTGCATGGACGCGCGGTCGGCGCGCTCCAGCGTCTCTCGCATGGACAACAGGCTAGGAGTGGCGCTCACGGGTCAGGACCAGGCCCGTGATCGAGCCGATGACGGCGAGCCCGGTGACGACGCTGATGACGACCTGCTGCACGCCGTCGAAGACGAGGCTGCTGAACGCGTTGACGATCACGCCGAGAGCGAGGACGAGCCAGAGCAGGGACTTCATGACGAGGCCTTTCGGGGCGTCCGCTGGTCGCGGAGGACTTCCGTACGCCCCGACTCTGCCGGTCGCGGCGGGTGCGGGGCCAGGGAGGACGCTCCCAGACCGGGGGTGTAGCCCGCTACACCCCCGGGGCCGCCGCTACAGCGCCCTGAGGGCCGCCGCCGTCGCCGCAGTGAGCCGCTCCACATAGCCCTGGGGCAGCTGCCCGCGGACCACCACCGCGCGCCAGTACAGCGGGCCCGACATCAGGTCGAGGGCCAGCTCCTCGTCCAGGCCCGCGCGCAGCTCGCCGCGCGCGGCGGCCTGGGCCACGATGCCGCTGGCGACGCCGTGCTGGCCCTCGCGGAGCGCCTTCTGCAGGGCCGCGTCGATGTCGGGGTTGCGGGCCGCCTCGGCCATCAGGTCGGGGATCACCTGGGAGGCGACGGGGTGGCGCAGGGCGCGCGAGGTCACCTCGTACAGCAGGCGCAGATCGCCTTCCAGGGAGCCGGTGTCGGGCGTGGGCAGGCCCTGGACCGCGAGGGCCGACACCAGGTCGAGGACGAGGTGCAGCTTGGAGCGCCAGCGGCGGTAGACGGCGGTCTTGCCGACGCCCGCGCGGCGCGCGATGCCCTCGATCGACATGCGCGCGTACCCGACGGCGGCGAGTTCCGCGAAGACGGCGGACCGGATGGCCTCGGTCACGTCCTCGCGGAGCACGGCGGCCCCGGCCGGTGCCCTGCGGCCCTGCTCACCCGGCTTCTTCTCGCCCGTCCTGCCGCTCGTCGTCATGGGGACAGCATAGAACGTGACGACGAAACGGTTGCGTCCCGACGTCGGAACGCCCTACTGTCGACGTCACGACGATACGGACCCGTCCCGACGTGGAGGGTGCCGCGCGTCGCCCTCCGCCCCGCGCCCCCGAGCGAAAGCAGCGGACGTGACCCAAGTCCTGGAGAAGCCCCCCGCGACCCCGGCCCCCGCCCCGGCGTCCGGCCCGTCGCCCGCCGAGCTCGCCGCCCGCCACGGCCTCACGGTCAGCGGCGCCCGCGTTCCGCTCGGCACCTATGTGCGCCGGCTGTGGCAGCGGCGCCACTTCGTCACGGCCTTCGCCACCGCGCGGCTCACCGCCCAGTACAGCCAGGCCAGGCTCGGCCAGCTCTGGCAGGTGATGACGCCGCTGCTCAACGCGGCCGTCTACTACTTCGTCTTCGGCGTCCTGATGAACACCAAGCACGACGTGCCCGACTACGTGCCCTTCCTGGTCACGGGCGTCTTCGTGTTCACCTTCACGCAGCAGTCCGCCCTCGCGGGCACCCGCGCCGTCGCGGGCAACCTCGGCCTGGTGCGCGCGCTGCACTTCCCCCGGGCCGCGCTGCCGATCTCGTACTGCCTCCAACAGCTCCAGCAGCTGCTGTTCTCCATGGTCGCGCTGCTCGCGATCCTGCTGTGCTTCGGCGTGCCGCCCACCGCGTCCTGGCTCCTCGTGCCGCCCGCCCTCGCGCTGCAGTTCACCTTCAACGCGGGGCTCGCGCTCGCGCTCGCCCGGCTCGGCGCGCGGACCCCGGACGTCGCCCAGCTGATGCCGTTCGTCCTGCGGACGTGGATGTACGCGTCCGGCGTGATGTGGAGCATCGACAAGGTCCTCGCCGACCGGGACCTGCCGCACGCGGTGACCGTGCTCCTGGAGGCCAACCCGGCCGCCGTCTACATCGACCTGATGCGCTTCGCCCTCATCGACAGCTTCCACGCCGGGCAGCTCCCCGCGCACGTGTGGGCGTGGGCCGTGGGCTGGGCGCTGCTCGCCGGGGTCGGCGGGTTCGTCTACTTCTGGAAGGCGGAGGACACCTATGGACGTGGCTGAGCGGCACGGACGTACCCCCACGGTGATCGCGGACGAGTTGCACATCGTGTACCGGGTGAACGGCGGGAAGACGGGCCGGGGCAGTGCGACGGCGGCGTTGAGCCGGATCGTGCGGCGGGGTGAGTCGCCGGGGGTGCGCAAGGTGCACGCGGTGCGGGGGGTGAGCTTCACGGCGTACCGGGGTGAGGCGATCGGTCTGATCGGGTCGAACGGTTCGGGCAAGTCGACGCTGCTGCGGGCGGTGGCGGGGCTGCTGCCCGCCGAGCGGGGCAGGGTCTACACCGACGGCCAGCCCTCGCTGCTGGGGGTGAACGCGGCGCTGATGAACGACCTGACCGGTGAGCGCAACGTGATCCTGGGCGGTCTCGCGATGGGCATGGGCCGGGAGCAGATCAGGGAGCGCTACCAGCAGATCGTGGACTTCTCGGGGATCAACGAGAAGGGCGACTTCATCACGCTGCCGATGCGGACGTACTCCTCGGGGATGGCGGCGCGGCTGCGGTTCTCCATCGCGGCGGCCAAGGATCACGACGTGCTGATGATCGACGAGGCGCTCGCCACGGGGGACCGCAAGTTCCAGAAGCGCTCGGAGGCCCGCATCCGCGAGCTGCGCAAGGAGGCGGGCACGGTCTTCCTGGTCAGCCACAACAACAAGTCGATCCGTGACACCTGCGACCGGGTCCTGTGGCTGGAGCGCGGCGAGCTGCGCATGGACGGGCCCACCGACGAGGTCATCAAGGAGTACGAGAAGTTCACCGGTAAGTAGCCGGACGGCCGGCCCTCGCGCGCGGAGCCACGCGGAGCCCGGCCGCAGCCCGGCCACAGCCGCCGAACCCCTTTGTGCCGCCAATGTCCGGATCATTACACTATGGGAGCGTTAAGCGGCAGAAGGAGCCCGGAGGGACCCGAAGGAGCACGGCATGAGCGAGGACCGGCCGCACCTGAGCGTCGTCGTCCACGGGCGCAACGTCCAGGGCCACTTGGGCGAGAGCCTCGACGCCCTCGCCCGCCAGCCGGACACCGGCGTGGAGGTCGTCGTCGCCGCCGTCGGCACCTCCGCGCGGGCGGCGGCCGCCCGCCACCCCGGCCTCACCCTCGTCGCCCTGCCCGACGGCACCCCCGACGGCGCGGCCCGCGCGGTGGGCGCCGCCCGGGCCCGGGGCCGCTGGCTGCACTTCGTGCCCAGCAAGGACAGCGTGCCCACGGGCGCCGCCCGCGCCGTCGCCGAGCGCGTGGCCGCGCTGCCGGACACCGTGGACGTCCTGCTCACCGACCACACCCGGTCGACCTGGCGCCACACCCGGCTGCCGAGCCCCGACGGCCGGTTCCTGGCGCAGCCGGGCCGCCGCGACGTGCGCCTCGCGGACTGCCCCGACCTGCTGAGGACCGTTCCGCTCCTGGGCACCCGCGTGCTGCGCCGGGACTTCTGGCAGGCCCGGCGGGACCAACTGGCCACGGACGACGAGCTGTTCGCGGCGTACGCCGCGCTCCTGAGCGCCGACCGGATCGCGGCGTACGACCAAGTCGCCCTGGAGGAGCGGCAGGTGCGGCCCCAGAGCCTGCCGCCGCCCACGGCCGCGGACCGCTTCGCCCTCCTGGAGACGTACGAGCGGCTGCTGCGCCTGGCCGAGGAGCGCGCGGCGGGCGCGGGGCCGCTCGGCGTCCTGTACGCGGCGATGGTCACCGCCAGTCTGCGGACCGTGGCCCGCGCGGAGCTCCCGGAGCCGGAGGCCCGGGAGTTCTTCCACCGTGCCTCGCTCGCGGCGGTCGCCTTCCGCCCGCCCGGACACCGGCGCCCCGGCGGCCTGGAGGGCGTGCGCCGCCGTCTGCTCGAAGAGGACGCGTACCCGAAGTACCGCGCCGTCCAGGCCGCCGACCAGCGGCGCCGCCAGGTGCGCTCGGCGGTGGCGGGCGGCAGGAGAAGGGCGGCGAGGACCGTCCGCGGCCTCCAGTACCAGCAGGACCTGCGGCGCCCCCTCGACCCCCGCCTCGCGGTGTTCTCGGCCTACTGGGACCGGGGCGTGGCCTGCAACCCGGCCGCGATCGCGGCGAAGCTCGCCGAGCTCGCGCCCCACATCCACCCCGTATGGGTGGTGTCGCGGGCGAACGAACCGCTGCTTCCGCCGGGCACCGACCACGTGATCCCCGGCAGCCGCCGCTACTGGCGCGTCATGGCGACGGCCAAGTACCTGGTGAACAACGCCAACTTCCCCAACGCGATCGTCAAGCGGCAGGGCTCCGTCCACCTCCAGACCCACCACGGCACCCCCCTGAAGCGCATGGGCCTCGACCAGCTCGACCACCCGGCCGCCGCGCAGGGTCTCAACTTCCACGACCTGCTCGCCCGCGTCGACCGCTGGGACTACAGCGTCAGCTCCAACACCCACTCCACGGAAATGTGGCAGCGCGCCTACCAGTCCCGCTACGTCGAACTCGACCACGGCTACCCGCGCAACGACGTCTACTACACCGCGACGGCCGCCGACGTCCGGGCCGTCCGCGACCGCCTCGGCATCGCCCCCGGCAGCCGCGCCCTGCTCTACGCGCCCACGCACCGCGACTACGAGGCGGCCTGGACCCCGCGCCTGGACCTGGCCGCCCTGGCGGACCGCCTCGGCGAGGACACCGTCCTCCTCGTCCGGGGCCACTACTTCTACGGCGGCGGCGCGGGCCCGTCCCTCGCCGCACCGCGCCGCACCGGCCGGGTCCTGGACGTGTCCGCGTACGACCCGGTGGAGGACCTCGCCCTGGCGGCGGACGCGCTGATCACGGACTACTCCTCCCTCATGTTCGACTACGCCAACCTGGACCGGCCGATCGTCGTCTACGCCGACGACTGGGAGACGTACGCGACGACGCGCGGGGTCTACTTCGACCTGCTCGCCGAGCCCCCGGGCGCGGTGGCGCGCACCCAGGAGGAGCTGACGGAGGTCCTCACCACCGACGCCTGGCGGGACGCGGCCGCGGGGCGGGCGCGGGCGGCCTTCCGGCGCCGCTTCTGCGAGTTCGACGACGGCCGCGCGGCGGAGCGGGTGGTGCGCCGCGTGTTCCTCGGCGAACCGGAGTCGGCGCTGCCGCCCGTCGTGCCGCTCGACGGGCGCACCCCCGCCCCGACGCCCGGGGAGGCGGCTCCGTGACCCCCGACGTGACGATCACGGTCATCGTCTTCAACGACGCGGACCGCCTGCCGCGCGCGGTCCGCTCCGCGCTCCGGCAGACCCACGGCGACATCGAGGTGATCATCAGCGACGACCACTCGACGGACGCCACCCCGCGCGTGGCCCGCGAACTCGCCGCCCGGGACCCGCGCGTCCGGTATCTGCGGCTGCCCGCGAACAGCGGCGGGTGCAGCGCGCCCCGCAACCGCGCGATCGACCTCGCCCGCGCCCCGTACCTGATGTTCCTCGACAGCGACGACGAACTGCCCGAGCGCGCCGTGGAGTCGCTGCTCGCCGCCCACGCCGAGCGGGAGGCCGACTTCGTGATGGGCGCCGTCGAGCGCGTCCGCGTCGACACCGGCCGCACCTCCACGTGGATGCCCCACCTGGTCGCGGAGCGCCGCACGGTCGAGGGCATCGAGACCGAACCCGGCCTGCTCTTCGAGCACCTGTCGACGAGCAAGATGTACCGCAAGTCCTTCCTGGACCGGAACGGCCTGCGCTTCCCCGAGGGCATCCACTACGAGGACCAGCTCTTCACGGCCCAGGCCTACTGCCTGGCCAAGGCCTTCACCGTGATCCCCGAGCCCGTCTACCGCTGGTACATAGAGCCCTACGGCGCCGCCTCCGCGGCCTCCATCTCCAACCAGCGGCACAAGCTGGCCAACGTGCGCGACCGCGTGCACGTCCAGGGCCTCATCGACGACTTCCTGCGCACCAGCGGGACCACCGGGCACACAGCCCTGCGCGAGGCCAAGGACTACAAGTTCCTCAAACACGACTTCCGCCTGTACGCGGGCGACCTGCCCCACCGCGACGATGCCTGGCTGCGCGGCTTCGCGGACCTCGTGAACCCGTATCTGGCGGGCCTGTCCCCCGCGGCGTACGAGCGCCTTCCGCGCGCCGAGCGCGTGGTCCTGCGCCTGGTGCGGGACGGACGCCTCGACGAGGCCCGGGTGGCCGCCCGCGCCCTCGGCCACCCCGTCGCCCCGCGCGAGGCGACGGCCGACCGGGACGGCCGCCTCTACTGGGGCGCGCGGCTCCCCGAGACCCCCGCGGCCCGGCGCGACCTGGACCTCACCGACCTGGCCCTGGACACCCGGCCGTTCCCCGGCGCCCTGTTCCGCCACGAGCTCACCCGGATCGAGCCGGGCCCCGGCGCGACCCTGCGCCTGAGCGTGCGCACCTACGACCCGGGGCTACGGCTCCCGGTGGGCCCGCGGGTGGCGTCGCTGGTCGTCGCCCCGGGCGGGCGGCGCCTGACGGTCCGCTTCCGCCTCGACCCCGTGCGCCCCGGCGTCTTCGCGGGCGAGACCGTGCTCGACCTGACCCGCGCCGCCCTGCCGCCCCAGGGCTTCGAGGGCGTCCGGCACCCCCTGGTCCAGCTCACCGAGGGGCGGCTGCGCAACAGCGGCCTGCTGCTCGCGCCCCTGGACTTCCCCGCGGTCACGGCACGCGTCGGCTACCGGCACGGCACCGCGCCGCACCGGGTCACGGCGGAGCCGGAGGGGCGGGGCGCGGGCCGCCTCCAGCTGCGCTGGACGCCCGTGGGCGTGACCGCGCGCCTGGTGCGGCCCCTGGCGCTGCGGCTCACGCGCTCCGCGGCTGGGCGCGGTGCTGGAACACCCAGGTCCGGTACACCAGGAACCTGAAGGCCGACGCCAGGACGATGGACTGGGCCTTGGCGACGTTGGCACCGAGGGGGCCGTTCAGCCCCGCCCCGTGGTACGCCGCGTAGAACAGCAGGGTCTCCATCGCCACGCCGATGCCGCTGAAGGCGAAGAACAGCACGATCTGGCGCCGGGTGCGACGGGCCCGGTCCCGGTAGGCGAAGAAGCGGAAGCCCAGGTAGTTGGTGCCCATGGCGACGACGCTGGCGAGGACCGTCGCGGCCATGGGGGCCGAACCCAGGCCGTGCAGCAGCAGGTTGAAGACGAGGAAGTTGACCGCGACGCCGCTGCCGCCGACCACGCCGAACTTGGCGAGCTCCACGCACAGCCGGCGCAGCCGCGGCGGGACCCGCCGCGCCGGTGCCACACGCTGCCCCGCCGCCTCGTGCGGCGCGCCCGCGAGCCGGGCCGCCTCGTGGAGGGTGCTCGTCATCCCAGCGGCCCCCGGTCGCCGCGCGCCGCCCGCGCCGCCCGGCCCACGAGGGCGTCGCGCGCCCCGCGGCGGGTGTCGCGCAGGCGCAGCTTCCAGGGCATGGCGACCGACTCCAGCTGCACCATCAGATTCATCTTGGACTCGCCGACGGTGCGGTCCTCGAAGTGGATGGGCACCTCCACGAGGCCGAAGCCGTGCCGCAGCGCGCGGTACTTCATCTCGACCTGGAAGCTGTAGCCCGCGCTGTCGACCGTCGCCAGGTCCACGGCGCGCACGGCGTCGGCGCGCCACAGGTTGAAGCCGCCGGTGATGTCCCTGACCCGGGTGCCGAGGATCGTGCCCGCGTACGCGTTGGCCCAGCGGGACAGCAGTTTGCGGTGGGCGCCCCAGGCATCGGAGAGCGTGCCGCCCTGGACGTAGCGGCTGCCGACGACGACCCCGGCGTCGGTGGCGAGGGCCACGCCTAGCAGCTCGGCGACCTTGTCGGCGGGGTGGCTGCCGTCGGCGTCCATCTGGAGCACGTAGTGCGCGCCGTCGGCGACGGCCCGCGCCATGCCCGCCGCGTAGGCCCGGCCGAGGCCGTCCTTCTCGGTGCGGTGCAGGACGCTCATGCGGCGCGTCCCGTACGTCTCCTCGACGCGCCGGGCGTGCTCCTCGGCGAGGGCCCCGGTGCCGTCGGGGCTGGAGTCGTCGACGACGAGCAGGCGCAGGCCGGGCAGCGGCAGCGCCATGAGGGCCCTGGCCATGCCGGGCAGATTGCCCGCCTCGTTGTACGTCGGCATCACGACGGTGAGCGGAGTGGCTCCCCACTCCTCGGGCAGCTGCGGCGCTCCGAAGGCACGGACCGCGCTTTCCGCAGCGTCCAGCGGACTTGCTTCTGTCATCGGCTTACCCTGTGACCTTCCCGAAATAATCTCATTCACCGTACCCCAAATGCCCGATTTGCCAGCGCAGGCGCGTGCGGCGTGTGCGACGTGTGCACCGTCGGCGACGGACGCGGACGCGGCGCGGAACACCGCGGGAAAAACAGGGGCGCCCCGCACCGAACGGTGCGGGGCGCCCCGGCGACGCGGGGACTACGAATGCGTACGCAGCAGCGTGCGCATGGTCCGCATGGCCACCGACAGGTTCGCCAGGTCGAAGGCGTCCGAGCCCTGGATCTCCTCCAGGGTGGTCCTGGCCCGGCCGAGGATCGCGGCGTTCTTCTCCTCCCACGCCTTGAAGCGCTGCTCGGGCGTCGAGGAGCCGTCGCCCGCGGCCAGGATGTCGGCCGTCAGCGCGGCGTGCGCCGCGTACAGGTCCTCGCGGATGGAGGCCCGCGCCATGGACTGCCAGCGGTCGTTGCGCGGCAGCTCGATGATGCGGTCCATCAGCTGCGTGATCCGGAGCCGGTCGGCGAGGTCGTAGTACACCTCGGCGACGTCCAGCGGGTCGCGGCCCGTGCGGTCGGCCACGGCGACGATGTCGAGCGCGGGGAAGGCCGAGGAGAACCCGGCCACGCGCTGCGCCAGCTCGTCCGGCACCCCGGCGCCGGTCAGCTCCTCGCGGATGTTCTCGTACCACTCCAGGTCCGAGCCGCGCACCAGCTTGGGCAGCGACGCCCACACCTGGGTGACGCCCTCGCTGAAGAAGCTGACCGTCTCGGCGAGCTGCAGCGGCTGCGGCCGGTTGTTGAGCAGCCAGCGCGTGCCGCGCTCGACGAGGCGGCGGCAGTGCAGGCGGACCCGCGTCTGCACGTCGGCGGCCACCACGTTGTCCAGCGCCTCGACGGCGTCCCACACCTCGCCGAGCCCGAAGATCTCGCGGGCGGCGAGCTGCGCCCGGACGATCTCCTCCAGGGACGCGCCGGTCTCCTCGCGCAGCCGGTGCAGGAAGGTGGAGCCGCCCGAGTTCACGGTGTCGTTGACCAGGACCGTGGTGATGATCTCCCGGCGCAGCGCGTGCCCGTCGACCTGCTCGGGGAACTTCTCCCGCAGCGCCTTCGGGAAGTACGCGTGCAGCAGCCGCTGGAGGTACGCGTCGTCCGGCAGCGAGGTCTGGATCAGCTCGTCCGCCGTCACGATCTTCGTGTACGCGAGCAGGACGGCCAGCTCCGGCTGCGACAGACCGCGCCCGGAGCCGAGCAGCTCCCGGACCTGCCGGTCGGTCGGCAGGAACTCCAGGGAGCGGTCCAGATGGCCCTCGCGGACCATGCGCCGCATGAAGCGCTGGTGCGCGTGCAGCAGCGAGGGGGCCTCGAAGACGGAGTTGGCGAGCGCCGTGTTCTGCGCGTAGTTGTTGCGCAGGACGAGCTGGCCGACCTCGTCGGTCATCTGGGCGAGCAGCTTGTTGCGCTGCTTGACGGTCATGTCCCCGGCCTGCACCACGGCGTTCAGCAGGATCTTGATGTTCACCTCGTGGTCGGAGGTGTCCACGCCCGCGCTGTTGTCGATGGCGTCCGTGTTGATGCGTCCGCCCGCGCGGGCGAACTCGATCCGGCCGAGCTGGGTGAGGCCGAGGTTGCCGCCCTCGCCGACGACCTTCACGCGCAGGTCGGCGCCGTTGACGCGGATGGCGTCGTTGGCCTTGTCGCCGACGTCCGCGTGCGACTCGGCGGACGCCTTCACGTACGTGCCGATGCCGCCGTTCCACAGCAGGTCGACCGGCGACTTCAGGATGGCCTGCATCAGCTCGGCGGGCGTCATCTTGGCGCCGCCGGTCTCGATGCCGAGGGCCTCGCGGATGTGCGCGTTGAGCTGGATCGCCTTGGCCGAGCGCGGGAAGATCCCGCCGCCCGGGGAGAGCAGGTCCTTGTTGTAGTCGGCCCAGCTGGAGCGGGGCAGCTCGAACAGGCGGCGGCGCTCGGCGTACGAGGTGGCCGCGTCCGGGTTCGGGTCGATGAAGATGTGCCGGTGGTCGAAGGCGGCCACCAGGCGGATGTGCTCCGACAGGAGCATGCCGTTGCCGAACACGTCGCCGGACATGTCGCCGACGCCGACGACGGTGAAGTCCTCGGTCTGCGTGTTCACGCCCAGCTCGCGGAAGTGCCGCTTCACGGACTCCCAGGCGCCGCGCGCGGTGATGCCCATGCCCTTGTGGTCGTAGCCCGCGCTGCCGCCGGAGGCGAAGGCGTCGCCGAGCCAGAAGTTGTAGCTCTCGGCCACCTCGTTGGCGATGTCGGAGAACGTCGCCGTGCCCTTGTCGGCCGCGACCACCAGATAGGTGTCGTCCTCGTCGTGGCGCACCACGTCGGCCGGGGGCACGACCTCGCCCGCGACCAGGTTGTCCGTGATGTCCAGCAGCGCCGAGATGAAGATCTTGTAGCAGGCGACGCCCTCGGCGAGCCACGCGTCACGGTCCACCGACGGGTCGGGCAGCTGCTTGGCGACGAAGCCGCCCTTCGCGCCGACCGGCACGATCACGGTGTTCTTCACCATCTGCGCCTTGACCAGGCCGAGGATCTCCGTACGGAAGTCCTCACGCCGGTCCGACCAGCGCAGGCCGCCGCGCGCGACCTTGCCGAAGCGCAGGTGCACGCCCTCCACGCGCGGCGAGTACACCCAGATCTCGTACGCGGGCCGCGGCGCCGGCAGGTCGGGGATGGCCTGCGGGTCGAACTTCATGGAGACGTAGCCGTGCGGCTTGCCGCCCGCCGCCTCCTGGAAGAAATTGGTACGCAGCGTCGCCTTGATGACGGTGAGGAAGGAGCGCAGGATGCGGTCCTCGTCGAGCGACGCCACCTGGTCGAGGGCGCCGTCGAGCTCTTCGAGCAGGCCGTCGGTCAGCTCGGTGCCCGCGCGCTGGCGCTCGGGCGACATCCGGGCCTCGAAGAGGGAGACGAGCAGCCGCGTGGTGTGGACGTTGTTGCGGAGGGTGTCCTCCATGTAGTCCTGGCTGAAGGTGGAGCCCGCCTGGCGCAGGTACTTGGCGTACGCGCGCAGGACCATCGCCTGGCGCCAGTTCAGACCGGCGCGAAGGACGAGCGAGTTGAAGCCGTCGACCTCGGCCTCGCCGGTCCAGGCGGCGGCGAAGGCCTCCTGGAAGCGCTCGCGGCCGTCGTCGCCCAGGTAGTCGCCGCTGCCGTTGCCCAGCTTGGGCATGCGCAGGCCGAAGTCGTAGATCCACGCGTTCGTACGGTCCGCGCAGCGCAGCTCGTACGGCCGCTCGTCGGTGACCTCCACGCCCAGGCGCTGGAGGACGGGCAGGACGGCGGACAGCGAGACCTGGCCGCCGGAGCGGTAGATCTTGAAGCGGCGCTCGTCGGGGGCGGCGCCCACCGGCTCGTACAGGCTGAGCGCGAAGTCCTTGTGGCCCTGCTGGAGGTGCTCCAGGTGGACCAGGTCGGCGACGGCGGCGCGCGGCGTGTGGTCGGCCTTGTAGCCCTCGGGGAACGCTCCCTGGTAGCGGCGGAGCAGCTCGGCGGCGCGCTCCTCGCCGCACTCGGCGGTCAGCGCCTCGGCGAAGCCGTCGGCCCAGGAGCGGGCGGCCTCCACCAGACGGGACTCGATGCGCTCGACGTCGGTGTCGGAGAGCGCGGGGACCTCGCCGCCCTTGGGCACGCGGACCACGAAGTGGATGCGGGACAGGATCGACTCGGTGTTCCAGGCCGTGAAGTCGACGCTGGCGCCGTTGAGCTCTTCCTTGAGGATGTCGATGATCCGCAGCCGGACGCCGGTGGTGTAGCGGTCGCGCGGCAGGTAGACCAGGGCCGAGTAGTAGCGCCCGTACACGTCCTTGCGGAGGTAGAGCCGCAGCCGGCGGCGCTCCTGGAGGTACAGGACGCTGGTGACGATCGACCGCAGCTCGTCGGGGGGCGTCTGGAACAGCTCGTCGCGCGGGTACGTCTCCAGGATCTGGAGCAGGTCGCGGCCGTCGTGGCTGTTGGGCGAGAAGCCCGCGCCCTTGAGGACCTCGGCGACCTTGCGCCGGATGACGGGCACGCGGCGCACCGACTCGGTGTACGCGGCGCTGGAGAAGAGGCCGAGGAAGCGGCGCTCGCCCACCACGTTGCCGTCGGCGTCGAACTTCTTCACGCCGACGTAGTCGAGGTAGGACGGCCGGTGGACGGTGGCGCGGCTGTTGGCCTTCGTCAGGACGAGGAGCTTGTGCTCGCGGGCCTTGGCACGGGCGTCGGCAGGCAGCCGGTTGAAGGACGGGCCGCCCGGGTGGTGGTCGTCGCCGCTGTGCTTGGGGTCGGAGCGCAGGATGCCGAGGCCGGTGCCGGGCACGGCGGTGAGGGAGTCCTCGTCGGTGAGGTCGTACTCGCGGAAGCCGAGGAAGGTGAAGTGGTCGGCGGCCAGCCAGCGCAGCAGCTCGCGGGCCTCCTCGACCTCCTCGTCCCGGACGTCGGTCGCGGTCGGTTCGGTCGGCAGCTCGTCGGCGATGCGCAGCGCGGACTCGCGCATCTTCTCCCAGTCCTCGACGGTCTCGCGGACGTCGGACAGGATGCGCAGCAGGTCGGTGGTGATCTGCTTCAGGTCGGAGCGGTCGGTCTCGCGGTCGATCTCGACGTGGATCCACGACTCGGTGAGCGTGTCGTGCGGCTTGTCCGCCCCGGCGGGCTGCGCGGGCAGCACCTCGAGAAGCTTGCCGGTCAGGTCGCGGCGCACGATGACCTGCGGGTGGATGACGACGTGGATGCCGCGGTTCTGCCGCGACAGCTCGTTCGTCACGGAGTCCACGAGGAACGGCATGTCGTCGGTGACGACCTCGACGACGGAGTGGCTGCACGTCCAGCCGTTCTCCTCGACCGTGGGCGTGTGCACCCGGACGTTCGCGGTGCCCTGCGGGCGGTTCTCCGCGAGGCGGTAGTGCGAGAAGGCGGCGCCGAAGACGTCGACCGGGTCGCGGTCGGTGAGGTCCTCTGGGGCGGTGTGCAGGTAGTAGCGCTGGAGGAACGCGAACACCTTGTCCTGGTCGGACTGGGCGGCCGGGTCCGAGCCGGACCCGCCACCGCCCTTCGACCCGGTCGGTGCTCCCGTTGGCAGGCGCCCCCCGACCGGGCTGTTCTCAGCTACCCGGGCGGCCCGCGCGAGCAGCTCGGCCTTGGCTTCGTCCAGCTTGGTCTGCATTGTCCTCTGACTCCTGTCGCGCGCCGTTGCGTGACGTAGAAGGAAGTGATGTGACGTAACGCCGCGACGCGGGGTCTCCGGTCGAGGTCGACGTTATGCCGCGATGAGCGATGAGCGGGCGGGATTCCGCCATTTCCGGGGTGATCGTTGGCCGGTCCTGAGGGGCGCGCTGACCGCGCTGTCCGCACCGCGGGAAAACGTCAGCGCGGCGCCCGGCACGGATGTCCTCCGTGCATAGCGGGCGCAAGGCGGAGGCGGCGGTGCCTCCGCGGGATATCGCGCTGATCACGGGACAAGGCTATCGCCCTCCACCGGGAACTCGTCATGAGCCGTATGTGTACAAAACCTGGGCCCGAACTTTGACAGTCTGCACAGTCCCGCCCTCCCGGTCCCCGTGCGGCCCGGGAGGCCCTCTTGGCAAACGCCCCCGTCGGATGCACGTTGACCTGGACGGCCGCCACGAGGCGACCGGCAGGCGGACGGCGCGCGACGTACGACGCGGCGAGCAGGGGAGCGAGCAGCGATGGCAGCCAAGATCCTGATAGTCACCGGTGACGCGGCGGAGTCACTGGAGGTCCTCTACCCGTACCAGCGACTGCGTGAGGAGGGGTACGACGTCCATATCGCCGCCCCGTCCCGCAAGAAGCTCCAGTTCGTCGTGCACGACTTCGAGCCGGGCTTCGACACCTACACGGAGAAGCCCGGGTACACCTGGCCCGCCGACCTGGCCTTCGCGGAGGTCGACCCCGGGCAGTACGTCGCCCTCGTCGTCCCCGGCGGGCGGGCGCCCGAGTATCTGCGCGGCGACCTCGAGCTCCGCAAGATCCTCAAGGCCTTCTTCGACGCGGACAAGCCGGTGGCGCAGATCTGCCACGGCCCCCTGCTCACCGCGGCGGTCGGGGGCCTCGCGGGCCGCCGCGTCACGGCCTATCCGGCCCTGGAGATCGACATGCAGACCGCCGGGGCCACCTTCCAGGACGCGGAGGCGGTCGTCGACGGCACGCTGGTCTCGGCCCGGGCGTGGCCGGACCACTCGGCGTGGATGCGGGAGTTCCTCACGGTCCTCAGGGCGAAGGCGCCGGTGACGTAGCTCTCCTCCTGGGTCGTCCCCCTGGTTGTGGGCAGCTGGTCCCCCAAGGGGCCGGGGGCTGGGGGCAGGGGGCCGGGGCTACGCCACCAGGCTTTCCGCGAGGTCCACGGCCTCGCCGAGGGAGTCCACGACGGGAACCCCGGCGAGCTCAAGGCTGCCCCGGCTGTGCGACCCCCCGGTGTACAGCACCGCCCGCGCCCCGACGTGCGCCGCGGCCACCGCGTCGTCCACCGCGTCCCCGATCACGACGATCCGCGCCGCGTCGACCCCGTCGAGCGCCGCGAGGTGCCGCACCATCCGCTCGGCCTTCCCCGTGTGCGACCCGTCCGTACGCCCGTCGATCCGTACGAACCGCTCGGCGATCCCGTGCCGCCGGACCAAGGGCACCAGCTGCTCGTGCGGCGCCAGCGAGAGGAGGGACTGCGTCCGCCCCGCGGCCTGCCGCCCGGCGAGCAGCTCCGCCGCCCCCTCCGCGAGGGCGCACGCGTCCACCCGCGCCCCGTAGTGCTTGTGGAAGACGGCGTCCATCATCAGCCACTCGTCCTCCGTGGGCAGCCGCCCCATCAGCCGCTCGTAGAACCGCGGCACCGGCACGCAGTACAGCTCGCGATACCGCTCAAGAGTGATCGGCTCCAGGCCTATCTCGACGAACGACGCGTTCGTCGCGTCGATCACGGCGTGGATGTCGTGCAGGAGTGTCCCGTTCCAGTCCCAGACGATGTGGGCCCCGTGCGCCCCGCGCTGCAGCTTCCCCATGCACAAGACCGTACCCGGCCCCACTGACAGCACCGCTCCCACGGCCCTCGGGGCCGGAGCGGGGCCGGGGCAGGCTCAGGGCTCAGGCGCCGGGCCCGACCAGGTTCGGGATCTCCTGGGTCGCGTACCAGAGCAGCTCGTGGTCCTCCGCGCCGTCCACGACGAACTGGGCGTCGTCGTCGCCCTGGTCCGCCGCCCCCAGCGCGTCCGCCGCCGCCGTGACGTCCGGCTCCGCGTCGTCCGCGTCCACGTGCACGGCCGCCGCCTTGGCCAGCGGCAGCGCGCCCGCGATCCGCACCTCGCCGAGCGCCCCCGCGTCCAGGCCCCGGTCGGGGTCGGCCACGGCGGCACGGTCCGGCACGTCCGCCGCGAGGACGACCCGGCGCCGCGCGGTGCCGGGCTCGCCCGCGAGCAGCCGCAGCGAGGCGAGCGCCGCCCGGTTGAGGGCCGCGTACTCCAGTTCCTCGATGTCGTCGGACACGTACCACTCGCGCAGCGCGGGCGTCACGGCGTACGCGGTCAGCGGCCCGGGACCCACCTCGCCCGCCTCGTGCGCCTGCGCGAGACGGGGCAGTGTCAGGGGTACGTAGACGCGCATGGCTTGGCCGCTTTCGTAGTAGCGAAGGCTCCCGGCAGGGGCTTCAGGATACGTGCGCGCGTCCCCCTTCGAGGTGCTGCCCGAGCCCCTCGCCGCGTCCACTCCCGTCCGGCCCGTCACCCGCACCGGCCCCGTGGCCAGGGGGTCGCGGGCCCCTCCGCTCACCCGGATGAGCGAACCGCCCCGGCGGGCTCGCCGGGGCCTCGGGAGCGTTGCCACGGCCGCTCTCGCCGCCGTACAAGATCCCAGTGAAGTTACCCCTCGGTATCCCGGCGCCGATCCCGAACCCGTCCCCCGGATCCCGGTCCCGAACCGGTCCCCAACCCCGGCCCCGAACCCGTCCCCGCATCCCAGGCCCGCATCCCAGGCCCGAATCCCGGGCCTGAATCCCAGCCCCCGATCCGGTCCCGGGTCCCGCGTCCCGACGCCGGGTCCCGCGTCCCGGGTCCCGCGTCCCGACCCCGGGTCCCGCGTCCCGGGTCCCGCGTCCCGACCCCGGGTCCCGCGTCCTGAGGGCCGGGCCCATCCGCTCTCGCCGTTACCCGTTCCGGAGGCCCTGCCGTGTCCCAATCCCCCACACCGCCGCCCGTGGCCGCCGCGCCCGCCGCGCCCGCCGGGCCGAAGGTCATGACCCGGCCCCGCCGCCCGGCCGCGTCCCGTCCACCGGCGGGGCGTCCGCCCGGGCGCCCCGATCCGCGCCGCCCCGGCTCCCGGTCGCACCGGGTGCCCGCGCAGCCTCCCCCGCACCCGGCGGAGCTCTTCACGGAGCTGCTGTTACTGGTGCTCAGCGGCCAGCGCCCGGTCCACGCGGTGGCCCGCCACGTCGCCCACACCGCCTACGACGACCTCGTCCGGCTCGCCGAGCTGCTTCCGCTGCGCTCCGTGGGCGGCCACCGGCCCGCGGTGCGGCGCGTCGGCCACTACGAGGTGCGGCCCGGCGTCTACGAGGTCTTCGCCCGCGTCGGCGCGGGCCCCGCGCTGCGCGCCCTGGCGTTCCGGCTGCACCGGGGCGACGACGAGCGCTGGCGCTGCACCGCCGTGGAGGTCGACAGCGGCGTACGGCACCGGGCGTGAACGCCGGAGAGCGCCGGGTGCCGCCCGGGGAACGCCGAAAACGCCCGGGGCGCGGGAGGACGCCCGGGAACGCCGAAGGGCCGGGTGCCACCGGCACCCGGCCCCGCTCGGTCCGCTCAGCGCCTACTTCTTGCGGCGCCGGCCGCCCTTCTGGGCCTTGCGGCGCTCCGCGCGCGTCATGCCGTCACCGCCGGCCGCGGGCGCGCTGCCCGCGGGCTCGCCGGAGGTCGTGAAGTCGCCCTCGTCGACACCGCCCTCGGCGTTCGGCGCCTGGAAGTGCAGGCGGTCCGGGCGCTGCGGGGCGTCCAGGCCCTTGGCCCGGATCTCCGGGCGGGCGGCACCGGCCGGAACCGCGTCCTGCGCGCCGTCCTTCGTCAGGGACGGCGCGGCGTCCGCCACCGGAACCTCCTCGACCTGCTGCTCGACCTGGACCTCCAGGTTGAACAGATAGCCGACGGACTCCTCCTTGATGCCGTCCATCATGGCGTTGAACATGTCGAAGCCCTCGCGCTGGTACTCGACCAGCGGGTCCTTCTGCGCCATGGCACGGAGGCCGATGCCCTCCTGGAGGTAGTCCATCTCGTAGAGGTGCTCGCGCCACTTGCGGTCGAGGACCGACAGGACCACGCGGCGCTCCAGCTCGCGCATGATCTCGGAGCCGAGCTGCGCCTCGCGGGCCTCGTATTGCTGGCGGACGTCTTCCTTGATGGCCTCGCCGATGAACTCGGCGGTCAGGCCCGCGCGGTCGCCGACCTCGTCCTCGAGCTCCTCGATGGTGACCTTCACCGGGTACAGCTGCTTGAAGGCGCTCCAGAGGCGGTCGAGGTCCCACTCCTCCGCGAAGCCCTCGGCGCTCTCCGCCGCGACGTACGCGTCGATGGTGTCGTCCATGAAGTGCTGGACCTGCTCGTGCAGGTCCTCGCCCTCCAGGACGCGGCGGCGCTCGCCGTAGATGACCTCGCGCTGGCGGTTGAGGACCTCGTCGTACTTGAGGACGTTCTTGCGGGTCTCGAAGTTCTGCTGCTCGACCTGCGACTGGGCGGAGGCGATGGCGCGCGTGACCATCTTGTTCTCGATCGGGACGTCGTCCGGCACGTTCGCCATGGACATCACGCGCTCGACCATCTGGGCCTTGAACAGGCGCATGAGGTCGTCGCCGAGCGAGAGGTAGAAGCGCGACTCACCGGGGTCACCCTGACGGCCGGAACGGCCGCGCAGCTGGTTGTCGATGCGGCGCGACTCGTGGCGCTCGGTGCCGAGGACGTAGAGCCCGCCGAGGGCCTTGACCTCTTCGAACTCGGCCTTGACCGCCTGCTCGGCCCGCTCCAGGGCGGCGGGCAGGGCGTGCGCCCACTCCTCGATGTGCTCCTCGGGGTCGAGGCCCTGCTGGCGCAGCTCCGCCTCGGCGAGGTCCTCGGGGTTGCCGCCGAGCTTGATGTCCGTGCCACGACCGGCCATGTTCGTCGCGACGGTCACGGCGCCCTTGCGGCCGGCCTGGGCGACGATCGTCGCCTCCCGGTCGTGCTGCTTGGCGTTGAGCACCTCGTGCTGGACGCCGCGCTTGGACAGCTGCTGCGAGAGGTACTCGGACTTCTCGACCGAGGTGGTGCCGACGAGGATCGGCTGGCCCTTCTCGTGCTTCTCCGCGATGTCGTCGACGACCGCGGCGAACTTGGCGACCTCGGTGCGGTAGATCAGGTCGGACTGGTCCTTGCGGACCATCGGCCGGTTCGTCGGGATCGGGACGACGCCCAGCTTGTAGATCTGGTGGAACTCGGCGGCCTCGGTCATGGCCGTACCGGTCATGCCGGACAGGCCGGGGACTTCCTTGCCCTGGTGGTCCTGGCGCTTGTAGAGGCGGAAGAAGTTCTGCAGGGTGATCGTGGCGAGCGTCTGGTTCTCGTCCTTGATGTCCACCCCTTCCTTCGCCTCGATGGCCTGGTGCATGCCCTCGTTGTAGCGGCGGCCGGCGAGGATACGGCCGGTGTGCTCGTCGACGATCATGACTTCGCCGTCGATGACGACGTAGTCCTTGTCCTTCTTGAACAGTTCCTTGGCCTTGATGGCGTTGTTCAAGTAGCCGACGAGCGGGGTGTTCACCGACTCGTAGAGGTTGTCGATGCCGAGCCAGTCCTCGACCTTGGCGACGCCGGACTCGTGGATGCCGACGGTGCGCTTCTTCTCGTCGACCTCGTAGTCCCCGGTCTCCTCGATGCCCTTGAGGGGCTCGCCGGGCTTGCCCTTGGTGAGGCGGGTGACCAGCTTGGCGAAGTCGCCGTACCACTTGGTGGCCTGGTCGGCGGGGCCGGAGATGATCAGCGGCGTACGCGCCTCGTCGACGAGGATGGAGTCCACCTCGTCGACGATCGCGAAGTTGTGGCCGCGCTGGACGAGCTCGTCCTGCGACCACGCCATGTTGTCGCGGAGGTAGTCGAAGCCGAACTCGTTGTTCGTGCCGTAGGTGATGTCGCAGTTGTACATCTCGCGGCGCTGCGCGGGCGGCATGTTCGCCAGGATGCAGCCGACGTTCAGGCCGAGGAACTTGTGGACGCGGCCCATCATTTCGGAGTCGCGCTCGGCCAGGTAGTCGTTGACCGTGATGAGGTGCACGCCCTTGCCCGAGAGCGCGTTCAGATACGCGGGCAGAGTGCCGACCAGCGTCTTGCCCTCACCGGTCTTCATCTCCGCGACATAACCCATGTGCAGGGCCGCGCCACCCATGATCTGCACGTCGTAGTGGCGCTGTCCGAGGACGCGCTTGGCGGCCTCGCGCACGGTGGCGAAGGCCTCCGGCATCAGGTCGTCGAGCGTTTCGCCGTCGGCGTAACGCTCCTTGTACTCCGCGGTCAGCGCGCGCAGCTCGGCGTCGGAGAGGACCGTGAAGTCCTCCTCGATGGAGTTGACCTGGTCCGCAATGCGGTGCAGCTTGCGCAGGATCTTGCCTTCGCCTGCACGCATGATCTTCGAGAGGACGGACACGGGGGTTGGTCTCCTTGCCGGTCGGGCCTGGCACGGTCGGTTGTACTCGTCGGGCAACGGCCATCGTATGCGAGGACCCCGCCACGCCGGGAGGTCTGCCAGTACGTCAACGCTCGGGCGGCCTGGAAGGTGCCGCATACCGGGCCATCCGACCGCGGATCCGCCCACCGCCGCACCGCCCCCGCGCCGCCCCCGCGCCGCCTCCGGCACGCGCCGGGCCGGACCGAGGCACCCTTCCGTCGACGCCCCGGACCGAGGGCTAGGCCCCAAACCGCTGGCGCCGCGCGGGGCGCCCGCGCAGAATCGGCCGATGGAGCCCGTCACTCTCACCACCGAGCGCCTGCTGCTGCGCACCTTCACGTCCGCCGACACGGACGAGGTGTACGCGGCGTGCCAGGACCCCGACATCCAGCGCTGGACGACCATCCCGTCGCCCTACGCGCGCGTGGACGCCGAGGGCTTCACCGGCCGCATGGTCCCCGACGGCTGGCGCCACGACATCGAGTACACCTTCTCCGTGCGTCCCCGTGCGGGCGGCCCCCTCCTGGCCGCGACGAGCCTGCACCACCCGCGCGCGGGCAGCTGGGAGATCGGCTTCTGGACCGCCAAGGAGCACCGGGGCCACGGCTACATGACGGAGACCGTCCAGGCGATGGCCCACTGGGCGTTCACCCGCCTCGGCTGCACGCGCCTGGAGTGGCGCGCCGAGGTGGGCAACGAGGGCTCCCGCGCGGTGGCCGAGAAGTCGGGCTTCACCATCGAGGGCACCCTCCGCGCGGCCCTGCCCAACAAGAACACCCTCCGCGACTGCTGGATCGGCGCCCTCCTGCCCACGGACATCGGCTTGCCGTCGCAACAGCAGTATCTGCCGACGGCGAACTGAACGACGAGCGCGCAGCCTGAACGACGAGCGCGCAGCGGACCTTCAAGCCCGTCCGGCGCTTGAGGACGAGGCGCGGAGCGCCGATAACGGGGGTCCGGGGGCGGAGCCCCCTGGTTTCGGGAAGGGGTGCCCGCGCGCGGAGCGCGCTGATGGACCCAGCGGGGCGCCCCCGCGAGGGCAGCCGCACGCGAAGGCCCACCCGGGCCCCCGCTGTCAGACCCTCCCCCTATCGTTCCGACCATGACCGAGCCCACCCGCACCCCGCCCCCCGAGGCCACCCTCACCGCCGACGAAGCCCGCCGCCTCGCCCTCCGGGCCCAGGGCTTCCTCGGCGCCCCCGACCGCAGCGCAGGCGTCCGCGGCGTCCTCCGCCACCTGGGCGCGGTGCAGCTGGACACGATCTCGGTCCTGGCCCGCTCCCACGAGCTGATCCCGTACGCGCGCCTGGGCGCGGTGGGCCGCAAGCAGGTCGAGTCGGCGTACTGGGGCCCCGCGTCCCCCGGCGCGCCCGCGGGCAGGCCCCACGCCTTCGAGTACTGGTCGCACGCCGCCTGCGTCCTGCCCATCGAGGAGTGGCCCCACTTCGCCTTCCGCCGCCGCGCCTACCGCGCCCGGCCGCACTGGCACCACGACCTCCCGGACGGCGCGTACGACCAGGTCATCAAGCAGCTCCGCGCCGAAGGCCCGCTCACGGCCACGGAGTTGGGCGGCGCGAAGAACAAGGGCGAGTGGTGGGACTGGTCCGACTCCAAGATCGCGGTGGAGCGCGCGCTGATGTACGGCGAGGTGGTGTGCGTGGAGCGCCGCAGCTGGAAGCGGGTGTACGACCTGGCGGAGCGCGCCGTCCCCGACGACCTGCTCCACGACGACCTGGACGACCGGGAGTGCGTGCGCCGTCTGGTCCGTCTGGCGGGCCAGGCCCTCGGCGTGGGCACGCGTGCGGACATCGCGGACTACCACCGCCTCAAGGGCGAGCAGTTCGACGCGGTCGTGGCGGACTCCGGCCTGGTGCCGGTGGCGGTCGAGGGCTGGGACAAGCCCGCCTGGGCGGACCCCGAGGCCCTCGCGACGCCTCCGCGCGGCCGCCACCGCACCACGCTCCTGTCGCCCTTCGACTCCCTGATCTGGGAGCGGGCCCGGACGGAGCGGATCTTCGGCTTCACCCACCGCCTTGAGGCGTACGTCCCGAAGCCGAAGCGGATCCACGGCTATTTCGCGATGCCGGTCCTCGCGGGCGGCCGTCTGGTGGGCCGGGTGGACCCGGCGCGCGAGGGGGGCACGCTGGTCGCCAAGCAGGTGTCCCTGGAGGGCCCCAAGGCGGTTCCCGCGGTCGCTCGGGCGCTTCTGGAGGCGGCGGAGTGGGTGGGCTGCGACGCCGTGCGCGTGGAGCGCGTGGCGGACCGCCCCGAGCTGACGGCCGACCTGGTCCGCGCCCTGGGCTGACGACCACCCGGCCCGCCCCGGCCACGGCCCGCCAGACGGTCACCGGGGCCGGGCCGGTCACCGGCACCGGGGCGGGCGGCGGCGCCCCGCAGCCCGGCGGCGCCGGGTCGGGCCGGCGGCGGACAGGTCAGCGGATTTCGAGGATCTTCTCCCGCATCGCGTACACCACGGCTTCCATCCGGGAGTGCAGCTGGAGCTTCTCCAGGATGTTGCGCACGTGGTTCTTCACGGTGTTCTCGGAGATGAACAGCTCCTTGGCGATGTCCCGGTTGTTCATGCCCGTGGCCACCAGCTTGAGGACCTCCAGCTCCCGGTCGGTGAGCCGGGGCGCGGGCACGAGCCGTCGCTCGTCCGTGCGCTGGATCATCGACTTGAACTCCGTGAGCAGCTTCGACGCCATCGACGGGCTGATCTGCGACTGCCCGTCGGCCACCGCCCGGATCGCCGTGGCGACCTCGTCGGTGGAGATCTCCTTGAGCAGATAGCCGGTGGCGCCCGCCTTGATCGCGTCGTAGAGGTCGGCCTCCTCGTCGCTGATCGTCAGCATGATGATCTTGGCGCTGGGGGCCACCTCCTTGATGGAGGTACACGCCTCGATGCCGCCGCGCTTGGGCATGCGCACATCCATGAGCACGATGTCCGGCAGCAGGTCCGCGGCCTTGTCCACCGCCTCCGCGCCGTCACCGGCCTCCCCGACCACCTGGATGTCCTCCTCGGCGGCGAGGACGATCTCCAGGCCGCGGCGGAAGAGCGCGTGGTCGTCCACCACGAGGACCCGGATGGGCTCCTTGCGCGGGGCGCCCGCGTCCGTGCCGATGCCGATGCCGTCCCCGGCATCCTCGTTCCGCATCGGTCCGAAGCTGTCCGCCATCGTTCCTCCCCCTGAAGGCCAGGGCCAGTGTCTTGCCTTGGCTGCACCAACCCTAGGCAGGGTCAAGCGGGTTGGGCTGTCGGGCCCATGATTCCATGCCCGGCGGCCGAGCCGCGCGCGCAGTGGGCGCACGGGGGTGCCCCTGGGGGCGCACACGCGCTCCAGGGGCACCTGCCTACGCGCTCCGCGAGGGGGGCGTCAGCCGCCGAGGGCGCTGCCTCCGCCGGCCGACTGCGCCTGGGTGACCATGGGGTCCGCGTTGAGGTGGATCACTCCGTAGTCGTAGGCGTGCCGCCGGTAGACGACGCTCGGTTCCTTGGTCTCGGAGTCGATGAACAGGTAGAAGTCGTGGCCGACCAGCTCCATCTCGTAGAGCGCCTGGTCGAGTGACATGGGGGCTGCGACGTGCGTCTTCTCGCGGACCACGAGGGGGCCTTCGCCCTGGATCTCCAGCGAGCCGATCCTGGTGGTCGGCACGCCGTCGGGCTCTTCGTCGTGGGCCACGGTGCCGTCCCCGTTGAGATGCGCCGCGTCCGGCACGCGGCTGGCGACCTCGGCGGCGGTGAGCCTGCCGGTGCCACGCCTGTTGTGCCGCTTCTCGTGCTGCTTGCGCAGCCGGGCTTCGAGCTTGGCGGTCGCCAGGTCGAGTGCCGCGTACGGATCCGACGCCGAGGCCTCGGCCCGGATCACGGGTCCGCGCCCGCGGACGGTGATCTCCACACGGTCGGAACGGTCGGCCTGACGCGGGTTGGTTTCCTTGGACACCTCGACGTCGAGGCTGATCACCTTGCCGTCGAGCTTCTGGATCTTGTCCAGCTTCAGCTTCTCGGCCACGTGCTTGCGGAACCGCTCGGGCACCTCGGTCTTGCGGCCCTTGACGACGATGTCCACGCAGAACTCCGTTCCCGGATCGCTCCGCCACCTCGGCGGGGCTTCTCCCTTTTGCACCAGACCCCGGGCACTCCCGGAGCCTCGGACTCGGTGACTTCCACCTCCTCCTCCCCCGTGGGCAAGATCTCCACCCACCGGCCCCGGGTGATTGCGGAAAACCCATGGACCGGCATTCCGATATGCGAGGAAGCGCTGTCCGCTGCTCCTCACAACCGAACATATCTCGCCCGGACGGATGTCGTCACCCTCTACTGCGGCGTACCTCCATTCGGGCTTCTTGACCCTCTCACTACCTGCAACGATGAAAGTTCTCAGTCAGTTCCGGTTTATTTCGAAGGAATCCGGTGAAGCCGCGACGACCGCCGCGCTGAGTGTCTTTGCGGACCCCTTTGCCCCGGCCACCAGGGCATTAGCGGACGTGCCCACGGCGCCGTTCTGCTTACCGTGGCTTGGCTGGTTCCCTATCTGGTTCTCCGCCCCGTTCCGTGCCTCGGGGCCGGTCCGGTGCGCTCGGTCATCTCCTTCCCCGTATGCGCCGTTCACTCCATCCAGCGCACGCGCCGCTTCCCTGAGGGAGGCGCCGGTCGTCACGAGGTCGTCCACGACGACAACGTGCCCCGCGCCCCGCAGCAGCGGCCCCGCACCGGCCACCACCCCGAGCGCACCCGACAGATTCGCCCGCCGCTCGCGGGAGTTGAGACCGGACTGGTCGGCGACCGGCCGCCGCTGCCGCAGCGCCCCGAGCACCCGCGCGGGCACCCCGTGGCGGCGCAGCTCACCCGCCGCGGCCAGCGCGATCCGCCGCACGGGGTCGTGCCCCCGCGCCCGCACCGCGCGCCCCGCGGACGGCACCGGGACGAGCAGCACGGAGGCCGCACCGGCTCCCCCGGCGGCCGCACCGCGCGCCCCGTCCGCGCCGCCGTACGCCAGCGAGGCCCGCACCGCGCCCGCGAGCGCCTCGCCGAGCGGTCCGACGAGCGCCAGCGCGCCCCTTTCCTTGTGTGCGAGCAAGGCCGCCCGCACCGCTTCCTCGTACGCCGCCGCCGCGTGCACCACCGGAAGGCCCGGCGGCTCCGGCACCGGCCGCACCCTGCGCGGCGCGGCCCCGCACAGAGCGGTCCGGCACCGGGCGCACAGCGCCACCCGAGGCGTCCCGCAGCCTCCGCACTCGGTCGGCAGCACCAGATCCGTGAGGTCCTGCCACCACCCCCGCATGCCCACCACTGTGCCAATGCGCGGGCCGCCCTGCCACCCCTGTGGATAACCCCCTGTGGACAACGGACCGCACCCCGGCTGGGCTGCGTCGACGCGCCTCTGTACCGACTTCCGCGCGCCGGGAGACGCGCCCGCCCCTGAGGCGCCCCTGAGGCGCTCTGAGGGGCGCTCCAGGGGCAGGCGCGGGGGCGGCTCCGGGGGCGGCTCCGCCCCACGGGCGTCACCCGGGATAGACCGGCCCCGTCCCGTCCTTGCCCACCGTCTGCCACTGCGCCCCCGACGGCAGCCGCACGATGCCGTCGTCCGAGTGCGCGAGCAGCGGCTGCGTCTCGTCCTCGGACGCGGCGATCTCCTTCACGCCGGTCAGACCGGGCAGCGTCGCGCCCGCGCGCGCCGAGCCGTCGCACTGGACGTACCGCATCTGTTGCACGCCACCGGACTCGCGGCCGACCACCACGAGACGGCTCGGGCCCGCCCAGGACATGGCGGTGACCTCCTCCATCTGCGGGGCCGCCTCGCGCGGCTCGACGACGGAGATCTCCGGGCGCTCGCCCTTGCCGCCCGAGCGCTCGACCCGGCCGATGCGCAGCGACGTCTTGCCGCCCTTCTTCACGAGCAGCGCGATGCGCACGCCGTCGGCCGAAACCCGGACCGCCTCGATGCGCCCGTCCAGGCCCGAGACGCCGACCTGCACCGGCTCGCCCGTGCCCTGGTCGAGCCAGAGCAGGCGCGGCCGCTTCCGGTCCCGGTCGGCCACCCACAGGTCGCCCCGGCCGTCCCAGCTGGGCGTGGACAGGCCCTGGTCCGGCGTCTTGCCCCGCGAGCGCAGCTCGGGACCGCCGAGCGCACCGCCGACCAGGGACGCCGTGTACAGCCGGTGCCCGTCGGCCGACACCCCGGCCGCGCGCACCTCGTTGCGCGACACCGCGACCGACTGCAGCTCCTCCTCCGGCTGGCCGAACGGCCCGGACACCGGCTCGGGCTTGGCGTTGCTCCCCGCGTTGCCCGGCATCCGCACCAGGCGCTGCTTGTCGTCGACGAAGTACTGGTACGCCGGGCGGTTCGTGCTGCGCGGCGACGCGACCGTCTCGGCGCGGTCCTTGCCGAGCACGCACAGCTGCGAGCCGCCCTCGCGCTGGAGTTCCACCTGCTCCACTCCGGAGGAAGCCAAGTCCTGGAGGGTGAAGAGCAGTTGCGCGGCCATCTCGGTGCACCGCTCCTGGCCGACCCGGCCACCGCGCCCGCTCAGGGGCACGACCAGCTTGTTCTTGTCGTCGGGCGCCAGCGACTTGGCGTCGGGCGCGAGCCTCGTCCCGGTGTCGAACCGCGAGTTGACCACCGGTTCGAGCCAGTGCGTCGGCCCGTCCAGCAGCGACTTCACCGTCTCCGTCAGTGGATCGATGCGCTGCCGTACGTAGATGGGGTCGGCGACGAGCGCCTTGGGGCCGCCGCCGCGGCTGCCCGCCCCGGGCTCGGCGAAGTAGTACTTGTTGACCGCTTCGTAGTTGCGCTCGAAGTCCGATTCGCCGAGCACGATGCCCTTGGGCAGCCGGTCGATGCGCCACGCCCGGCCGTTCTGCCCGCTCTGCTGCGACAGGTGCACCGTCTGCGCGTACGACTTCTCGTCGGGCACGTACGCGTGCTGCTTGTTCACCGTCGCGACCTGGCGTCCTGTCAGCGAGTACGTCCTGCCGCCGCCGCTGTCGTTGCCCAGGTTGTCCGCGACCGTGTTCGGGCCGTCCGCGAGGACCGTGGTGGAGTGCTCCGGGTCCCACGCCGCGGACGCTTCCTTCGTGAGGTACTTCCGGGCGATCGTGAAGTCCGGGTCGTCGCTGGTCAGGGCCTCCAGGAAGCCCTGGACGATGTCCACGGCCCGCGCGTTCTCGGACGGCGGGATCGCGTACACGCGCACCTGGGACTGCGAGTCCGGGCGCTGTGACGCGTCGACCTTCTTCAGATTGCCCTCGTCGGGCATGGACGCGCACCCGGCGAGCAGCACCGCGCCCGCGGTGAGCGCGACCCCGGCCCGCAGCCGCCGCCCGTTCCCCTCAGCGCGCACGCGAGGCTCCCTCTTCCTCGTCGGCTCCAGGGCCGCTCCTGCCCGCATCCGGCCCGCCGCCACTGCCCGCTCCCGGCTCGTCGCGGTGATCAGCCTTGGGGCCCGCCTTGTGATCCGCCTTGTGATCCGCTGTCGGTGCGTACCGGTCCGTTCCCGGCGCCGGTACCTCGCCACGCGACTCCCCCGTCCGCTCGTCTCCCGGCACCAGGGGCTGGCGGGGCACCACGCGCGCGCCGTTGCCCGGCAGGGCCGTCGGGTCCACGTCCAGGGCGGCCGCCTGGGCGAGCCGGGGCGCGATCGGCGCCTTGGCGGGCACGGGCGGCGGCTGGTCCTGCGGCTGGTGCGGCACGGTGGCCCGCTTGCCGCCGCCCCCGCGCGGAAGGCCGGCGGCGTCCCGGTCGCGGTGGCGCCGGGAGTCGTCGGGTTCGAGGGGTATCGGCGAGCCCCGCAGGACCTCGTCGGCCGTGCGCGGCAGCGTGAGCCGGAACTGCGAGCCGCCGCCCGGCTCCCCCCAGGCCTGCAGCCAGCCGCCGTGCAGACGCGCGTCCTCCAGGGCGATGGACAGGCCGAGGCCCGTACCGCCGGTGGTACGCGCGCGTGCCGGGTCGGCCCGCCAGAAGCGGCTGAAGACGCGGGTCGCCTCGCCGGGCTTGAGCCCGACGCCGTAGTCCCGCACGGCGACGGCGACCGCGCCGCCCGCCACCGCCAGCTTGACGATGACGTCCTGGCCCTCGCCGTGCTCCACGGCGTTGACCACGAGGTTCCTGAGCACCCGCTCCACGCGCCGCGCGTCGGCCTCCGCGACCACGGGCTGCTGGTCGCCGACGACCCGTATGCGGGTGCCCTTGCGCTCCGCGAGCGGCTCGGCGCCGCCCACCACCCTGCGGACCACCTCGCGCAGGTCTATCGGCTCGGCCTCCAGGGCCGCCGCGCCCGCGTCGAAGCGGCTGATCTCCAGGAGATCGGCGAGCAGCGACTCGAAGCGGTCCAGCTGGTCGGCGAGCAGTTCCGCGGAGCGCGCCGTGATCGGGTCGAAGTCCACGCGCGCCTCGTGGATGACGTCGGCCGCCATCCGCACGGTGGTCAGGGGCGTGCGCAGCTCGTGCGACACGTCCGACACGAACCGGCGCTGCATCCGCGACAGCTCCTCCAGCTGCTGGATCTTCAACTGGAGGTTCTGCGCCATCTTGTTGAAGGCCTCGCCGAGGCGCGCGATGTCGTCCTCTCCGGTGACCTTCATGCGCTCCTGGAGCCGCCCCGCGGACAGCCGCTCGGCGATCCCGGCCGCCATCCGTACGGGCGTGACGACCTGGCGCACGACCAGCCAGGCGATGGCACCGAGGAGCACCACCACGAACAGGCCCGCCGTCGCGAGCGTGCCGCGCACCAGCCGCATCGACTCCTCTTCCTGCGTCAGCGGGAAGAGGTAGTACAGCTGGTACGAGTCGCCGTTGAGGTCGCTGAGCTGCTTGCCGATCACCAGGCCGGCCTGCGACGCACGGTGGTCGATGAAGTTGATGCGGGTGTTGCTCTGGTAGGCGAGCGTGCCGTCGCCGACCTTCTCGCGCACCTCTTCGGGCACGCTCTGGATCGGGTCCACACCTCCGGAGGCACGTGGTCCGCGCACGCTGCCGACGTCACCCGTATTGGAGCTCAACGTCACTACGTAGAACGCGTTCTGCCCGCCGCTGGCGAGTTGCTCGGCCAGCTCCGACATCCACACGGCGGCGTTCTGCGCCGTGGGGCCGTCGGCGCCGTCGCCCTGTGGGGAGGACGGGCGCGCGGAGTTGGCCTTCTCCTGGGCGACCTTGAAGCCGCCGTCGGCCTGGCTCTGGGAGGCGTTGACCTTCGCCTTGAGCAGGCCGTTGCTCACCGAGCTCATGACGACGAAGCCCAGCAGCAGGACCACGCCGAGCGACATCAGGAGGGTCGTGACGACGACCCGGAGCTGGATGTTGCGCCGCCACAGCCGCATCACGGGCAGCAGCGGACGGCGCACCCAGCGGGTGAAGAGCCGCAGCACGGGGCTGCCCTGCACTCCGCCCTGAAGCATCAGGCCGCTGTCGACGAGGGCCCCGAACCGGGACCCTCGCCGTGGCGGCCGCACAGTCCGCCCCGGACGCGCTCCCGGGTCGCCGGGCGCCGGAGCGGAACTGTCCTTGGACACGTCAGCTCGGTCCGGCCTTGTAACCGACGCCACGGACGGTCACCACGATCTCCGGCCGCTCCGGGTCCCTCTCGACCTTGGAGCGCAGGCGCTGCACATGCACATTCACCAGGCGGGTGTCGGCGGCGTGGCGATAGCCCCACACCTGCTCGAGCAGCACCTCGCGCGTGAACACCTGCCACGGCTTGCGGGCCAGCGCCACCAGGAGGTCGAACTCCAGCGGCGTCAGCGCGATGGACTGCCCGTCCCGCTTCACGGAGTGCCCCGCGACATCGATGACCAGGTCACCGATGGCCAGCTGCTCCGGCGCGGGCTCCTCGGAGCGACGCAGGCGCGCCCGGATGCGGGCCACCAGCTCCTTGGGCTTGAACGGCTTCACGATGTAGTCATCGGCCCCGGACTCCAGGCCGACCACCACGTCCACGGTGTCGCTCTTGGCAGTGAGCATGACGATCGGCACCCCGGACTCCGCCCTGATCAGACGGCACACCTCGATGCCGTCCCGACCGGGCAGCATCAGATCGAGGAGCACCAGATCCGGCTTGGCCTCCCGGAAAGCCGCCAACGCCTTGTCGCCATCCGCCACGAACGACGGCTCGAAACCCTCACCACGCAGCACAATCCCGAGCATCTCGGCCAGTGCGGTGTCGTCGTCGACGACAAGGACTCGTCCCTTCATGCCTGACATCATCCCATTAGCTAATCGTTACCTGGCGTGACCTGGCACACAGCTCGGCAAGGGCCTCCGCTGTGACCGGGGACACGACACCTTCCTCCGTGACGATGGCCGTCACCAACTCGGGGGGCGTCACGTCGAAGGCCGGGTTGTACGCCTGCGTCCCCAGCGGCGCCACCGGAATTCCGCCTCCCCCTTCCCCTCCCGCCCCCGCGACGAAGGGGCCCGTGACCTCCGTCACCTCTTGGGAGGCCCGCTGCTCGACCTCGATGGAGGCGCCGTCCGGGGTCTCCGGGTCCACGGTCGTCACCGGTGCCACCACCACGAACGGCACGTGGTGATAGCGGGCGAGGACCGCGAGCGGATAGCTCCCCACCTTGTTGGCCACCGAACCGTCGGCCGCGATCCGGTCGGCGCCGATCAGCACCGCGTCGACCTCACCGGCCGCGAACAGCGATCCCGCGGCGTTGTCCGTGAGCAGGGTGTACGGCATGCCGTTGCGCGCCGCCTCGTACGCCGTGAGGCGGGCGCCCTGGAGCAGCGGCCGCGTCTCGTCGACCCACAGCCTGCGCAGCCGGCCCGCGCGATGTGCCGCGAGCGCCACCGCGAACGCCGTGCCCTCGCCGCCGGAGACCAGCGCCCCGGTGTTGCAGTGCGTGAGGACGCGGTGCCCGCCGCCGGGCAGCAGCTCGTCGAGCAGCGCCAGGCCGTGCACCGCCATCCGCGCGCTGGCCTCGGCGTCCTCCTGGTGCAGCGCCCGCGCGGCGGCCAGGGCGGCACTCGCCGCGCCCCGCCCGTCCGCGCCACCGGCGACCGCGCCGCGGTACGCCGCCTGGGCCCTGCGCACGCCGTACGCGAGGTTCACGGCGGTGGGCCGCGCGGCCGCGAGCGCCTCGGCCGCCTCGTCCACGTCGAAGCCGCGGGCCGCGGCCAGCGCGACGCCGTACGCCCCGGCGATGCCGAGCACCGGCGCCCCGCGCACGGCGAGCGTCCGGATCGCCTGCACCAGAGCGGGCGCGTCCGTGCACACCAGCTCCGTCTCCTCGCCCGGCAGCCTGGTCTGGTCGAGGAGGACGAGAACGGGTCCCTCGGGCGGCTCGTCCCACCGGATCGTAGGAATCGCGGCCGTCGCAGGCATCGCAGAGGCCACGGAAGCCTCAGGGGTCTCTGGAGTCTCTGGGAGCACAGGGGCCGCGGAGGGCGCGGTGGTGCCGGAGGTCGCGGTGGTGCCGGAGGGACCGGGGACGCCGGAGGGACCGGGCGTGCCGGGCGCACCTGAGCCGCCGGGCGTCCCCGGGTCGCCGCCGGAAGTCGCCTGGGGCGGTGTCGGCCGTACGTCCTCGCCGGATTGCGCGTACTGATCAGCCATCCGCCCAGTCTGCCCGCTACCCGTCGGACAATAGAAGGTGTGCAGCCCGGCCAGCACACGGTCTCCGGGCCACCGTGCCTGGTCCCCGGGCCACCGCCCCGTGGCACGATGGCAGGCAACCTGCCGCCGCGACCGCGGACGGGCACTGTGAAGGAGCGACGATGAACGACACTCCGGGCTGGGCCTCGCCCGGATCCGCCCCCTCCGACGGCCACGACTCCGGCGAACAGGGGCCCGAGGCCCCCCAGGACCAGCCGAGCGGCCCGTCCTCGAAGTGGTCGAAGGAGCAGCCGCCGCCCGCCCAGTGGTCCGCGCCCGGCCCGGCCCAGACCCCGCCCCCGCCCGCTCCTCCCGGCCAGGGCTGGGGCGGCGGCCCCACCGGCGGCCCCGGAGGCGGCCAAGGAGGCCAGGGCGGACCCGGCGGCCCCTACCGCGGCTGGGGCGCCTGGCAGGGCCCGCCCGCCGCCGCCAAGCCCGGTGTCATCCCGCTCCGCCCGCTCGCCGTCGGCGAGATCCTGGACGGCGCGGTCTCCACGATGCGCACCTACTGGCGCACGGTCCTCGGCATCTCGCTGACCGTCGCCGTCGTCACCGAGCTCGTCGTCGTCCTTCTCCAGGGGCTCTTCCTCAACGACTCCGCCGACACCGACGCCCTGGACGACCCGAGCGCGACCGTCGGCGAGGTGACCCGCGCCCTCGGTGCCACGCTCGTGGGCAGCGGCGTCGTCCTGGTCATCACCCTGCTCGGCACGATCGTGGCGACCGCCCTGCTCACCATGGTCACCAGCCGCGCCGTGCTCGGCAGATCCGTGACCACGGCGGAGGCCTGGCGGGACTCCCGCCCGATGCTGCCCAAGCTGCTCGGCCTCACCCTGCTCCTTCCGCTCATCGCGGTGGGCATCGTCGCGGTCGGCACCCTGCCCGGCGTACTGATCGCCGCCCTCGGGGCCGGTGACGCCGGTGTCACCCTCGCGATCCTCGGCGGCCTCGCGGCCGGTCTCGTCGCCATCTGGCTGATGGTCCGCCTCTCGCTCTCCTCCCCGGCCCTGATGCTGGAGAAGCAGGGCGTGAAGAAGTCGATGAGCCGGTCCGCGAAGCTGGTCGACCGCTCCTGGTGGCGGGTCTTCGGCATCCAGCTGCTCGCCGCCGTCATCGCGAACGTCATCTCGTCGATCATCGTCATCCCGTTCACCGTCATCGCGAGCGCGCTCAGCGGCGACAGCGTCTCCAACCTCCTGGACAGCGGTACCGGTGACGTCGGCTGGACCTTCCTGATCGTCAGCGGCATCGGGCAGGTCATCGGCTCCTTGCTCACGTTCCCGATCACCGCGGGCGTCACCGTGCTCCTCTACATCGACCAGCGGATCCGCCGCGAGGCCCTGGACCTGGAGCTGGCCCGCGCGGCCGGCGTCCCGGGTCACGGCGACTCCGACACGCCCGGCAGCACCCCGGGGAGCTGATGCGGTGACCCTGGCGGGGGCAGTACTCAACAGGCTCGGCACGGCCGTCCCGTCGTCACTCCCTGGCTTCGGGACGGCGTCGCCGCGCACCGGCCTCAGGGCGGCCCTGTCGCTGCCGCGCACCGGCGACGAACCTCCGGTGACGATCCCGCGCGGCCCCGCGCGGGAGGCGGCCGAGGAGGAGCTGTCCAAGCCCGCGTACCACGAGAACGACCCGGGCCTCTTCCAGCGCGCCCTGAACCGCTTCTGGGAGTGGGCGGGCGACCTCCTCAACGCCGCCTCCGGGGCGGCTCCGGGCGGCGGGCTCGGCCTGGTCGTCATCGTGCTCGCCGTGGCCGCCGTCGGCGCGGCCCTGTGGTGGCGCCTCGGCACGCCCCGCCGCGCCCCCGCCACCTCGGCCGCCCTCTTCGACGACCGCCCCCGCAGCGCCGCCGAACACCGCGCGACCGCCGAGGCGCACGCCGCCCAGGGCCACTGGAACCAGGCCGTCCAGGAGCGGATGCGCGCCGTCGTCCGCTCCCTGGAGGAGCGCGCCCTGCTCGACCCGCGCCCCGGCCGCACGGCGGACGAGGCGGCCGCCGAGGCCGGCCGCACCCTGCCCGCGCACGCCACCGAGCTGCGTGCCGCGGCCCGGGAGTTCGACGACGTCACGTACGGCGGCCGCAGCGCCGACGCGGCCGCGTACCGGCGCATCGCCCAGCTCGACCAGGCCCTGGAGCGCGCCAAGCCGGTGCTCACCACCGTCGGCGCGTCCCCGACCAGCTCCCCCGGAGCCGACGGATGACCGGCCCCACCCCCCGCGCGGACGCACCGGGCACAGCCGCGAACACACCGGGCACCCCCGAAGGCGCCCCGTCCCGGACAGCCGCCCCGCTCGCCGAGGCCCCGGCGGACGCACCCGCGGGGACGTCCCTCGCCGCCACCCCGCGCCAGCTCTGGACCCGCACCCGGGGCATCGCCCTCGCGCTCGTCGTCCTTGTGGCCGCGGCCATCGCCATCGCCGCCGTCCGCTCCGGCGCCCAGCACGGGCGCCTGGACCCGCGCTCCGCCGACCCCTACGGCAGCCGTGCCGTCGCCGAACTCCTCGACGACCGGGGCGTGTCCACGCGCGTGGTCACCACCACCGAAGAGGCCCGGTCCGCCGCGGGACCGGACACCACGCTCCTCGTGGCCACCCCGGACCTCCTCACCGAACGCCAGCAGTCCCGGCTGCACGCCGCCACCAAGGACTCCGGAGGCCGCACCGTCCTGGTCGCCCCCAACACCCTGTCGGTCTCGACCCTCGCCCCCGGGGTCACCGCGGACTCCGCCCGCAGCCTCGACTCGACGCTGTCCCCCGGCTGCTCCCTGCCCGCCGCCCGCCGCGCGGGCACCGCCGACGTCGGCGGCAACCGCTACGAGACGCTCGTCCCGGACGCCGATTCCTGCTACTCCAGCGACGGCCTGCCCAGCCTCCTGCGGCTGCCCGCCACGGCGGCCTCCGGGGACGCGAAGGGCGACACCGTCGTCCTCGGCGCCCCCGACATCCTCTACAACGACCGCCTCGACGAGCACGGCAACGCCTCGCTCGCCCTCCAACTCCTCGGTTCCCGCCCCCACCTGGTCTGGTACCTCCCCTCGCTCGCCGATGACGCCGTCGACGACAGCGCCGACGAAGGCTTCTTCGACCTGATCCCCTCCGGCTGGCTCTGGGGCACCCTTCAGCTCGCCGTCGCCGCCGCGCTCGCCGCCCTCTGGCGCGCCCGCCGCCTCGGCCCGCTCGTCCCCGAGAAGCTCCCCGTCGCGATCCGCGCCTCCGAAGCCGTCGAAGGCCGCGCCCGCCTCTACCGCAAGGCCGACGCCCGCGACCGCGCCGCCACGGCTCTTCGCTCCGCCACTCGCACCCGCCTCGCCCCCCTCGTCGGCGTCCCCACCGCCCGGGCCCACTCGCCCGAGGCGCTCCTGCCCGCCCTGACGAGCCGCCTGCGCACGCCCGGCCGGGACCTGCACCCCCTTCTCTTCGGCCCGCCGCCCGGCGACGACGCAGGGCTCATCGCCCTCGCCGACCAACTCGACGCCCTCGAAAGTGAGGTACGTACTTCATGATGGACCCGACCACTGACAACGCCGGGAGCTCCGACCGCGCCCGCTCCTCCCTGGAGGCCCTGCGCACCGAGATCTCCAAGGCCGTGGTCGGCCAGGACCCCGCCGTCACCGGCCTCGTCGTGGCCCTCCTCTGCCGCGGCCACGTCCTGCTCGAAGGCGTCCCCGGCGTCGCGAAGACGCTGCTCGTGCGCGCCCTCGCCGCCTCCCTGGAACTCGACACCAAGCGCGTCCAGTTCACCCCCGACCTGATGCCGAGCGACGTCACGGGCTCCCTCGTCTACGACGCCCGCAGCACGGAGTTCTCCTTCCAGCCGGGCCCGGTCTTCACCAACCTCCTGCTCGCCGACGAGATCAACCGCACCCCGCCCAAGACGCAGTCCTCCCTCCTCGAAGCGATGGAGGAGCGCCAGGTCACCGTCGACGGCACCCCGCGCCTCCTGCCCGACCCGTTTCTCGTGGCCGCCACGCAGAACCCCGTCGAGTACGAGGGCACCTACCCCCTGCCCGAGGCCCAGCTGGACCGCTTCCTCCTCAAGCTGACGGTGCCCCTGCCCGCCCGCGAGGACGAGATCGCCGTGCTGCAGCGCCACGCGGAAGGCTTCAATCCGCGCGACCTGCGCGCCGCGGGCGTGCGCCCCGTCGCGACGGCAGCCGACCTCGAAGCCGCCCGCTCCGCCGTCGCCAAGACATCGGTCTCCCCCGAAATCGCCGCCTACGTAGTCGACGTCTGCCGTGCGACCCGCGAATCGCCGTCCCTTACGCTCGGCGTGTCACCGCGCGGTGCCACCGCCCTGTTGTCGACAGCCCGCGCCTGGGCCTGGCTGACCGGGCGCGACTACGTCACCCCTGACGACGTGAAGGCGCTCGCCCTGCCCACGCTCCGCCACCGCGTCCAGCTGCGCCCCGAGGCCGAGATGGAAGGCGTGACGGCCGACTCCGTCATCACCGCGATCCTCAACCACGTGCCGGTGCCCCGCTGATGGCCCCCACCGGCCGCGCCGCCCTCCTGGCGGCGCTCGGCACCCTTCCCGTCGGCCTCCTGGAACCCAGCTGGACCGGCATCCTGGCCGTCAACGCCCCGCTGGCCCTGGCCTGCGCCTGCGACTACGCACTGGCCGCACCCGTCCGCCGGCTCGGCCTGACCCGCTCCGGCGACACCACCGTGCGCCTCGGCGAGCCCGTGGACGTCGAGCTGACCGTCACCAACCCCACCAAGCGCCCCTTGCGTGCCGACGTCCGCGACGCCTGGCCGCCCAGCAGCTGGCAGCCAGGAACCGAAGTCGCCTCCTCCCGGCATCGGTTGGACGTCCCTTCCGGAGAGCGCCGCCGTCTCACCACGCGCTTGCGCCCCACCCGCCGCGGCGATCACCGCGCGGACCGCGTCACGATCCGCTCGTACGGCCCACTGGGGCTGTTCACCCGCCAGGGCGGCCACCGCGTCCCCTGGGCCCTGCGCGTCCTGCCGCCCTTCGCGAGCCGCAAGCACCTGCCGTCCAAGCTGGCCCGCCTGCGTGAACTCGACGGCCGCACCAGCGTGCTGATCCGCGGTCAGGGGACCGAGTTCGACAGCCTCCGCGAGTACGTTCCCGGGGACGACACCCGCTCCATCGACTGGCGCGCCACCGCCCGTCAGTCCGCGGTGGCGGTCCGCACCTGGCGCCCGGAGCGCGACCGGCACATCCTGTTGGTCCTCGACACCGGCCGCACCTCCGCGGGCCGCGTCGGCGACGCTCCCCGTCTCGATGCGTCCATGGACGCCTCGCTCCTCCTGGCGGCGCTCGCGTCCCGTGCGGGCGACCGCGTCGACCTCCTCGCCTACGACCGCCGCGTACGCGCCCTGGTCCAGGGCAAGGCCGCGGGCGACGCGCTTCCCTCTCTCGTGAACGCCCTGGCCGCGCTGGAGCCGGAGCTCGTCGAGACGGACGCCCGCGGCCTCACCGCGACGGCCCTGCGCACGGCCCCCCGCAGTTCGTTGATCGTGCTGCTGACCAGCCTCGACACGGCCCCCATCGAGGAGGGCCTGCTGCCGGTGCTCCCTCGTCTCACCCAGCGCCACACGGTTCTCGTCGCGTCCGTCGCGGACCCGCACATCGCCAAGATGGCCACGTCCCGGGGCACCACGGAGGCGGTGTACGACGCCGCGGCCGCCGCCCAGTCCCAGGCGGAGCGGCAGCGCACCGTGGAGCAGCTCACCCGCCATGGCGTCACGGTCGTGGACGCCACCCCTGACGCCCTGCCTCCGGCGCTGGCCGACGCCTATCTCTCCCTCAAGGCAGCGGGCCGCCTCTGAGTCCGCCCCAAGGACAATGAAGGAATGGGAGGGAAGGGGCGGGCACAGAAATGCAGCACAACGCAGAAAACCCCCGTGCCATCCGGCACGGGGGTTTCCCATCACAATTTGTTCGGCGGCGTCCTACTCTCCCACAGGGTCCCCCCTGCAGTACCATCGGCGCTGTAAGGCTTAGCTTCCGGGTTCGGAATGTAACCGGGCGTTTCCCTCACGCTATGACCACCGAAACACTATGAAACTGTGAACTACCGCACCACACCATGCAGGTATGGGGTTGTTCGTGGTTTCAGAACCAACACAGTGAACGCGAGCAACTGAGGACAAGCCCTCGGCCTATTAGTACCAGTCAACTCCACCCGTTACCAGGCTTCCATATCTGGCCTATCAACCCAGTCGTCTACTGGGAGCCTTACCCTCTCAAGGAGGTGGGAATACTCATCTCGAAGCAGGCTTCCCGCTTAGATGCTTTCAGCGGTTATCCCTCCCGAACGTAGCCAACCAGCCATGCCCTTGGCAGAACAACTGGCACACCAGAGGTTCGTCCGTCCCGGTCCTCTCGTACTAGGGACAGCCCTTCTCAATATTCCTACGCGCACAGCGGATAGGGACCGAACTGTCTCACGACGTTCTAAACCCAGCTCGCGTACCGCTTTAATGGGCGAACAGCCCAACCCTTGGGACCGACTCCAGCCCCAGGATGCGACGAGCCGACATCGAGGTGCCAAACCATCCCGTCGATATGGACTCTTGGGGAAGATCAGCCTGTTATCCCCGGGGTACCTTTTATCCGTTGAGCGACGGCGCTTCCACAAGCCACCGCCGGATCACTAGTCCCGACTTTCGTCCCTGCTCGACCCGTCAGTCTCACAGTCAAGCTCCCTTGTGCACTTACACTCAACACCTGATTACCAACCAGGCTGAGGGAACCTTTGGGCGCCTCCGTTACCCTTTGGGAGGCAACCGCCCCAGTTAAACTACCCATCAGACACTGTCCCTGATCCGGATCACGGACCCAGGTTAGACATCCAGCACGACCAGAGTGGTATTTCAACGGCGACTCCCCCGATACTGGCGTACCGGGTTCACAGTCTCCCACCTATCCTACACAAGCCGAACCGAACACCAATATCAAACTGTAGTAAAGGTCCCGGGGTCTTTCCGTCCTGCTGCGCGAAACGAGCATCTTTACTCGTAGTGCAATTTCACCGGGCCTATGGTTGAGACAGTCGAGAAGTCGTTACGCCATTCGTGCAGGTCGGAACTTACCCGACAAGGAATTTCGCTACCTTAGGATGGTTATAGTTACCACCGCCGTTTACTGGCGCTTAAGTTCTCAGCTTCGCCACCCCGAAGAGTGACTAACCGGTCCCCTTAACGTTCCAGCACCGGGCAGGCGTCAGTCCGTATACATCGCCTTACGGCTTCGCACGGACCTGTGTTTTTAGTAAACAGTCGCTTCTCGCTGGTCTCTGCGGCCACCCCCAGCTCAGGATGTAAAACCCATCACCAGGCGTGGCCCCCCTTCTCCCGAAGTTACGGGGGCATTTTGCCGAGTTCCTTAACCATAGTTCACCCGAACGCCTCGGTATTCTCTACCTGACCACCTGAGTCGGTTTAGGGTACGGGCCGCCATGAAACTCGCTAGAGGCTTTTCTCGACAGCATAGGATCATCCACTTCACCACAATCGGCTCGGCATCAGGTCTCAGCCTTAATGTGTGACGGATTTGCCTATCACACGGCCTACACCCTTACCCCGGGACAACCACCGCCCGGGCTGGACTACCTTCCTGCGTCACCCCATCGCTTACCTACTACCACCTTGGATCGGCGGCTCCACCACTCCCCTTTGCCCGAAGGCTCCAGGGCGGCTTCACGGCCTTAGCATTAATGGGCTCGATATTGGGCGTTTCAAAGCGGGTACCGGAATATCAACCGGTTATCCATCGACTACGCCTGTCGGCCTCGCCTTAGGTCCCGACTTACCCTGGGCAGATCAGCTTGACCCAGGAACCCTTAGTCAATCGGCGCACACGTTTCTCACGTATGTATCGCTACTCATGCCTGCATTCTCACTCGTGAACCGTCCACCACTGCCTTCCGGCGCAGCTTCACCCGGCACACGACGCTCCCCTACCCATCACAGTCCCCGTTGGGGGTATGTACTGCAATGACACGACTTCGGCGGTACGCTTGAGCCCCGCTACATTGTCGGCGCGGAATCACTAGACCAGTGAGCTATTACGCACTCTTTCAAGGGTGGCTGCTTCTAAGCCAACCTCCTGGTTGTCTCTGCGACTCCACATCCTTTCCCACTTAGCGTACGCTTAGGGGCCTTAGTCGATGCTCTGGGCTGTTTCCCTCTCGACCATGGAGCTTATCCCCCACAGTCTCACTGCCGCGCTCTCACTTACCGGCATTCGGAGTTTGGCTAAGGTCAGTAACCCGGTAGGGCCCATCGCCTATCCAGTGCTCTACCTCCGGCAAGAAACACACGACGCTGCACCTAAATGCATTTCGGGGAGAACCAGCTATCACGGAGTTTGATTGGCCTTTCACCCCTAACCACAGGTCATCCCCCAGGTTTTCAACCCTGGTGGGTTCGGCCCTCCACGAAGTCTTACCTCCGCTTCAGCCTGCCCATGGCTAGATCACTCCGCTTCGGGTCTTGGGCGCGCTACTCAATCGCCCTATTCGGACTCGCTTTCGCTACGGCTTCCCCACACGGGTTAACCTCGCAACACACCGCAAACTCGCAGGCTCATTCTTCAAAAGGCACGCAGTCACGAGACACCAAGCAAGCTTGATGTCCGACGCTCCCACGGCTTGTAGGCACACGGTTTCAGGTACTATTTCACTCCGCTCCCGCGGTACTTTTCACCATTCCCTCACGGTACTATCCGCTATCGGTCACCAGGGAATATTTAGGCTTAACGGGTGGTCCCGCCAGATTCACACGGGATTTCTCGGGCCCCGTGCTACTTGGGTGTCTCTCAAACGAGCCGCTGACGTTTCGACTACGGGGGTCTTACCCTCTACGCCGGACCTTTCGCATGTCCTTCGCCTACATCAACGGTTTCTGACTCGTCTCACAGCCGGCAGACTGTGAAAGAGAGATCCCACAACCCCCCAAGCGCAACCCCTGCCGGGTCTCACACGCTTGAGGTTTGGCCTCATCCAGTTTCGCTCGCCACTACTCCCGGAATCACGGTTGTTTTCTCTTCCTGCGGGTACTGAGATGTTTCACTTCCCCGCGTTCCCTCCACACCGCCTATATATTCAGCGGTGGGTGACAGCCCATGACGACTGCCGGGTTTCCCCATTCGGAAACCCCCGGATCAAAGCCTGGTTGACGACTCCCCGGGGACTATCGTGGCCTCCCACGTCCTTCATCGGTTCCTGGTGCCAAGGCATCCACCGTGCGCCCTTAAAAACTTGGCCACAGATGCTCGCGTTCACTGTGCAGTTCTCAAACAACGACCAACCACCCGTCACACACCACCAAGATGGCGCTTCACCGGGGCCGGCATTGAGGTCGGAAAGCAAGTTCCGTACCCTCAGATACCCAACAGCGTGCCCGACCCGGTCCCGCCCGGAGATCATGCGTTCCACGCTCTTACGAGCAGTACTAGCAGCCTCCGACCCGTGAACCAGGCCGAGTAGTCAACGTTCCACCCATGAGCAACCAGCATCAGACATTCGCTGATGTACTGGCCTCTGGACTGTCAGCAGAGCCGGCAGCCAAGAAGTGCTCCTTAGAAAGGAGGTGATCCAGCCGCACCTTCCGGTACGGCTACCTTGTTACGACTTCGTCCCAATCGCCAGTCCCACCTTCGACAGCTCCCTCCCACAAGGGGTTGGGCCACCGGCTTCGGGTGTTACCGACTTTCGTGACGTGACGGGCGGTGTGTACAAGGCCCGGGAACGTATTCACCGCAGCAATGCTGATCTGCGATTACTAGCGACTCCGACTTCATGGGGTCGAGTTGCAGACCCCAATCCGAACTGAGACCGGCTTTTTGAGATTCGCTCCACCTCGCGGTATCGCAGCTCATTGTACCGGCCATTGTAGCACGTGTGCAGCCCAAGACATAAGGGGCATGATGACTTGACGTCGTCCCCACCTTCCTCCGAGTTGACCCCGGCGGTCTCCCGTGAGTCCCCAGCACCACAAGGGCCTGCTGGCAACACGGGACAAGGGTTGCGCTCGTTGCGGGACTTAACCCAACATCTCACGACACGAGCTGACGACAGCCATGCACCACCTGTACACCGACCACAAGGGGGCGACCATCTCTGGCCGTTTCCGGTGTATGTCAAGCCTTGGTAAGGTTCTTCGCGTTGCGTCGAATTAAGCCACATGCTCCGCCGCTTGTGCGGGCCCCCGTCAATTCCTTTGAGTTTTAGCCTTGCGGCCGTACTCCCCAGGCGGGGCACTTAATGCGTTAGCTGCGGCACGGACGACGTGGAATGTCGCCCACACCTAGTGCCCACCGTTTACGGCGTGGACTACCAGGGTATCTAATCCTGTTCGCTCCCCACGCTTTCGCTCCTCAGCGTCAGTATCGGCCCAGAGATCCGCCTTCGCCACCGGTGTTCCTCCTGATATCTGCGCATTTCACCGCTACACCAGGAATTCCGATCTCCCCTACCGAACTCTAGCCTGCCCGTATCGACTGCAGACCCGGGGTTAAGCCCCGGGCTTTCACAACCGACGTGACAAGCCGCCTACGAGCTCTTTACGCCCAATAATTCCGGACAACGCTCGCGCCCTACGTATTACCGCGGCTGCTGGCACGTAGTTAGCCGGCGCTTCTTCTGCAGGTACCGTCACTTTCGCTTCTTCCCTGCTGAAAGAGGTTTACAACCCGAAGGCCGTCATCCCTCACGCGGCGTCGCTGCATCAGGCTTTCGCCCATTGTGCAATATTCCCCACTGCTGCCTCCCGTAGGAGTCTGGGCCGTGTCTCAGTCCCAGTGTGGCCGGTCGCCCTCTCAGGCCGGCTACCCGTCGTCGCCTTGGTGAGCCATTACCTCACCAACTAGCTGATAGGCCGCGGGCTCATCCTGCACCGCCGGAGCTTTCCACACGAAGATCATGCGATCCCGTGTCATATCCGGTATTAGACCCCGTTTCCAGGGCTTGTCCCAGAGTGCAGGGCAGATTGCCCACGTGTTACTCACCCGTTCGCCACTAATCCACCCCGAAGGGCTTCATCGTTCGACTTGCATGTGTTAAGCACGCCGCCAGCGTTCGTCCTGAGCCAGGATCAAACTCTCCGTGAATGTGTACCCGTAATCGGGTGCAACACCACGAGAGCGGAACAACCAGGAGGAATAATCCCGGTCGTTCACAGCGTCCTCGCTGTGCGCCTCCCACAGTGTGGAAGGACTTTTTCAAAGGAACCTCGCCGCCGGAACTGATGTCCGGCAGACGGGGTATCAACATATCTGGCGTTGACTTTTGGCACGCTGTTGAGTTCTCAAGGAACGGACGCTTCCTTTGTACTCACCCTCTCGGGCTTTCCTCCGGGCGCTTCCCTTCGGTATTTCGTGTTTCCAACCCTACCAGATCCGTTTTCCGTTCCGTTCCCGGTTCGGATTTCATTTCTGGTGGCCGCTGGAGGGCCTTTGCCTTTCGGCGTTTCCGACTCTATCAGATCTTTCCGGCTTCCCGGTCCGTTCCGATTTTCATCGGCGCCTTTCAGGTTTTCGCTTTCGCGTTTCCCTTTTCGGCGGTTCCGACTTTATCAGAAGTTTTGGGCCGGTCTGACCGGCTCAGGATTCCGATTCATCGGGGGTGGCCTCTCGATTGATGTGATTTCGAGAAGCAGATGGATTATCACTGCTGCCGTACGAGCTGTCCAGCTCTAGGCAACTGTTCGAATCTACCTCCCCGGTCCTTCCGTGTCAACGGTTTTTCCGGAGCGATGAGGAGACTAGCAGGTCAGAAGGGTCGTACGCACATCACGCCGCAGTGGGGACGGACGCACTCCGCTCCGCTGCGTCGATGTCGCCGGTCTCGCCCTCGCGTGCCGCCCGGCCGCCGAGGACGTAGACGTATGCGAGGAAGGCCAGCTCGGCGGCGATTCCGATGGTGATGCGGGCCCAGGTGGGCAGGCCGGAAGGGGTGACGAAGCCTTCGATGGCGCCGGACACGAGCAGGACCAGGGCCAGGCCGATGGCCATGCCCAGGGCGGAGCGGCCTTCCTCCGCCATGGCCGCGCGACGGGTGCGCGGGCCCGGGTCGATCAGCGTCCAGCCGAGGCGCAGACCCGTTCCGGCGGCTACGAAGACGGCGGTCAGCTCCAGTAGGCCGTGCGGGAGGAGCAGCCCCAGGAAGGTGTCCAGGCGGCCCGCGGAGGACATCAGGCCGAGGCCGACACCCACGTTGAGCATGTTCTGGAAGAGGATCCAGATGACGGGTATCCCCAGGAAGGCGCCCAGGACCAGGCACATCGCGGCCGCTTGGGCGTTGTTCGTCCACACCTGGGCGGCGAAGGACGTCGCCGGGTGACTGGAGTAGTACGTCTCGTACTCGCCTCCGGGGCGGGTCATGTCCCGCAGTGCCGAAGGGGCCGCGATCGAGGACTGCACCTCCGGGTGCGTGCCGACCCACCAGCCGATCACGGCCGCGAGGGCCACGGACAGCAGGGACACCGGAATCCACCAACGCCGGGACCGGTAGACCGCGGCGGGGAACCCGTGTGTCAGGAAGCGGGTGACGTCTCTCCAGGAGGCGCGGCGCGTGCCTGTCACGGCACTACGCGCGCGTGCCACCAGCTGTGTGAGGCGTCCGGTGAGCTGCGGGTCCGGGGCGCTGGACTGGATCAGGGAGAGATGTGTGGCGGTGCGCTGGTAGAGCGTGACGAGCTCGTCGACCTCAGGGCCGGTGAGCCGGCGCTGGCGGCGTACCAGGGCGTCGAGCCGGTCCCATTCGGCTCCGTGGGCCGACACGAAGACGTCGAGGTCCATCGGATTGGCTGCTCCTCGGCTTCTCGTACTGCTCCTACTGCGGCGCGATCACTCATCAGCTTGGCAGACTGGCGGTGGCGGGGGCAGCGACGGGAAGGACGGCGGGCGTGAGCGAGCTTGTGACGGGCGAGGCGGTGGCGCTGGAACTGCGTCCCGCGAAGCTGCCGAGCCGAGTGCTCGCCCTCCTGATCGACATGGTCGTGGCCTGGTCGGTGTACCTGGCCGTGACGCTGGGGCTGCTCGCGGCGACCGCGTCCCTCGACGACGCGGCGGCCGCCGCCATCGCCGTGTCGACGTTCCTGCTGGTGCTCGTGGGCGTGCCCATCGCGATCGAGACGCTCAGCCACGGGCGGTCGCTGGGGAAGCTGGCCTGCGGGCTGCGGGTCGTACGGGACGACGGCGGGCCGATCCGGTTCCGGCACGCCCTGGTGCGCGGTGCCGTCGGCGTCGTCGAGATCCTGATGATGTTCGGGGTGGTCGCCTGCATCGCGTCCCTGGTCTCGGCCCGGGGGCGGCGGCTCGGGGACGTGTTCGCGGGGACGCTCGTCGTACGGGAGCGGGTGCCCACGGGGCAGATGGCGTACGTGCCCGCGCCGCCGCCGTGGCTCGCGGGGCGGTTCTCCGAGCTCGATCTGTCGGGGGTTCCGGACGGCCTGTGGCTGGCGATACGGCAGTACCTGACGCGCATGGGGCAGTTGGATCCGCAGGTCGGCTGGGGCATGGCGGAGCGCCTCGCGGACGATCTGGTGGCGCGGACGGGCGCTCCGGCTCCGGTGGGGGTGCCGCCGGCCGCGTTCCTGGCCGCCGTGGTGCACGAGCGGCAGGCGCGGGAGGCGCAGCGGGCCTTCGGCGGGGCCGCGACCGAAGGGAGTGCGCCGTACCCGGGCTCCTATACGCCGGTGGCGTACGCCCCGAGTGCGCCCGGCTCCCCCACCCCCGTCCCGTATCCCCCGTCGGCCCCTCACGCCCCGCTGCCCTCGGCCGGGCAGTGGGCTCCGCCGTCGTCCGGTGCGGCGGACGCGGAGGCGCCCCGGGCCGTACCGCGTGCCGTGCCGGAGTCCGGGCCGCGTGATGAGCCGCGGCAGCCCTCGACGGGCTTCGTGCCGCCGGCGTAGGGCGGGCGTCAGGGGAAGGTCGACGGTGGCGACTCGAGGTGTTCGAGCTCGATGCCGGGGGCCGCGAGGACGACGTCGCCGCTGAGGTGGACGGTGTGCTGCTCCCCCGTGTCCAGGGCTGTGACCTGGTATTCGTCCACGGTCAGCGGGCCGTTGTCAGTGGCGTGTGCTTCTCTCGTCAGCAGGGCCCAGGACTGGTCGAGGGTGCGCGGCGCCAGGACCGGGTCCGTGAAGGCGACCAGGCGGACGCGGGTCGCGGGGGAATCGGGGGTGAGGCGCAGCAGCCGGGCGGTGGCGACGAGGAAGGCGGGGGACGTGCCGGTGAAGGCATGAGCGGGGGCGTTGTTCTCGGTGGCGTGCGCGCCGGTGGCGTCGGTGCGGACCCAGGTGACGCCGTCGAGGGCGGCGGCCCGCACATGCCAGCCGGAGGCGTTCAGTTCGAGACGGATGGGGCGGCCCAGTTCGTCGACGGCCAGGTCGACGGAGCCCGTGTGGTCGCCGGAGGGGGCGGTGCGCTGGGCGACGTAGCGCCAGCCGGAGGGGCCGGGCGCGCACTGGAAGTGTTCTTCAGCCAGGGGGGTGTGATCGTGCGGATCGTGCAGCGAATAGCGACCGCGGGGCATGGGGCTCGGTCCTTGTCGGGGGACGTGCGGTAGGGCGTCGTCGACGCTGTGGAGCGTCGGGCAGAGCGTATGGAGCAGCGTATGGAGGTCGTGGGGCGAGCGTACGGAGCCTTCTGAGGCGAGCCGTCGGAGGGTCCGCGCAGTCGAGTGCCGGGAGCTCGTGAGCTGAGAGCTCGTGAGCCGAGGGCCGGTGGGTCGCAGACCCGTGGGTCGCAGACCCGTGAAGCAGTGCGCCGTCAGGGATGCGGAGTCGGGCGCCCTGGCGGTGGGGCTGCCGAGGTCTGCCGTGGGGCTGCTGGCCGGCCCTGGGCTTGCGGGGTGACCACGACGCGGTCCGCGCCAGTACATCCAGTACATGACGCGGTCCGGGCCAATACGCCGACAGGCCCCCGCCACGACGGCGAGGGCCTGCTGGAGACGTACGGCCGGAGTCGACCGGACGGGCCGGGCACCGCCCAGGAAGTCGGGAACGGCCCGAGGTGGGCCGCTCCGTGATCAGGGGCGGTACGCGGGCCGGATCAGTAGCGGTAGTGGTCCGGCTTGTACGGGCCCTCGACCTCGACGCCGATGTACGCGGCCTGCTCGGGGCTGAGCTTCGTGAGCTTCACGCCGAGCGCGTCCAGGTGCAGACGGGCGACCTTCTCGTCGAGGTGCTTCGGCAGCGTGTAGACGCCGATCGGGTACTCGTCCTGCTTGGTGAACAGCTCGATCTGGGCCAGGGTCTGGTCCGCGAAGGAGTTGGACATCACGAAGGACGGGTGGCCCGTCGCGTTGCCCAGGTTCAGCAGGCGGCCCTCGGAGAGGACGATGAGGACCTTGCCGTCCGCGAAGGTCCAGGTGTGGACCTGCGGCTTGACCTCGTCCTTGACGATGCCCGGGATCTTCGCGAGGCCGGCCATGTCGATCTCGTTGTCGAAGTGGCCGATGTTGCCCACGATGGCCTGGTGCTTCATCTTGGCCATGTCGGAGGCCATGATGATGTCCTTGTTGCCGGTCGTGGTGATGAAGATGTCGGCGGTCTCGACGACCTCGTCCAGGGTGGTGACCTGGTAGCCGTCCATCGCGGCCTGCAGGGCGCAGATCGGGTCGACCTCGGTGACGATGACGCGGGCGCCCTGGCCGCGCAGGGACTCGGCGCAGCCCTTGCCGACGTCGCCGTAGCCGAAGACCACCGCGGTCTTGCCGCCGATGAGGACGTCGGTGGCGCGGTTGATGCCGTCGATGAGCGAGTGGCGGCAGCCGTACTTGTTGTCGAACTTCGACTTGGTGACGGCGTCGTTCACGTTGATCGCCGGGAAGAGGAGCTTGCCGTCGCGCTGCATCTCGTACAGGCGGTGGACGCCGGTCGTGGTCTCCTCGGTGACACCGCGGATCTCCGAGGAGAGCTGGGTCCACTTCTGCGGGTTCTCAGCCAGGGTGCGGTTGAGGACCTGGAGGATGACGCGGTGCTCGTCGTTCTCGGCGGTCTCGACGGCCGGGGCCTTGCCGTCCTTCTCGTACTGGACGCCCAGGTGGACGAGCATGGTGGCGTCGCCACCGTCGTCCAGGATCATGTTCGGGCCGCCGGTGGGCGAGTTCGGCCAGGTCAGGGCCTGCTCGGTGCACCACCAGTACTCCTCCAGGGTCTCGCCCTTCCAGGCGAAGACCGGGATGCCCTGGGGGTTGTCCGGGGTGCCGTTCGGACCGACGGCGATGGCCGCGGCGGCGTGGTCCTGGGTCGAGAAGATGTTGCAGGAGACCCAGCGGACGTCGGCGCCGAGGGCGACCAGGGTCTCGATGAGCACGGCGGTCTGCACGGTCATGTGCAGCGAGCCCATGATCCGGGAGCCGGCCAGCGGCTGGCTGGCGGCGAATTCCTTGCGGATCGCCATCAGGCCGGGCATCTCGTGCTCGGCGAGGGTGATCTCCTTGCGGCCGAACTCGGCCAGGGAGAGATCGGCGACCTTGAAGTCCTTGCCGTTGACGGCAGTCATGATGAGCTGCTCCTCGTGATGGGTCGAGGGTGGGCATGGCTGATCTGCGGCGTCGGGGTACGGAGACACACCGGCGCGCGCAGCGCAGTCCGTCGGAGGCCCTCTCTCCCTCGGCCGGTCCAGGAGCGGACCGCCCGACCGCCATCAGCAGCGACGTCTGGCACTGTCACGAATCTACACCGATCGGCGCAGTGAGCCACAAGGGTGCCGGGAGATGGGCCGTGGCTGAATCACGACCTTGCCCGGGGCTGAGCAAAGGCCATCAGTCCATGATGAACCAGGACCTTTGCGCTTTTACTCCTGTCCCTGTCTGTTGCAGGATGCCTGGAGATCGGGAACATATGCGCGATCTTGTTCGGTCAAGGCGTTAGGAGAACCACGTGACCAGTCCGGCCGACCCCCCGACCGGCGCCGACGGGCAGAAGAGGCTGAAGCTGCTCGCGGTGACCGCCTGCCCGACCGGCATCGCCCACACGTACATGGCGGCGGAGAAGCTCCAGCAGGCCGCCGACCGTCTCGGCGTCGACATGAAGGTGGAGACGCAAGGCTCGATCGGGGCCGAGAACGTGCTGTCTGACAACGATGTCAGAGAGGCGGACGGCATCATCATCGCGGCCGACAAGGACGTGGACCGCGGCAGGTTCGCGGGCAAGCGCGTGCTGTCCGTCGGGGCTTCCGAGGGCATCAGCCACCCCGAGCGGCTGATCGAGCGGGTCGGGAGCGCGCCCGTACAGGGCGGCGACGGCGCCGGGAGCGGCGGCACGGGTGCGGCCACCGGCGGCGGGGGCGGGGGCGGCGGCCGGGAGCGGAGCGTCGCGTACAAGGCGCTGATGAACGGCGTCTCGTACATGATCCCGTTCGTCGTGGTCGGCGGTCTGCTGATCGCGATCTCGCTGTCGCTCGGCGGGCACACCGACCCGAAGGGCGGGCTCGTCATCCCGGACGACTCGTTCTGGATGCACGTGAACCAGATCGGCGTCATCGGGTTCACGCTGATGGTGCCGATCCTGTCGGGGTACATCGCGTACGCGATCGGGGACCGGCCCGCCCTGGTGCCGGGCATGATCGGCGGCTGGATCGCCAACACCGGTGAGCTGTACGACTCCAAGGCGGGGGCGGGCTTCATCGGGGCGATCGTGACCGGGTTCCTGGCCGGGTATCTGGTGCTGTGGATCAAGAAGGTCAAGGTCCCGAAGTTCGTCCAGCCGATCATGCCGATCATCGTGATCCCGATCCTGGCGACGAGCGCGCTCGGGCTCTTCTTCATCTACGTCATCGGCAAACCGATCTCGTGGGTCTTCGAGCATCTGACGGACTGGCTCAGCGGGATGACGGGCACGAGCGCGATCCTGCTCGGCGCGATCCTGGGGCTGATGATCGCCTTCGACATGGGCGGTCCGGTCAACAAGACGGCGTTCCTGTTCGGCGCGGGGCTCATCGCCACCGGCAACCAGACCGTCATGGGCATGTGCGCGGCCGCGATTCCGGTGATGCCGCTCGGGCAGGGGCTCGCGACGTTGATCCGCAAGCGGCTGTACACGGAGCAGGAGCGGGAGACCGGGCTCGCGTCGCTGTTCATGGGGTTGTTCGGGATTTCGGAAGGCGCTATTCCGTTTGCGGCCGCGCGGCCCGCGCAGGTCATTCCCGCGAACATGCTCGGCGGTGCCGTGGCCGGTGCGATCGCGGGCCTCGCGAGCGTGAAGGACGCGGTGCCGCACGGCGGGCCGATCGTCGCGGTGCTCGGTGCGGTCGGCGGTGTGCCGATGTTCTTCGTCGCCGTGGCCGCGGGAACGGCCGTCACCGCCCTCGCCACCGTGTCGCTGGTGGATCTGAGCGAGCGGAGGCGGCGCGGGGTGCCGGTCGGCGGGGCGGGCGTGGCCGCCGAGCCGGTGCCGGCGGGTGTGGGCGCGGGGGCCGGTGGGGCGGCTGTGGCCGGGGCCGCGGCCGTCGCCGCACGGACCGGAGGGCGGGAGTCCGCCGCCTCGGCCCCGGTGGCCGCTCCCCCGGTGGCCGCTCCTCCGGTGGCCGCTTCCCCGGTGGCCGCTTCCCCGGTGGCCGCTTCCCCGGAGGCCGCTTCCCCGGTGGCCGAGGGTGCCGCGCCCGAGGTCCTCTCGGGCTATCTCACCCGGCAGACCGTCAAGGTCGAGCTCGCCGCCGCCGACAAGGAGGCCGCGATCCGCGAGATGGCCGGACTGCTCGCGCGTACCGGCAAGGTCACCGATGTGGAGGAGCTGGTCCGGACGGCGCTCGCGCGCGAGGCACAGGGCACCACGGGGCTCGGTGAGGAGATCGCTATCCCGCATGCCAAGACCGACGCGGTGACCTCGCCGGTCGTGGGCTTCGCGCGGTCGGCCGAGGGCATCGAGTGGGGGTCGCTCGACGGCACGAAGGCCAAGCTGATCTTCATGATCTCCGTGCCTGAGGCCGCCGCGGGCGACGAGCACCTGCGGATCCTCGCGCTGCTGTCGCGGAAGCTCATGGATGGAGGGTTCCGGGGGCGGCTTGTGGCCGCGGCGGATGAGGCCGCGGTGCTGGAGGTGCTGCGGGAGGTTCAGTGAGTCCGGTCCTTGGTACGTGAGAGGGGCCCCGCACCTGGTGGTTGGGATGCCGTTGGCGAATTCGGGGCTCTGCGTGACGTCGGCCTTCAAGACCTGGTTGTGGTCTTGAAGGCCGACGTTGTCGTATGGGGTGGGTGTCGATGTCGATGCGTCCGATCGGAGATGGGGAGATCCCCGCGGAGACGGTGCGGGTGGCCCAGGCGGCGTTCCCGAAGGGCAGTCTGGCGATCCGGTTGCGGGATGAGCTGGGGGTGCTGTTCCGGGACGAGCAGTTCGCGGATCTGTTCCCGTCCCGGGGCAAGCCGGCCTGGTCCCCGGGCCGGCTCGCGCTGGTGTCGGTACTCCAGTTCGCCGAGGGGCTGCCCGATCGGCAGGCGGCCCTGGCGGTGCGGGCCCGGATCGACTGGAAATACGCCCTGGGCCTGGAGCTTACCGACCCGGGCTTCGACTACTCCGTACTCAGCGAGTTCCGCACCCGGCTGGTCGAGGCGGAAGCGGGGCAGCAGGTCTTCGACCACGTCCTGGAGTCCGCCCGGAAGGCGGGAATGCTGAAGGCGCCAGGCAGGGCCCGCACCGACTCCACCCACGTACTGGCCGCGATCCGGTCGCTGAACCGGCTGGAGTTCGTCATCGAGACCCTGCGCGCTGCGCTCAACGCACTCGCCGCTGCGGCCCCCAACTGGCTGTCCGCCCACGCTGATCCGGCCTGGTTCGACCGGTATGCCACCCGGCCGGAGGACTACTGGCTGCCCTCCGGCAAGGCCAAGCGGACCGAGTTGGCCGAGCAGACCGGCCGGGACGGCATGCGCCTGCTGGCCGACGTGCACGCCGCCGGGGCGCCCGTGTGGCTGCGCGAGCTGCCCGCCGTCCAGATCCTGCGCCGGGCCTGGGTTCAGCAGTACGTGTTCGATACGGAGGGCGAGGTGCGATGGCGGGACCCAAAAGAGTGCCCGCCGGGTGCTCTTCGCCTGGTCAGCCCCTATGACACCGACGCTCGCGCGAGTGTGAAGCGGGATATCAAGTGGGACGGTTTCAAGGTCCATTTGACCGAGACCTGCGATGCGGACACGTCTCACCTGATCACGAACGTGCTGACGCAGGACGCTACCGTCCAGGACAGCACGGCCACCAACCTGGTCCACGACGCCCTCGCCGCCAGGGACCTTCTGCCCGGCGAGCATCTACTGGACGCTGGCTACATCGACGGACCCCGCATCGTCACCGCCGATCGTCAGTACGGCATCACCCTGACCGGCCCCATCCGCGGCAACACCACTGCCCAGGCCAGCGGCCCCTACAGCCAGAGCGCCTTCGCCATCGACTGGCAGAGCCAGACCGTGACCTGCCCGAACGGCAAGAACGCCACCCAATGGCGGGACAAGATCTCCGATCGTGGCGCCCCCATCATCATCGTCCGGTTCTCACCCGCTGACTGCCGCACTTGCCCCGCGCGCCCCGAGTGCGTGAGCTCACCCCGAGCCGCGAGAAGGGAAATCACCCTGCGGCCCCGGGCCGAACACGAGGCGATCCAACAGGCCCGTGCAGCCCAGGGCACTCCCGAGTGGCGGGAACGCTACGCGGCCCGCAACGGCATCGAGGGCACCCTCTCCCACGCTGTTCACACCGCCGGTCTGCGCCGGTGCCGCTACCGCGGACTCGCCAGAACCCGCCTCCAGCACCAGCTCACCGCAACCGCGATCAACCTTGCCCGCCTCGACGCCCACCTCACCGGAACACCCCTGGCCCGGACCCGCACCAGCCACTTCGCACGACTTCGCCCCGCCGACCAAACGATCGACGGGGCGAAGTAGCAGGACCCCGAATTCGCCAACGGCATCCCTGGTGGTTGGTGCGGGGCCCCTCTCACGTACGCCCTGTTTCAACGGTTGCTCGGCGCTGTGGGCTGTGCCCCCAGGGGGGAGGGCTTCGGCCCGGTCAGCTGCCCGTCGTCGCCGCGTCCTCGCGGTATATGTCCGGCTCCAAGTAGATGACCCGGGCGATCGGGACCGCCTCGCGGATGCGGGTCTCGGCGGCGTTGATGGCGTCGGCGATCTCGCGGGCGGTGTCGTCGTGCTGGACGGCGATCTTGGCGGCGACGAGCAGCTCCTCCGGGCCGAGGTGGAGGGTGCGCATGTGGATGATGCGGGTGACGGTGTCGCCGTCGACGATGGCCTTCTCGATCTTCTCGACCTCTTCGGTGCCCGCGGCCTCGCCGAGCAGCAGCGACTTGGTCTCGGCCGCGAGGACGATCGCGATGAGGATCAGCAGGGCGCCGATGCAGAGCGTGCCGACGCCGTCCCAGACGCCGTCGCCCGTGGCGAGCGCGAGGCCGACGCCGCCGAGCGCGAGGACCAGGCCGACGAGGGCGCCGAAGTCCTCCAGGAGGACGACGGGCAGCTCGGGTGCCTTGGCGCGGCGGATGAAATCCTTCCAGGAGAGCGAGCCGCGCAGGGTGTTGGACTCCTTGATGGCCGTCCGGAAGGAGAACGACTCGGCGATGATGGCGAACACCAGGACGCCGACCGGCCAGTACCAGTGCTCGATGTCGTGCGGGTGCTTGATCTTCTCGTAGCCCTCGTAGAGGGCGAACATGCCGCCTACGGAGAAGAGCACGATGGAGACGAGGAACGCGTAGATGTAGCGCTCGCGGCCGTACCCGAAGGGGTGTTGCGGAGTGGCCTCGCGCTGGGCCTTCTTGCCGCCGAGGAGCAGCAGGCCCTGGTTGCCGGAGTCGGCGAGCGAGTGCACGCTCTCGGCCAGCATCGACGACGAGCCGCTGAAGAGGAACGCCACGAACTTGGCCACCGCGATCGCGAGGTTGGCGCCGAGTGCCGCCACGATCGCCTTTGTTCCGCCTGACGCACTCATGTGTGCCCGTTGTCCCTTCCGTTGCGTGCCGCGCCTGCCGCGTGACACGCGTACGTTCTCCGTTCCGCGACGGCCGGGCGCCGATGGGCCCGGCCGGTGCGGTGCGTCATTGTTGCAGCACGGGAGGCGTGGGGTGGGTCAGGCCACCACGGTGGCGCGGAAAAGGGTGCCGCTGCCGGAGACGTCGGCCTTCTCGTCCGCGGGGACGAACACGGATCCGCCGGGTGTCAGGGAGAGGTCGCCCACGCGGACCTCGCCCGCCGCGCAGAGCAGGATCTGCGGCGTTCCCGCGGTGAGGTCGTGCCGGGTGTCGCCCTCGGGCAGGACGTAGCGGGAGAGCCGGAACTCGTCGATCGGCGTCTCGTAGACCTCTTCGCCGTCGGGGGACGCCTCGGGGCGCAGGATGCCGGGGTCGCTCGCCTCGAAGCGGACGACGCGCAGGAGTTCGGGCACGTCGACGTGCTTGGGGGTGAGGCCGCAGCGCAGCACGTTGTCGGAGTTGGCCATGATCTCGACGCCCATGCCGTTGAGGTAGGCGTGCGGGACCCCGGCGCCGAGGTAGAGGGCCTCGCCGGGCTTGAGGGTGACGTGGTTGAGCAGCATGGCGGCGATGACGCCGGGGTCGCCGGGGAAGTGGCGGGCCGCGTCGGCGTACGGGGCGTAAGGGCCGCCGAGGCGCTCGGCGACGGCCGCGGCCTCGGTGACCGCGCGCGCCATCTCCTCGCGGTCGGCGGTGAGGACGGCCGTGAGGACCTCGCGGAGGGCCGCGTCCTCGGGCTTGGCGCGCAGCAGGTCGACGTACGGCTTGAGGGAGTCCACGGCGAGGCCCTCGATGAGGTCGGCGGCCTCGGCGGGCGGGCGGAAGCCGCACAGGCCGTCGAACGGCGTGAGCGCGCAGATCAGTTCGGGCTTGTGGTTGGCGTCCTTGTAGTTGCGGTGGGGCGCGTCGAGGGGGACGCCGCGGGCCTCTTCGTCCTCGTAGCCCTCGCGGGCCTGCTCCAGGTCCGGGTGCACCTGTACGGACAGGGGGGCGCCCGCGGCGAGGATCTTCAGGAGGAAGGGCAGGCGCGGGCCGAACTTGTCGACGGCGCGGGGGCCGAGTTCGGCGCGCGGATCCTCGTCGATCACCTCGTTGAGCGGCCCGCGCTCGGTGCGCGAGGGCGCGCCCGGGTGGGCGCCCATCCACATCTCGGCCTGCGGTTCGCCGGTCGGCTCGACGCCGAGGAGACCCGCGATGGCGGTGGTGGAACCCCAGGCGTAGGGGCGGATGGTGTTGGTGAGGCGGTCCACGGAAGGGTCTCCCTTACGGGCGTGCGGGGACGCGGGCGGGCGCGTCCTTCGGTGCGGGTACGCGCGTGCCCCCTAGGGGTACGGGTGCACGCGGGCGGGCGCCCGTACGGGAGCCGGGGTCATGATCGGCTCCCGGAGGCGAGCGCCAGGTAAACGGCGGCGAAATCCGTGAGGGCGATCAGTTCGGCCAGGCGCTCCAGGTCGTCGCCGTCCTCGGGGTCGAGCTCGCTGAGGGGGATGTCGTGGCTCTGGGCGAGCTCACGGGCGGCGGGCGCCGCGGTGAGGCCGCCCGCGTCGGCGGAGCGGTCGCGCAGCAGGACCGCGCGGGCGCGCAGCGGCCCCGGGTCGTCGACGCGGTCGCGGAAGAAGTCGTCGCTGTCGGCGCCGCCGGTGAGGCCGCGAGCGAGCAGCGAGGCGTGCGCGGGCAGCGCTTCGGGGAGCTCGGCGGCGAGCGCGGGGTGCCCGGCCAGCTCGGCGAGCGCGGCGGCGAAGCGGCGGCCCACGGGGCCCGCGGTCTCGCCCTCGGTCCAGATCAGCGGCAGTGCTTCGGCCAGCTCGGTCGCGAGGGTCTTGGCGGGGTTGTGGTAGGTCGCGACGGCGGGGCCGCAGCGCTCCGCGACGCCGTCGAGCCGGTCGGCGACCTTCTGGAGGGTCTCCACGGGGGCGGCGACCAGGCCGGTGCGGTCGAGCAGGGCGAGCAGCGGGACGAGCAGGGACCACAGGGTGCCGGGGGCGGCGGCCGGGGCGCCCGTGCCGTCGGCGTCGTCCGTGCTGGGCCGGGGCGCCACGGCCATCGGGACGGTGAGGCCGTGCGAGCCGCTGACGCCCTCGGCGAGCGGGGAGCGGGCCGGGGCCACGGCGGCGACGGTGCAGCCGCGGCGGTAGGACTGCTCGGCGAGGAGCGAGAGGCCCGGCTCCGTGCCGTCGGGCGTGGCGATGAGCAGCAGGTCGACGGGGCCGACCCAGCCGGGCAGGGACCAGCGCAGGGCGCCCGCCGCGGGGGCGACGCCGGTGGGGGCGATCCTGATGACGGGGCAGCCGGTGCCCACGAGGGCGCCGATGAGGTCGGCGACGCCCGCGGCGGCCGTGCCGGGGCCCGCGATCAGGACGGCGCGGGGGCGGCCGTCCGGTTTCAGCTCCGTGACCCCGGACTCGGTGGCGTGGCGGACCGCGGTCCGTACGCGGGCACCCGCTTCGGCGGCGCCGCGCAGCAGGTCACGCAGGTCTGCGCGGGCGAGCTCGTCGGGGGCGTCCAGGAGCGACTCGTCGAGCATGGGGGTCCGGCCTCCGATCGCCGTGCGCGGCAGGGGTGCGGGCGGGCGTCCGTGCGGGGTGCACGCCCGCCCTCTTGTGATCCTTACTCGGGGCGGCGGGCCTCGTCGACCAGGAGTACGGGGATGCCGTCGCGGATCGGGTACGCGAGGCCGCAGTCCGTGCCTTCCGCGGTGCAGACCAGCTCGTCGTCCGTCTCCTTGAGAGGGGCGTGGCAGGCCGGGCAGGCGAGGATCTCCAGGAGGCCGGCTTCGAGCGGCATGGGGTGGTCCCTTCGGGGTGGGGTCGTGCGGCCCGCCCAGCCTATCGCTGGCCTGGGGGCCTTGGGCGGGGGCGGGCCCCTGGGGGCGGGGGCCCTGCCCGGGGAGGGGGTGGCTCCGGCCCGCCCCTCCCCCGGTGTCGCTCTGCGGGCCCGGTGGACGTTCATGCCCACCCTTCCCGGGCTCCCGGCTTTGCCGCGAGGCGCGATGCGGCTACGCCCTGATGATCGCCAGAGCCGCGTCGCGGGTCTTCTCCATGGTCTGCCGGTCGCGGGCCTCCGCGTTGAGGCGCAGGAGCGGCTCCGTGTTGGAGGCGCGGACGTTGAACCACCAGTCGGCCGTCGTGACCGTCAGGCCGTCCAGCTCGTCGAGGGTGACGCCGTCCTGGCCTTCGTACGCGGCCCTGATCGCGGCGAGGCGGGCCTGCTGGTCGGCCACCGTGGAGTTGATCTCGCCGGAGCCCACATAGCGGTCGTACTGCTCCACGAGGCCCGACAGGGGGCCGTCCTGGCCGCCGAGGGCGGCCAGGACGTGCAGGGCGGCGAGCATGCCGGTGTCGGCGTTCCAGAAGTCGCGGAAGTAGTAGTGCGCGGAGTGCTCGCCGCCGAAGATCGCGCCCGACTTGGCCATCTCCTCCTTGATGAAGGAGTGCCCCACGCGCGTGCGGACCGGCGTGCCGCCGTTCTCGCGGACGACCTCGGGGACGGTCCAGGAGGTGATCAGGTTGTGGATGACCGTGCCGGAGCCGCCGTGCTTGGCGAGTTCGCGGGCGGCGACCAGGGCGGTGATCGCCGAGGGGGAGACCGGCTCGCCCCTCTCGTCGACGACGAAGCAGCGGTCGGCGTCGCCGTCGAAGGCGATGCCCAGGTCGGCGCCCTCTTCGCGCACCCGCTGCCGGAGGTCCACGATGTTCGCCGGGTCCAGGGGGTTGGCCTCGTGGTTGGGGAAGGTGCCGTCCAGCTCGAAGTACATCGGTACGAGTGTCAGGGGCAGGCCCTCGAAGACGGTGGGCACCGTGTGACCGCCCATGCCGTTGCCCGCGTCCACGACCACCTTCAGCGGCCGGATCGCCGACAGGTCGACCAGGGACCGCAAGTGCGCCGCGTAGTCCCCCAGGGTGTCCTGGCGGGTGAGCGTGCCGGGGGTGGCCGCGGGCTCGGGGGCGCCTTCCTGCGCCCAGCTCTCCACCAGGGCGCGGATGTCGGCCAGACCGGTGTCCTGGCCGACCGGGGCGGCGCCCGCGCGGCACATCTTGATGCCGTTGTACTGCGCCGGGTTGTGCGAGGCGGTGAACATCGCCCCCGGCAGGTCCAGGGCGCCCGAGGCGTAGTACAGCTGGTCCGTGGAGCACAGGCCGATCTGGGTGACGTCCACGCCGAGGGCGGCCGCGCCGCGCGCGAAGGCGCCGGAGAGACCGGGCGACGAGGGCCGCATGTCGTGCCCGACGACGATCGCGGCCGCGCCCGTCACGCGCGCGAAGGCGGCGCCGAACTGCTCGGCCAGAGTCTCGTCCCACTGGTCCGGGACCACCCCGCGCACGTCGTACGCCTTCACGATCTGGGACAGATCAGCAGCCACGGCCAAGCCTCTCTTTACGTACGTTCAGCGACGCGTGGGGGCCCGGGCGGGCGGCCGCACGCGGCGGACTTCGTCGACGGACTTCCTACGGACTTCCTACGGCGCCCCCAAACTACCTCCAACCACTGACAGCGGGTTGTGGCGGCGTTACACAAGGACGTCAGGGAAGCATCCAGCCGAGCACCGCCGTGCTCTGGCCCACCACGATCAGGCACATCACGAGCAGCAGGCCGAGGCTCCAGGGCAGCACCTTGCGCAGCAGATCGCCCTCCTTGCCCGCGAGTCCGACGGCCGCGCACGCGATGGTCAGGTTCTGCGGGGAGATCATCTTGCCGAGCACTCCGCCCGAGCTGTTGGCGGCGGCGAGGAGTTCGGGCGAGAGGCCCGACTGTTCGGCCGCGGTGACCTGGAGGGCGCCGAACAGCGCGTTCGCCGAGGTGTCCGAGCCGGTCACCGCGACGCCGAACCAGCCGAGCACCGGCGAGAGGAAGGCGAGGCCCGCGCCCGCGTCGGCCACGAAGTGCCCGATGGTGGCGGCCTGTCCGGAGAGGTTCATGACGTACGCGAGCGCGAGGACGCTCGTCACCGTCAGGATCGCGAACCGCAGTTCGTGGACGGTCGCCGCCCACTCCCGTGCCGCCACGCGCGCGTGGACGCCGAGTACGGCGGCCGTCCCGAACCCGGCGAGCAGCACGAGCGTGCCGCCGGTGGCCACCAGGGGCAGCGAGAAGACGTTGCCCCCGACCGGGTCGCCCGCGGGGTCGGCGACGTCCAGGAAGGGCCAGTCGAAGGTGCGGGTGGCCTCGGTGAGGAGGTCCTTGACGGGCGGGATCTGCGCGACGGAGAAGATCGCGACGATCAGGGCGTACGGGGCGTAGGCGCGCAGCACGTCCGCGCGCGGGTCGTCGCGGTCGAGGTCCTCGCTGCGCGCGCCGGTGAGGACCGCGGCGCGCACGGGCTCGGCGGCGGGCCTGCGCGCGTGCGGCACGGCCACGAGGGCGCCCGCGCCCGCCAAGGCGGCGCCGATGTCGGCCAGTTGCGCGGAGACGTAGTTGGAGGCGGCGAACTGCGCGGCGGCGAAGGCGAAGCCGCAGACGAGGGCGGGCTCCCAGGTCTCGCGCAGGCCGCGCCGCCCGTCGACGAGGGCGACCAGGAGCAGCGGCACGACGAGCGCGAGCAGCGGCGTCTGGCGCCCGACCACGGTGGCGACGGTGTCCAGGGGGATGCCGGTGACTTGCGCGAGCGTCACTACGGGGGTGCCCATGGCGCCGAAGGCGACGGGCGCGGTGTTGGCGACGAGGGCGACGACCGCGGCGCGCACCGGGTCGAAGCCGAGCGCCACCAGCATGACCGCGCTGATCGCGACGGGCGCACCGAAGCCCGCGAGCGCTTCGAGCAGCGCGCCGAAGCAGAAGGCGACGACGAGCGCCTGGATGCGCGGGTCGTCGGAGAGTCGCCCGAAGGAGCGTCTGAGGATGTCGAAGTGCCGGGTGCGGACGGTCATCCGGTACACCCACAGGGCGTTGACGACGATCCACAGGATGGGGAAGAGCCCGAAGACGGCCCCCTGGGCGGCGCTGGACGCGGTCTGGCCGAGGGGCATGCCGAACACGAGCCAGGCGACGGCCACGGCCGCGCAGAGGCCGATGAGCCCGGCCCGGTGCGCCTTCATGCGGACGGCGCCGAGGAGGACGAGGACGGTGAGCAGGGGAAGGGTCGCGACGAGTGCGGACAGGCCGAGCGAGTCGGCCACGGGCTCCAGTTGCTGCACGAACACGGGTGCCTCCCTGGATGATCCCTTGATCACGGGGTGGCGAAATAGTCGTGGCCTCGACAAACAGCCGTCAATCCGTGTGCCGGTGAGGATTCACTCACGGGCGTGCGGACCGCGCGCCCGGCGGCGCGGGAAGGGGCTGGCCGGAACGTGCCCCGGTCGCCCTCAGCCGTCGGGCGAGGGCTGTGCTCAGCCGCCAGGGCTCAGCTGTCCGGACTCAGCCGCCAGGGCTCAGCTGTCCGGACTCAGCTGTCCGGACTCAGTTGTCCGGCGAGCGCAGCACCCGCAGATGGCCGCGGCGCGCGACCTCCATGGGGTCCGCTCCGCGTGACCCGCCGCCCGCCCCGGCGGCGCGCTCCTGGGGCCGTGCGGCCTCCCGCACGGCGTTGGCGAGGGCTTCGAGATCGTCGCCGCTGGGCCGGGCGGGGCCCGAGGCGTCGGCGAGCCGGACGACCTCCCAGCCGCGCGGCGCGGTCAGGCGCTCGGAGTGCTCGGCGCACAGGTCGTAGCAGTGGGGTTCGGCGTAGGTGGCGAGGGGGCCGAGGACCGCGGTCGAGTCGGCGTAGACGTACGTCAGCGTCGCGACGGCGGGTCGGCCGCAAGCGGTGCGCGAACAGCGACGTACAGGGCTCACGACGTTGGACGGTACCGCACTCTTGAGCGGGCCGCGACGACTCTCCACCAGGTCACTCCCCCGTGTCGTGCGGTACCACCGTGCGTGGCGTGTCCGGAAAGCACCGCTCTGACCTGCGGAGACACAAGGGACCAACGGGGCCTGTGGTGTTGAACCCGGTCACCACTCGGAACAAATACTGCCAATCAGGGCGAGATCGGCAGTACAGGAGAGATGCACAATCGTGCCCAAGCGTGGCTGGAATGGTCAGGAAGCGACATGCCGTGCTCCGCGCGGAAAGGGCGATCTCGGGGACTACGCTTCGTCAGTGATGGACGACCCCGTACAGCCCGGCTCCGCCGAGCCGAGGCCCCGCCGACGCGACCGCCACGGCAGGGGCATGCGCGGCCCCGTGGCGCCGCCGCAGGTCCCCCTGTCCACGAGCCGTGCCGAGGCCTTCACCGACCTCGTGCAGGACTCGGTGGAGCGCCTGGAGCGGCGCTGGCCGCAGCTCACCGAGATCGACTTCCTGGTGCTCGAGGTGCCCCCCGTCAGCGGCGGCGCCCCGGACGAGGAGTGGACCGCGGAGACCGTGCCGCTCGGGGGGACCGTGTCCGCCTCCGAGGGGCGGCCCGCGCGGGTCGTCATCTACCGGCGGCCCGTGGAGATCCGGACCAAGGGGCGGGACGAGCGGGCCGCACTCGTCCACGAGGTGGTCGTCGAGCAGGTCGCCGAGCTCCTCGGGCTCTCCCCGGAGTCGGTGGACCCGCGCTACGGCGAGGACTGACCCGCCGGCCCCGCGCTACTTCTGCAGTACCTCCAGGTCCTGCTTCGCCCTCGGCACCTCCACCGTGCCCCTGTCGTCCGGCAGGGACTGGATCGTGAACATGGGGATGCCGTTCTCGGGGACCTCCAGCATGCGGGAGGCGTAGACAGGGGCGTCCGACTGGGGCTCCAGGGTGAGGGCGTAGGAGCCCCGCAGGCCGGAGGGCACCGGCGGGGCGACGGCGAGCGTGGTGCCCGCCTTGACCGTGTACGTCTTGCTGGTGGCCTCGCCCGCCTCCGTGCCCGGGGACGCGGTCACCTTGACGCGGGTGGTCTTGTCGGGGGCCGTCAGGGAGAGCGTGGTGCCCTTGGCGCGGTTGTCGGCGACGGTGGCGCGGTCGCCCACGGGGGCGGTCGCCGGGATGAACGCCGTCTCCTGCTTGGCGCCCTTGCCGCGCGTGACGCGGAGCGCCGCCACGACCGGAACGGAGTCCTCCGTAGGAGTGAGGACCAGCGAACCCGCCTCCCCCTTCGTCACGTCACCCAGGTCCACCGCCGCCGTCATGCCCGACTTCACGTGCAGGTTCTCGTGCCCGGCCGGGGTGATCGAGCCGGTGGGCGAGGCGAGTTGGACCTTCAGGTCGGCGTCGTCGGCGCCGGGCGCGAAGGCGACGAGGCGAACCGAGGTCGCGTCCTTCGGGATGCCCGGCAGCACCAGACGGGGCGCCGGGTCGGCGGCGGCGGGCAGCCAGTCGCCGCCCAGCGCCTCGTCCGACGACTGCACGGCGGCGGCGACGCGGCCGCTGCGCGCGGTGACGTGCATCGTGAGGTTGGTCTGCGGCTTGGGCGTGAGCGTGGACAGGAGCACGGGGACGCTGGAGCGCGGCTGGATCTGGATGGACTCGCCGACCTCGGCCTTCAGGGCGCCTCCGGGGCCGTACAGCTCGATGTCCACGACCGCCGCCGCGTCGTCGGGGTTCATCAGGTGGACGTAGTCGTTGCGGCCCTTGGCGGTGCCGGCGCCCGGGAACCAGAAGTCGGTGTCCGGGGCGGTGCAGTTGGTGCCGTGCAGACCGCGTCCCGCGCCCGCGCTGACCGACGTCGTCTGCTGGGCGGTCCAGCCGGGCGCGAGGCGGCCGTCGGCGCTGCCGATGAGCGTGGGGGCCTCCGCGCCCGACTCCTCGCCGGAGACCGGCTTCCCGGGCTCCTTCTGGGTCAGGAACGGCTTGGCACCCTTGCCCTTGCCGCCCTGCGGCGCGTCCGTGAGCTGCTTGACGACGGGGAACAGCGCGGCCCCGCCCACGCGCCCCGAGGCCCGCGACGCGGGCGTGAACGCCGTGTACGTCGTCTCCGCGAGGTCGGACGTGCTGGGCTCCGGGCACAGCAGGCTCGTGCGCTCCACGGGCAGCCGCTTCGCCGCGGCGGCGGCGTCGTCGCCCGCGGGGGCGTTGACGGCGGCGAAACCGGTCACGGCGGCCAGGGCCGCCGCCGCGGCGATCAGGGACAGGGTGGTGCGGTTCACTGCTGGCTCCCGTCGGGACGCTCACTGTCGGTGCCGTGCGGGGGGCGCGGCGGCACCGGCGGGTGCTGCGGGTGGGCGGTGTCCGTGGCGTCGTAGGAGCCGTAGGTCTGGCCGTAACCGGGGTTCGTCTCGTACGTGCCGTACGTGCCTTCGTAGGCGTACGGGTCGTACTGGGCGCCCTGGTAGGGGTCCGCCTGGTACGCGTGGTCGTAGCCTCCGGAGGCGTACTGGCCGCTCTGGTGGTGCTGTTCGCCGCCGTACGCGCCCTGGTCGGCGCCCGCGTGGGCGGGGGTCTGCCACTCCCCCTGGGCGGGCGCGCGCTGGGGCGGCGCGGGGGTGTGCTGGGGCGGGACCGCGCCCAGGGCGGCCTCTTCGGGGATGCCGTCGGGGAACGCGCCCTCCTGGCCACCCTGTTCGCCCTGGGCCCGCAGCCTGCGCGCCCTGCGGCCCTCGCCCGCGGCCGCCTGCGCGGGCACCAGCTGCTCCTCCGGGAGGTCGTCGTCCACGTCACGGCGGCGGCCGGGCAGCGCGAGGACCACCAGGACGAGCGCGAGGGCGCCCTGCGTCCACAGCAGCGCCGTGTGGGTGGCCGGGGGCTCGTACGTGATGTCCAAGCGGCCGCCCGACGCGGGCAGTTCGAAGCCCTGGGCCCAGCCGTCCACGGTGGTCCTGGTCAGCGCGTGGCCGTCCAGGGTCGCCGTCCAGCCCGGGTCCGCCGCGTCGGCGAGGCGCAGCACGCGGCCCTCAGCACCGGACGGGACCTTCGTGTGCACCTCCACGGGGCCCGCGGCGACCGGCTCGGGGTCCTGGGAGCCGGACACGACGGCCGCGCGGGCGACCTGCCGGTCCACGCGCCACAGGGCGCTGCCGTCCTCCTGGCTGAGCCGGGTCAGGCCCGGCGTGGTGTCCAGGGTGCGGCTGAGCTGGCGCGGCGCGCCGTCGCGGACGAGGACGTAGCGCACCGCGTAGCCGCCGAGCTGGTCGGCCTGGTCGGCGCCGGAGCCCGCGAGGAGGCGGGCGACGATGCGGTCGAGGCGGGCGTCCGTGCCGTCCTTCGCGGCGAGTTCGGCGTCACCGAGGCGGGCGCCGGAGCCGCGGACCAGCATGTAGGCGACCTCGGCCGGGGACGCGCTGTCCAGGACGAGCGTGCGGGCCTGGTCCTGGGTGCGGCTCTCCTCGGCGACGAACGCGGGCACCTGCACCGGGTCGCGGCGCTCCAGCGGGCCGTCGGCGCCGCGGATCATCCACCCGGCGGCGGCGAGCAGCGGCCCCGCGGCCGTGGCGAACGCGATGAGCGCGGCCACCGGCTGGCGCCAGCCGAAGCTCTGCTCGGCGACGCGCGCGCGTGCGCCGTCGGCGCCGAGCGCGGCGGCGGCGAGCAGCGCGATGCCGTACGCGAGCGTGGCCGGGCCCGCCCACGCCGAGCCGTTCGACAGGGCGGCGAAGACCAGCGCGACCAGGGCGACGGCCCAGGCGGTGCGGACGGCCAGCTGCCGCTCGGCGCGCAGCAGGGCGGCGAGCGCGGCCAGGACGATGCCGATGAGCAGCAGGCCGTGCACGGTGCCGGGGCCGCCGGGGCTGCCGCCGAGCAGGTCGAGCGCGGACGCGGAGCCCGTGCCGTACGCGAGGCCTGCCTCCTTGAAGAAGCCGGTCGGCAGCAGCGTGAGGGACCAGGGCGCGAGGACGAGCAGCGGCGTGCCGAGGGCGGCGAGGAAGCGCGTGCCGTACGCGACGAGGTCGGCGCGGCGCAGGGCGAGCACCAGGAGGCCGACGACGGCGGCGATGGGCCACACGATGGGCGTGAAGGCCGTGGTGACGGTGAGCAGCAGCGCGTACGCCCACGTGGCGCGCCAGCTGCCGCGGCCGCCGTCCTGGGACGTGAGCCCGGCGGCCGAGGCTCCCGCGCGCGCGATGAGCGGCAGCAGGACGGCGAGGACGGCGGTGCCGACGCGCCCGCCCGCGAGCGCGCCGGTGGTGGCGGGCAGGAAGGCGTACGCGACGGAGGCCCAGGCGCGCAGCAGCCGGGAGGTGACCAGGGGCCGGGACGCGAAGTAGGCGGTGAAGCCCGCGAGCGGCACCGAGCCGATCAGGAGGACGGTGACGGCGAGCCCGGTGGAGCCGAACAGGAGCGTCGACAGGCCGCCCAGGAGGGCCAGGTAAGGGGGTGCCGCGTCCGTGCCGCCGATGCCCACGGGGTGCCACGCGTCCGCGTACCGGGACCACAGGTCCGAGGCGTCGGCGGGCGCGGGCAGGAGCGCGCCGCCCGCGAGCGCGCCGCCGCCGAGCAGGGACCGGCACGCGACGAGCGACACGAAGAGCAGGATGACGAAGAGCAGCGGTCCGGGTTTGCGGGCGACGCGCTTGAGGCGCGCGAACTGCTCGATCTCCAGGAAGTCGGCGTCGTCTCCGCCGGGACCGGACTCGACGGCTCCGTGCCGTCCGGCGGCGGAGACCTCGGGGTCGGAGTCGCCGCCGAGGTGGCCCGCGACCTGCTCGACGGTGGCGCGCAGCGTGGCGCCGGGCGGCGGGAACAGGGGGCGCATCTCGCCGGCGGTCGGCTGCGGCCTGCCGCGCTTCTTGCGGGCGGCGAGGATCCGCTCGGGCCGCAGCAGCGTGCCGAAGAGCCCGGCGACCTCGTCGAGGGCCTGGCCGGGCGCCTTGCCGAGGAGCAGGCCGAGCGTGCGCAGCAGGGTGCCGACGACGAGCCGGACGAGGACCCAGGGCAGTACGGCGGTGCGGGTGTTGGCGAGCAGGGCGTAGACCGCCCCCGCCTTGTCGACGCGGTGCGGCGAGGTCGCCGTACGGCCCACGCAGTCGACGGTGCGGCGCTCGCGCGAGGCGGCCTCCGCGTGCCGCACGACGGCGTCGGGGGCGACCAGGACGCGGTGTCCCGCCGCGTGGGCGCGCCAGCACAGGTCGACGTCGTCGCGCATGAGGGGCAGCCGGCGGTCGAACCCGCCGAGCCGCTCGAAGACCTCACGGCGGATCAGCATGCCCGCGGTGGACACGGAGAGCACGGGCCGTACGTGGTCGTGCTGGCCCTGGTCCTGTTCGCGCCGGTCGAGGCCGGTCCAGCGGCGGCCCGAGTGGGCGATGGAGACGCCGACTTCGAGCAGCTGTCTGCGGTCGTACCAGCCGCGGAGCTTGGGTCCTACGACCGCGACCTCGTTGCCCGCCTCGCGCTCGGCCTCGACGGCGCGCAGCAGTTCGGCGAGGGCGCCGGGCTCGGGCGCGCAGTCGTCGTGCAGGAGCCACAGCCACTGCTCGGGCTCGCCGTGCGGCAGGTCCGGCAGGTCGTAGGCCTCGTCGCGCCAGGTGCGGCTCACCGGGTCCCAGCCGCTGGGGCGCTTCAGGTACGGCAGGTCCTCCGGGGTGAGGAGGGGGGCCGTGCGCACGGCCTCGTCGACGGCGGTGCCGAAGCCGGAGCGGCGGGCCAGGTGCAGCACGCGGTCGTCGCCGAGGGCCTCGGTGACCAGGCGCGCGGAGTCGTCGGCGCTGCCGGTGTCGGCCGCGATCGCGTTCTGTACGGGGCGGTCCTGGCCGAGCAGTCCGGCGAGCGCGTCGGGCAGCCAGCGGGCGCCGTCGTGGGAGACGAGCACCGCTGTCACGACGTGCCGCGGGAACTCGGGTGGGCTCGCCGGGTCGAACCCGGCCGCGCGGGACGGGTCGAACCCGGCGGCGGCGCCGTCGTGGTCTGAGGGGTGGCTGTGCACGGACATCGAGGTACGGGCCCCGGTTCGCTGGACTGCGGTGGACGCCCGTGCCCTGTGGGGGCGCCGTGGCGTCTCGGACGGGGCCCCACACTAACGGCTGGGAACACAACGGCCCGCCGCCTGTGGACAACTGGGGAGTGCCTGGCCGGTATGCCGTGCGGGTGCGTCACACGGCGCCGCCCACCCGTCCCTGGTAGGGGCGGATGGGCGGACGGAGGGACGGTTCCGGGAGGGGGCGGATCAGACGGCCGCTTTCTTCAGGCGGCGGCGCTCGCGCTCCGAGAGGCCGCCCCAGATGCCGAAGCGTTCGTCGTTCGCAAGCGCGTACTCAAGGCATTCCGAGCGGACCTCGCAGGCGAGGCAGACCTTCTTGGCCTCGCGGGTGGAGCCGCCCTTCTCGGGGAAGAAGGACTCGGGGTCGGTCTGGGCGCACAGTGCGCGCTCCTGCCAGCCGAGTTCGTCGTCCGCGTCTTCGACCAGCAGTTCCTGAACCAGCTCGGTCATATGCGCCCCTCGTCTGTCTTCGCGTCCCCGTGGTGCTGCCGTTACCGATTTCGGCTGAACGACACGAGTGAAATTACAAGTGTGCCGATCCGGGGCAGTCAAGCCGGGATCTGCTATTGAGCCCCTTATTCACTCTGCGGAACCAAGGCTTTGCGGAAAGTGTTCATATCTACCTAAACCATGACACTCGCCAGCGACCTGTCCGACAGGTGTCCCATCGCCCGGCAGGCATCGCGTCACGTCCACTCACCGACAGGGACGCCACGACTCGCACTCCCGTTGCAGCGAACTCGCCGAAGCGAACCGGATCACATGTGGATCACGGGGTCGCGACGGCGGCCGAGCGCCGGTTGACGCGCCGGTTCGAGCGCCGGTTGGTGCGGCTTGTGTCCCCTGAAGCGCCGCACAAACCTTTCCCCTGACAGAACAACCGGATGCGGTGAAACATTGTCCACATTCCGGACATCGAGTTGACAGGTGAGGTGTAAGCCGCTGTCCTGGTGGGCATGCTCGCGAACTTGGCGCTTTCCGTGACCCGCAACAGCGGGTCTGCCGGTGCTGCCCCCGCGCGCTGTCGCTGTACCTGTGCGTGTGCCTGTTCCAGCTGTTGAGCCACACCGTCTCCAGCCGTTGAACCGCTGAGCCACCGCCAGGCCCCGGTCACCCCGCTCCCCGGCGCCCGCTCCGCACCCGGCCCGCACCCCCGAGCAGCACCTCTCCGCTTTCTGCCCCGCGACACCCCAGCACTCTTACGTTGAGGAACCACCGCACCCCATGAACAGCGACAGCGACCTCCAGATCGCCGGCGACATCCTCGAAGTCCCCCACCTCCTCCAGCCCCCGCGCGAGCACCCCGAAACCGTCGCGGAGTTCGCCGGACTCGCCCGCGCCATCGCCGCCGACCGCGCCCAGTGGGCACCCCTCGTCCAGTACGACGCCACCAGCCGCTGGTACCACCGCCTGCGCACCGCGCCCGGCTACGAGGTGTGGCTGCTCTCCTGGGTGCCGGGACAGAGCAGCGGCTTCCACGGCCACGGCCGCTCCTCCGGCGTACTGACCCTCCTGGAAGGCCGGTTGACCGAACGCACCCGGCGCGGCAGCCGCACCCTCGCCGCGGGGGCGCAGCGCGTCTTCGCGCCCGGCTACGACCACGAAGTCGTCAACGACTCCCTGGAACCCGCCGTGAGCCTGCACGTCTACTACCCCGGCCTCACCGAAATGCCGATGCACACGGCCCGTTGCGAGGCACACGCGCCGCGGGACCCGGCGCGCGACGCACTCACCGCGTAGGGCGCGCAACCGGCGCGATCCCGCCGACGTCACAGCCGATCCCCCGGCCGCCTGCCGCACTGTCACACCCGCCTGCGATGCTGGGCACATGCGCATTGTGGTTCTGGCCGGCGGCATCGGCGGCGCCCGTTTCCTCCGCGGCCTCAAGAAGGCCGCGCCCGACGCGGCGATCACCGTCATCGGCAACACCGGTGACGACATCCACCTGTTCGGCCTGAAGGTCTGCCCCGACCTCGACACGGTGATGTACACGCTCGGCGGCGGCATCAACGAGGAACAGGGCTGGGGCCGCGAGGACGAGACCTTCAAGGTGAAGGAGGAGCTCGCGGCCTACGGCGTCGGACCCGAGTGGTTCGGCCTCGGCGACCGCGACTTCGCCACGCACATCGTGCGGACCCAGATGCTCGCCGCGGGCTATCCGCTCAGCGCCGTCACCGAGGCGCTGTGCGAGCGCTGGCAGCCCGGCGTGCGGCTCATCCCCATGTCGGACGACCGCGTCGAGACCCACGTGGCCATCACCGTGCCCGACAGCGACTCCGGCGAGCGCAAGGCCGTGCACTTCCAGGAGTACTGGGTCCGCCTGCGGGCCTCCGTCGACGCCCACGCGATCGTGCCCGTCGGCGCCGAACAGGCCAAGCCCGCGCCCGGCGTCCTCGAAGCCATCGCCGAGGCCGACGTCATCCTCTTCCCGCCGTCCAACCCCGTCGTCAGCGTCGGCACGATCCTCGCCGTGCCCGGCATCCGCGAGGCCATCGCCGAGGCCGGGGTGCCCGTGGTGGGCCTGTCCCCCATCGTCGGGGACGCGCCCGTGCGCGGCATGGCCGACAAGGTGCTCGCCGCCGTGGGCGTCGACTCGACGGCCGCCGCCGTCGCCGAGCACTACGGCAGCGGACTGCTCGACGGCTGGCTCGTCGACACCGTGGACGCCGCCACCGTGGAGCGCGTCGAGACCGCGGGCATCCGGTGCCGCGCCATCCCGCTGATGATGACGGACGTCGACGCCACCGCGGCCATGGCCCGCGAGGCACTCGCCCTCGCCGAGGAGGTCCGCGCGTGACCGCCCCGGCGTTCCGGGCCTGGGCCGTGCCCGGACTGCCCGAGGTCCGCGAGGGCGACGACCTGGCGAAGCTGATCGCCACGGCCGAGCCCGGCCTCGCCGACGGGGACGTCGTCCTCGTCACCTCGAAGGTCGTCAGCAAGGCCGAGGGGCGCGTCGTCGCCGCCGCCGACCGCGAGGCCGCGATCGACGCGGAGACCGTCCGCGTCGTGGCCCGCCGCGGCACCCTGCGCATCGTCGAGAACCGCCAGGGCCTGGTGATGGCCGCCGCCGGGGTCGACGCCTCCAACACCCCCGCGGGGACCGTCCTGCTGCTGCCCGAGGACCCCGACGCGTCCGCGCGCGCCCTGCGCGAGGGCCTGCGCGACGCGCTCGGCGTCGACGTCGGCGTCCTCGTCACCGACACCTTCGGGCGCCCCTGGCGCTCCGGCCTGACGGACGTCGCCATCGGCGCCGCCGGGGTGCGCGTACTCGACGACCTGCGCGGCGGCGTCGACTCGTACGGGAATCCGCTCCAGGCCACCGTCGTCGCCACCGCCGACGAGCTGGCCGCCGCCGGTGACCTCGTGAAGGGCAAGGCCGCCGGGCTTCCCGTCGCGGTCGTACGGGGGCTGCCGCACGCGGTGCGCGGCGCGGACACCCCCGACGACACCGACACCGGGGCGCGGGCCCTGGTGCGCGACGCCCGCGACGACATGTTCCGGCTCGGTACGAGCGAGGCCGTGCGGGAGGCGCTCGCGCTGCGGCGCACGGTGCGGGAGTTCACCGACGAGCCCGTCGACCCCGGGGCCGTGCGGCGCGCCGTCGCCGCCGCCGTGACCGCGCCCGCTCCGCACCACACGACACCCTGGCGGTTCGTGCTCCTGGAGTCGGCGGAGTCCCGGCTGCGGCTGCTCGACGCCATGCGGGAGGCGTGGATCGCCGACCTGCGGCGGGACGGCAAGTCCGAGGAGTCCATCGCCCGCCGCGTGCGCCGCGGCGACGTCCTGCGCAACGCGCCCTATCTGGTGGTCCCCTGCCTCGTCACGGACGGCGCGCACACGTACGGCGACGAGCGGCGGGACACCGCCGAGCGGGAGATGTTCGTCGTCGCCGCGGGCGCGGGGGTGCAGAACCTCCTGGTGGCCCTCGCCGGGGAGCGACTCGGGTCCGCGTGGGTGTCCTCGACGATGTTCTGCCGTGACGTGGTGCGGGACGTGCTGGGCCTGCCGCCGGAGTGGGAGCCGATGGGGGCCGTCGCGGTGGGGCACCCCGCGGGGGCGCCGGGGGCGCGGGTCGGTCGGGACGCGGAGGAGTTCCTCGTCGTGCGGTAGCCGGGCCCTCGCGGGGGCGCCCCAGGCCCGCCCCTTCCCGATCCGGGGGCTGCCGCCCCCGTGCCCCCGCTCTTTTCGGCGCTCCGCGCCTCGTCCTCAAACGCCGGACAGGCTGATTGGTGCCGGGCGGGCTCGTGGCTCAGAGGGCCGCGATGTCGGCTTTCGGCATCTTGGGCTTGCGGCGCGGCGGGGTGTGGCCGCTGAGGCAGATCAGCCGGGCCGCGCGGTGGCGCTGGCCCGCGTAGGGGGCCAGGAGTTCCAGCATGCGGGCGTCGTCGGCGTCGCGTTCGCCCGCCAGGGCGTAGCCGATGATGCCGGGCAGGTGCAGATCGCCGACGGTGACGGCGTCGGGGGCGCCGTTGCTGCGCTGGACCGTCTCCGCCGAGGTCCAGGGGCCGATGCCGGGGACCAGTTCGAGCCGGGCCCGGGCCTCTTCCACGGGCATCGCCGCCGCCTCCTCCAGGCGGGCGGCCACCCGCGCGGCCCGCAGGATCGCCGAGGCCCGCTTGTCGTCCACCCCTGCCCTGTGCCACTCCCAGGACGGGATGCGGCGCCACGTCTCCGGATCCGGCATCACGTGCATGCGGGCCTGCGGGGGCGTCGGGCCCGGGGCCGGTTCGCCGTACGCGCGGACCAGCAGGCGCCAGGCGCGGTACGCCTCGTCCGTGGTGACCTTCTGTTCGAGCACCGACGGGATCAGGGACTCGAGCACCAGGCCCGTACGGGTCAGGCGCAGGCCCTGGCGGCGGCGCTCCGTGTGCGCGACCAGGCGGTGGCTGGCGGTGAAGCCGTCCGGGGCGTCCGCCGCGCCGAGCAGGTCGGGCAGGGTGTCCAGGGCCCAGTCCGCGCCCGGACCCCAGGCCTCCGCCTCCGCCGTGCCCGCGCGCAGCGCCACGCGCAGGGTCGCGGGGCCCTGCGGGGTGCGGGTCGCCCGCCAGACCGAGCCGTCCGGGGTGGTGCGGAAGGTGGGGTCGGCGGGGCCCCGGCGCAGCGGGCCCAGGGTGAGGCCCAGGTGCAGCGGGGCCTCGGGGGTCCAGGTGCGGCGCATGGCCGCGGTGGCGGGCCGGGGGCTCGCCACGGGGACACGGGTTTCGCCGCCGCGCACGGTGGTGCGGGTGGGGCGGGGGGCGAAACGGGAGGACATCCGTCGAGGGTAGCCCCGCCGGAAGCCCGCACGCCCGCCCCTTCCCGAAGACGGGGCCCACGCCCCGGGCGACCTGCCCGAACCCGGGGGTCCGCCCACCCGGAGAGCCCACCCGAACACGGGGGGGGCCACCCGCCGGAGAGCCCGCCCGAACACGAGGGTCCGCCCACCGGAGAGCCGCCCGAGCACGGGGGCCACCCGGCGGTCCGTCCCGCCCGAAGGCGCCCTACTGGTCCGAGGAGAAGCGGACCGCTCCCGCCGGGAGCGTGGCCTCGCACCAGACGCGTACGCCGTCCCGCAGTTCGTTGTCCGCGCCGATGCGGGCGCCGTCGCCCACCACCGCGCCGGTGAGGACCGAGCGGGCCCCGACCGAGGCGCGGGCCCCGATGAGGGAGTCGGTGATGACGGCGCCGGGCTCGATGACCGCGCCGGACAGGATCGTGCTGCCGTACAGCCGGGCGCCCTCGCCCACCACCGCGTGTTCGCCGATCACCGTGCCGCCGGTCAGCTTCGCGTCGGAGGCGACCCGGGCGGACGGCAGGACCAGGCGGTCGCCGCAGCGGCCGGGCACCGCGGGCGAGGGGGCGCGGCCGAGGACGAGGTCGGCGGAGCCGCGCACGAAGGCCTGCGGGGTGCCGAGGTCCAGCCAGTACGTCGAGTCGACCAGGCCCTGCAGATGCGCGCCGGAGGCGAGCAGCTCGGGGAAGGTCTCGCGCTCGACGGAGACGGGGCGGCCCGCGGGGATGGTGTCGATGACCGAGCGGCGGAACACGTACGCGCCCGCGTTGATCTGGTCGGTGACGATCTCCTCGGGCGTCTGCGGCTTCTCCAGGAAGGCGAGGACCTTGCCCGTCCCGTCGGTGGGGACGAGGCCGTACGCGCGCGGGTCCGTGACCCGGGTCAGATGGAGCGAGACGTCCGCCCGCGTCCGCTCGTGCTCGGCGACCAGGGCACGGATGTCCAGGCCCGTGAGGATGTCGCCGTTGAAGACGAGGACGGGATCCTGCGGCCCGGAGCGCAGCCGCGACGCCACGTTGCGGAGGGCGCCGCCGGTGCCCAGGGGCTCCTCCTCGGTGACGTACTCGATGTGGAGACCGAACGCCGAGCCGTCGCCGAAGTACGGCTCGAACACCTCCGCCAGGTACGACGTGGCGAGGACGATGTGGTCCACACCCGCCGCACGGGCCCTGGCCAGCTGGTGGGTGAGGAACGGGACGCCCGCCGCCGGGACCATGGGCTTGGGTGTGTTCACCGTGAGCGGCCGCAACCGGGTGCCCTTGCCGCCGACCAGGAGGATCGCTTCTGTCACCTGTCGTCTCTGCTTCCTGCTGGGGCCGGCCGAACTCTGTTTCGGCCGGCCAGTGTATGCAGACGTGTATGCGGGCCGTGCGGTGCGATCGGGGTCAGCGGCCCTGGTAGCGCGCCGACGCGGTACGGGCCGTGCCGAGTTTGCTGTAAAGGCGGCGACCCGGGCACTCGGTGGCGAAACCGTCCCGGTGGCCGGAGATCACATGCAGCCGGACCTTCGTGCCTTTCGAGTAGAGGTTGCCACCTCCCGACTTCAGGTATGTCGTTCCGCGGGGATTCGCCCCGAACAGGCCCAGCTTCCACGCCGTGAGGCGGGCGACGGCGGTGACCGCGGCCTTCGGCGGGGCGGCACTGGTGTAGGTGCCGAGGACGGCGATGCCCATGCTGTTGGTGTTGAAACCGAGCGTGTGGGCGCCGAGGACGGCCTTCGCCACGCCACCGGCGCGGCCTTCGTAGATGTTTCCGCACTTGTCGACGGCGAAGTTGTAGCCGATGTCGCGCCAGCCACTGCTCTCGACGTGGTAGCGGTAGATACTGCGCAGGACGGAGGGCGCCTGTGAGCAGCGGTAGTTGTTGCCGGTGGCGCTGTGGTGCACGAAGGCGGCCTTGACGGTCTTCGTGTACGCGAAGTTCCGTTCGCGAAGCCGCTCGTCGGCGCCCCAGCCGCGGCGCGTGACGATGCGCGGGCGCGGGCCGACGTAGGGCCGGGCCCCGGTGGCGCCGGGCAGGCCGCGGGCGGCGAGCAGGTCCGCGCGGGTGCGCTCCTTCGTCAGCTCGGGGACGGCCAGGGCGCCCAGTGGGGCGAGGTCGGCGTTCACGGCGGAGGAGGCCGCGGCCTCGGCGGTCAGGGTGGTGGCGCGCGGGGCGTCGGCCGGGGCGCCGCCGGGCGGGGGCTCCGCCCCGGGATCCACGAGCTCCAGGCGCAGCCCGGCGGGGAGGAGCCCCGGGGAGCCGTCCGCCGGGGCACCGTCCGCCGAGGTCCGGCCTTCCACGCCGTCCGTCGGGGTCCGCCCTTCCACGCCGTCCGCCGAGGTCCGGCCTCCCCCGTCGCCTGCCGGGGCCCGGCCCTCCGCGTCGGCCGTCGAAGCGTGGGCGTGCGACGCCGGGGCGCGGTCGCGCGCGGTGTCCGGTCGTCCGGCGCGTGCGCCCGTCGCGGGCTCCGCGCCGCGCGCCCGTACGCGTACCTCCACTCCGTCCGAGTCCCCCACCCACAGGGGCGCCGTCGCCCCGCGCACCCGGCCCGAGCCGCGCTCGGCCGCGCCGGGGTCCGCGGCGTGCTCGTGGTTGTGCGTCTCGACGTCCTGCCAGGCGGACCAGACCGTGGTGCCGGTGGCGCGGGTGCGGACCTGGACGGTGCCGCGCAGCTCGGCGTCCGCGTCGTCCCAGACCACGCCGAGCAGCGAGAACGGCCGTACGTCACGCCGCGGCAGGCCCTCCGCCCGCGGCCCGCCGCCCGCCCGGTCGGAGCCGAGCGGGGCCAGCGGGAGCGACTGGGTACTGCCGGGCAGCGCGCCCGCCGCGGGCGGCCCGGCGGCCGTGGCGGCGGCCGTCGACGGAAGGGCGACGGGCAGGGCCAGCGCCGCCGCACAGGTGACACCGATCGAGGAAGCAAGGAATCCACGCATGCAGACGATCGTCCGCATACCGGTCATATCTGTCCATTGGGGAACTGACGGTCCGTCGGCCCGGAGTCGGCCGAACCGGTGTCCCCAACTGCCCCGCCCGCACCGGCGGCACGCGGGCCCCCGCGTACCCTTGCGGCCGTGAACGCCAACGACCGCACCCCTGCCGACCTGCTGCGATCCGCGCTCGCCGCCGACCCGGCGCGCCCGCTCGTCACGTACTACGACGACGCCACCGGTGAGCGCGTGGAATTGTCCGTGGCCACCTTCGCCAATTGGGTGGCCAAGACCGCCAACCTGCTCCAGGGCGACCTCGCCGCCGAGCCCGGCGACCGGCTCGCCCTGCTCCTTCCCGCGCACTGGCAGACCGCCGTGTGGCTGCTCGCCTGCTCCTCGGTGGGCGTCGTCGCGGACGTCGGCGGCGACCCGGCCGGCGCCGACCTCGTCGTCAGCGGCCCCGACACCCTCGAAGCCGCGCGGGCCTGCTCCGGGGAGCGGGTGGCGCTCGCGCTGCGGCCGCTCGGCGGGCGCTTCCCCGAGGCCCCGGACGGGTTCGCCGACTACGCGGTGGAGGTGCCGAGCCAGGGCGACCGCTTCGCGCCGTACGCGCCCGTGGACCCGGACGGACCCGCCCTGGCCGTCGGCGGGGCCGAGCTGACCGGGGCCGAGGTGGTGGCGCGGGCCCTGGACGACGCCGCCGGGCTCGGGCTCGCGGCCGGGGCGCGGCTGCTGTCCGGCCGCCCCTACGACAGCTGGGACGGGCTGAGCGCCGGGCTGTACGCACCGCTCGCCTCCGGCGGCTCCGTGGTGCTGTGCCGCCACCTCGACCGGGCCCCGGAGGGCGGCCTGGAGAAGCGGGTGGAGGCGGAGCGGGTCACCGTGACGGTGCGGTAGCCGGGGCGGGCCGGTGGCCGGTGAGAGCCGGTGGCCGGTGAGAGCCGGCCCCGGGGCCCCTCACCCGTTCGGCCCTCCATCCGCGAGCCCCCCGCCCCCGGCCGGGTCATGGTCGTAGGAGCGCCATGCACCGACGCAGCCACGAGGGGTGGATCCACACGTGACCGACAGCACGTACGGACCGGGCGCGGGAGCGAGTCCGTCGGGGCTCGCCGCGCGGCGCCGCAGACGACGCTGGCTGCGGTACGCCGGGGTCGGCACGGCCGTGGTCGTACTGGCGGCGGGCGGTGTCGGCTGGGCCGTGTACCAGAAGCTCGACGGGAACATCACGGAGGACACCGACGCCGCCGCCGAGCTCGCGCGGTACGAGAAGGAGCGGCCGACGCCGCTCGTGCACGACGCCCAGAACATCCTGCTGATCGGCTCGGACACCCGCTCGGGGCGCGGCAACCACAAGTACGGGCGCGACCTCGGCACCCAGCGCTCGGACACCACGATCCTGCTGCACCTGGCCGCCGACCGGCAGAGCGCCACCGCGGTGTCGCTGCCGCGCGACCTGATGGTGCGGATCCCGAGCTGCCGCCGCCCGGACGGCTCCCGCACGCGGGCCCAATTCGCGCAGTTCAACTGGGCGTTCGAGTTCGGCGGCACGGCCTGCACGATCCGTACGGTGGAGAAGCTCACGAACATCCGGGTCGACCACCACATGGTCGTGGACTTCGCCGGGTTCAAGGACATGGTGGACGCCGTCGACGGCGTGCAGGTGTGCCTCAAGGCGCCGGTGGACGACGCGGCCGCGAAGCTGCGGCTCCCCGCCGGACGGCAGACCCTCAACGGCGAGCAGGCCCTCGGATTCGTCCGCGCCCGCAAGTCGCTCGGCAACGGCAGCGACACCGAACGCATGGACCGGCAGCAGGAGTTCCTCGGCGCGCTCGTCAACAAAGTGCGCAGCAACGACGTCCTGCTGAATCCGGTGAAGCTCTATCCCGTTCTGGACGCGGCCACGTCGTCGCTCACCACCGACCCGGGACTCGCGAGCCTGCGCGGTTTGTACGAACTGGTGCGCGGACTACGCAATATCCCCACAGAACGGGTTCAATTCCTCACGGTGCCACGCCGCTCTTACACGTACGACGCGAATCGCGACGAGCTGGTGGAACCCGCGGCCGACGAACTCTTCACCCGGCTCCGCACGGACGAGCCGGTGCAGGTCACCCGCGCCCGGCCGGACGTATCGAATGCCTCAGCCACCTCGAACAGTGACGGATCCTCGTACGAGAACGGCGACGACGGCGGGGAGTACGAAGAAGAGGACGACTCCGGCGACGGAGCCGATGAGTACACGGACTCCGGGGACTACGAAGACGGCGGCGAGTGGAGCGACGAGAAGCCGGACGACCCCACGCACACGCCGAGTCCGGCACCCACATTCCGGGGCAACACGGCCGCCGGATCCACCTGTGCGTAATCCGAACACCGGGTGGACAGGGCCTCGCGGCCAAGAAATTGGGCGGATTGCCCAGTTGTAGGGGAGTGGAATTTGTCACCGGCGTCGCTGGACGCTGAACTGGGCGGATAGTGTGAGCCGATCCGGTGTCCGGCCGATGGGCCGCACACCGCTGGTACGACTGGACCGAGCGCCTTCTTGAGGGGGGAAAGGCGCCGCGTGGCCCTGACGGAGGACGCAAACAACCGTGGACGCGCAAGGCCGTGGGCGGGCGGAGAACATCGATCCCGCAGACCAGTGGGTACTCAATCCGCAGACCGGCGACTACGAACTGCGACTGAGCCCTTCCGCTGAGCAGTCGGCGCCCCAGACCGGCGTGCCGGGCCCGCGCAGGGGGGCGCCCCGGCGGGGAGCCCCGCGCCCGGCGGATCCGCAGCAGAGCACGCCGCAGCAGGGCGCCCCGCGCCCGGGTACGCGCGGGCCCGAGCGCCCGGGCGGCCGGGAGCAGCAGGTGCCGGGCCAGCGCAGGCGCCGCGCCGCGCAGCCGGAGGCGGCGGGCAGCCGCCGCAAGGGCAAGACCAAGAAGAAGAAGTCCACGGGCAAGCGGATACTGGCGTGGACGGGGGGCACGGTCGCCTTCGTGATCGTCGCGGCCGGCGTCGGCGGCTATCTGTACTACCAGCACCTCAACGACAACATCACGGCGGTCTCCGACGACGGCGCCGGCACCGGCGGGTTCAGCAAGGACCGCGCGATCAACATCCTGCTCGTGGGCACGGACGAGCGCAGCGGCGACGGCAACAAGGGCTACGGCGATGAGGGCAGCGTCGGGCACGCGGACACCACGATCCTGCTGCACGTGTCCAAGGACCGGTCCAACGCGACCGCGCTGAGCATCCCCCGGGACCTGATCACCGACATCCCGGACTGCCCCACCAAGCAGGACGACGGCTCCACCAAGACGATCCCGGGCTCGCAGAAGGTCCGCTTCAACGAGAGCCTCGGGCAGAACGAGCGCACGCCCAGCTGTGTCATGCGCACGGTCACGCAGATCACCGGCATAGAGCTCGACCACTTCATGGTGGCCGACTTCAACGCGGTCAAGACGCTGTCCAGCGCGGTCGACGGCGTGGACGTATGCCTCGCCAAGGACTTCGACGACCCCAAGTCGCATCTGAAGCTGCCCGCGGGCAAGCACTCGATCGAGGGCGAGGAGGCGCTGGCGTTCGTCCGGACCCGGTACACCGTGGGCACCGGCGGTGACCTCAGCCGGATCCAGCTGCAGCAGCAGTTCCTCAGCTCGCTGATGCGCAAGCTGAAGTCGAAGGGCACGCTGACCAGCCCGACGAAGATCATAAGTCTGGCGGAGGCGGGCACGAAGGCGCTGACCGTCGACTCCAAGATCAAGGACATACTGAAGCTCCGCGACCTCGGCATGGAACTCGGCAAGTTCGACATGAAGAACCTGACCTTCGCGACGACCCCGGTGATCGACAACCCCGCCGAGAAGAAGCCCGTCACGGTCGTGCTGAACAAGGCCAAGTCCGACGAGCTGTTCTCGATGCTGCGCGAGGACGTGTCGCTGACCGAGGTCAAGAAGAAGGAGAAGAAGGAGAAGGCCGCCGTGGCCGCGCGGCTCAAGGGCCCGCGCGCCGAGGCCGCCGACGTCCGCGTCGACGTCTACAACGGCAGCGACCGCAACGGCGCCGCTCAGGAAACTCTCAGCTGGCTGCAGAACACTGAGGGCGTGACGAAGTCCAGCCAGCTCGGCAACGCCGGCAAACAGGGCAAGACGACCGTGGAGTACAGCGCCGGGCAGGCCGACGAGGCCCGGAAGCTGGCCGACCTCATGGGGCTGCCCGCCGCCGCCCTGAAGCCGGGCAAGAGCGAGAAGAACGCGCAGGGCCTGCCGGCGATCGTGCTGACCCTCGGTGCCGACTTCAAGGGCGCGGGGGTGCCCGTCAAGGCCCCGTCGAAGGCTCCGGACGGCATCCAGAAGGTCGAGGCCGACAAAACCGTGTGTGCCAAGTGACCTGAGGCGGTCGTTTCACGTCTCACAGAACGCCCCGGTGGTTGAAGCGTGACATACCGCGCCGGCCGCCGGGGCGGCGGCAGCGTGCCGCAAGTGGCCACGGGTGGGCCACACTTGGGAAGCACGGCGGGGAGGGACAGGGGATGGGGCAGAACAGCGTGCGTGGGGAGGGAGTGTCCTCGGGGGCGGGCACCCACGAGGCCACGAGTGAGCGGTCCCGCGCGGAAGGCGACCGTCCGGACAGCGATGCCAAGGACGCGGAGCCACACGCGCGGGACACCGCGGAGCCACACGCGCGGGACACGAAGGCCCCGGGGCCGTCCCGCGGCACAGCGGGCGGGGGGCGCTCCCGCGGAAAAGGCGACGCGGAAGGCGAGGGCCGCTCCCGCCGCAAAGAGGCCCGGGGCTCCCGCAGCCGCACGCGCCGCGCGGCGCCCCGGCGCAAGCGGCGGGTGCTGCGCTGGTCGGCGACCGTCCTGGCCGTACTGATACTCGGCACCGCGGGGGCCGGATACCTCTACTACCAGCACCTCAACAGCAACCTCGAAACGGACGACCTGAACCTGGGCGACCACCGGGCGCCCGCGCCCACGCCCAACGCCGCGGGCCAGACCCCGCTCAACATCCTCCTGATCGGCTCGGACGCGCGGGACTCCAAGGCGAACCAGAAGCTCGGCGGCGCCAAGGACACCTTCGGCGGCCCCCCGCTCGCGGACGTGCAGATGCTGCTCCACCTGTCGGCGGACCGCACCAACATGTCGATGGTCAGCATGCCCCGCGACACGCTCCTGACCATCCCCAAGTGCACGGACCCGGACGACGGCAAGGTGTACGACGAGCTCGGGCCGCGGGCGATGACGAACGAGTCCCTGGGCCGCGGCGGCCCCGGCTGCACGGTCGCCACCTGGGAGAAGCTGACCAACATCCGCATCGACCACTTCATGATGGTCGACTTCTCCGGCGTGGTGTCGATGGCCGACGCCATCGGCGGCGTCCCCGTGTGCGTGGACAAGAACATCCACTCGCGCACCCGCGCGGGCAAGGGCTCCGGTCTGAAGCTGCCCAAGGGCACCTCGAAGATCCAGGGCGAGCAGGCCCTCCAGTGGCTGCGCACGCGCTACGGCTTCGAGGACGGCAGCGACATCGGCCGCGCCAAGGCCCAGCACATGTACATGAACTCGCTGGTCCGCACCCTGCGCGACAACGCGAGCCTGACCAGCCCGAACCGGCTGCGCAAGCTCGCCGAGAACGCCACGAAGGCCCTGAAGGTCGACCCGGGCCTCGGCTCGGTCCTCAAGCTGTACGACCTCGGCAACGAGCTGAAGAAGGTCTCGCCGGAGCGCACGACGATGACCACGATGCCGTTCGAGTACTCCGGTTCGCGCGTGGTGCCCAAGCCGGGCGACGCCGAGCAGCTCTTCCGCCTCGTACGCGACGACATCCCCCTGGACGGCAAGGGCAAGAAGAAGAAGCCGAAGGAGAAGCCGTCCGACGACCCGGCCGCGCCGGACGCCGACATCGCGGTGCAGGTCCAGAACGGCACCCGCACCGCCACCGAGCCGCCGGTCAGCGGCCGGGCGAGCACGGTCGCGCAGCTGCTCGCCGCGGCGGGCTTCAGCAAGGCGGCGCCGGACACGGCGACGGCCCTCACCGAGGCCAGGACGGTGGTGCGCTATCCGTCGGTCGACCTGGAGGGCGACGCCCAGCGGGTCGCGAAGTCCCTGGGCCTGCCGCTGAGCGCGGCCAAGAGGTCGACCGACGTCTCCGGCGTGACGCTGGTCGTGGGCGCCGACTGGCGCGAGGGCGACAAGCCGGAGAAGGCGAAGAGGCAGGACGACTCGACGCCGAAGTCGGCGGACGCGCTCAACGGCTCCGACAAGAAGGCGTGCATGAAGGTGGACCCGAACTTCACCTGGTGAGGCGGGAGTCCGGGTCCGGCCGCGGGCCCCGGGGTCAGGCTTCCTGGGGCTTGCGGTCCGTGCCGAGGACCGCGGGGCGGCGCGAGGCGATGACCTTCTTGGCGAGCGAGCGCGGGCTGGTGAGGAAGCCCCAGCCCCACGACATGTGCATCGTCGCGAGGGCCACGGGGATCTGGAGGCGCGCCTTCAGGGGCAGGCCCTTGCCCGCGGGCACGGACCCGGCGGCGATCGCCGCCAGATAGCCGCCGGGGATCACCAGGCCCCACGGCGTCAGGGCCGCGCCCACGACCAGGCCCGCGGCGATGGCGCACACGGCCGTCGGCGGCGCGAGGTAGCGCAGGTTGATGGAGCCCTCGTGGTAGCGGGCGACGACGTGCCGCCAGCGGCCGTAGTCCTTGTACTGCTTGGCGAGGGCCTTCACGCTGGGGCGCGGCCGGTAGGAGACCTTCAGCTCCGGCGAGAACCAGATGAGGCCGCCCGCCTCGCGGATGCGGAAGTTCAGCTCCCAGTCCTGGGCGCGGATGAACTCCTCGTTGTACCCGCCCTGTTGTTCGAGGGCCTCGCGGCGGAAGACGCCCAGATAGACCGTCTCGGCCTGCTGGGCGTCGCCGCCGGTGTGGAAGGCGGCGTTGCCGACGCCGATCTTCGAGGTCATGGCGGCGGCGACGGCGTGCTCCCAGTCGTTCTCGCCCTCGGCGTGCATGATGCCGCCGACGTTCATCGCGCCGGTCTCCTCCAGGAGGCGCACGGCGGTGGTGATGTACCCCGGCGAGAGCGCGGCATGGCCGTCCACGCGCACCACGATCGGGTGACGCGAGGCCTTGATGGCCGCGTTCAGGGCCGCGGGCGTACGCCCCGTCGGATTCGGGACCGTGTGCACACGGGGGTCCTCGGCGACCAGCTCGGCGGCGATCTCGTCCGTGCGGTCGGTGGAGGGGCCGAGTGCGACGACGACCTCCATCTCACCCGCGTACTCCTGCTTGAGGATCGCGTGGACGGCTTCGCGCAGATGCCGCTCCTCGTTGAGGACCGGCATGATCACGGAGACGGCGGGAGGCTGACCGTCAGAATTCACGTGCGGAGTTTCCTTCTCGTCTCGCGGCCCGGGTTCCCGGGGGACGCCCCCGGAGAATGCAGCATCGGGCGTCACGTTACCGCGAACGGGGGACACGGGCGCGCGCCGTCCGGGTCGCTACCCCGGGCCGCAGATCGTATGGGCCTACGGTTCTGGCGTCCCCCGGCTCACGCCGCGACCGCGGAGGTGTCCTCGCACGTGCCCGCACCGCACCGCTCCCCCGCCCCGCCCCCGCGCCGACCCCACCCGCCGCGGCCGCCGCGCCCCCCGGCCCGACCGGCGGCCCGGCGGACGCGGCGGCCGCGCTGGGCGATGCGGATCGCGACGGCGCTGTCCGTCACGGTGCTGGGCGCCGCCGGGATCGGGCATTCCGTGGTGTCCAGCCTGGACACCGGCATCAGGCGCGTCGACGCCTTCAAGGACATGAAGAACCGGCCCGAGGGCAGCCACGGCACGAACGTGCTGCTCGTCGGCACGGACGGGCGCGACCGGATCAGCCGCGCGGAGAAGAGGAAGTACCGGCTCGGCGGCGCCCCCTGCCACTGCACGGACACGATCATGATCGTGCACATCTCGGAGGACCGGGAGCGCGCCAGCGTGGTGAGCCTGCCCCGGGACTCGTACGCGGAGCTGCCGCCGCACGTCGACCAGAACTCGCGCAAGCACCACAGGTCGCACCCCGTGAAGATCAACGCGGCGTACGCGGAGGGCGGCCCCAACCTCACGGTCCGCACGGTCGAGCGCATGACGAAGGTGAAGATCGACCACTATCTGGAGGTCGACTTCACCAGCTTCATGAAGACCGTCGACGTCGTCGGCGGCGTGGAGATCTGCACCGCGATCCCCCTGAAGGACTCCTACACGGGCCTCGACCTGTCCGTCGGTACGCACCAGCTCAGCGGGGGCCAGGCGCTGCAGTACGTCCGCTCGCGGCACATCGACGGGGCCGCCGACCTCGGGCGGATGCAGCGCCAGCAGCGGTTCCTCGCGGCGCTCATCGCGAAGGCCACGAGCAGCGGCGTGCTGTTGAATCCGGTCAAGTTCCGCGACGTCTCGAAGACGCTGCTCGGCTCGGTGCGGGCCGACGACGGCTTCGGTACGACGGACATGCTGGCGCTCGGCCGGGCCATGCGGAACTTCTCGCCCTCGTCGTCGGAGTTCACGACCGTGCCGCTGGCGCCCAAGGGGCAGCTGATCCCCGGTGTCGGGTCGACGCTGAAGTGGGACCCGCAGAAGTCCGCGAAGCTGTTCCAGGCGCTGCGCGACGACAAGCCGCTGGCTCCGCACCGGGAGCGGCGGAAGGCGGCGCTCGTGCCGGTCTCCCCCGGGCAGATCCGGGTGCAGGTCGACAACGGCACGCGGACGTCCGGGCTCGGGCGGCGGGTGGACTCGGCGCTGCGCAAGTCCGGCTTCCGCACCTCCGGGGTGCCCGGCTCCGTCCCCCTCGCCCCCGGCGCCGGGCCCCTCGCCCGCACGGTCGTCGCCTACGACCCGCGCTGGGACCGCTCCGCGAAGTCCCTGGCCACCGCGTTGCCCGGCTGCGAGATGCGGCGGGTGAACGGGCAGGGGCCGACGCTGAAGGTGCTGGCCGGGGCGGATTTCCGCGGGGTCCGCGCGGTCCGGGCGGAGGACGCCCACCAGGGCGAGTTCGGCGCCATCACCGGCGACCAGGTGATCTGCCCCTGACCCCGGGGACCTCCGGTCCGCTGGGGCCTCACGGATGCCGCGCCCCCACCGGCCCCGTGGGACGCGACGCGCGGGCGCTCCGCGTCGGGGCCGGGCCTCGCGCAGCCGGGGAGGGACGGGTGGGCGGGTGGGAGAACCGCCGCGGTAGCGGCGGAAACGGGGACGGCGCCACGCGCAGGCGCACCGCGTCGGGGCCCGGCCTCGCGCAGCCGGGGAGGGACGGGTGGGCGGGTGGGAGGAAGCCCCGGCGGGGAAGGCGGGGCCGGGGCTCAGTCCTCGTAGCCCTCCCGGGCCCGGGCTTCGCGGAGGTCCTTGATGGCCCGACGCCGGGCCAGCCGGTGGGTGCGGCGGATCTGCGCCTCCTGGTAGCGCCGCCGGTCCCGGTCGGTCTCGGGCTCGACCGGCGGCACGAGCCGCGGCTTGCCGTCGGCGTCGACCGCGGCGAAGACCAGGTACGCGGAGCCCACCTGCTGCGCGGGCGTCGACTCGTTCCAGCGCTCGGCGAGCACCCGTACGCCGACCTCCATGGAGGTGCGCCCGGTCCAGTTGACCTGGGCTTTCACATGGACGAGGTCGCCGACGCGCACGGGCGAGAGGAAGGCCATCTCGTCCATGGAGGCGGTCACCGCGGGCCCGCCGGAGTGGCGCCCGGCGACGGCGCCCGCCGCGTCGTCCACGAGCTTCATGATCACGCCACCGTGCACCGTGCCGAGGAGGTTGGTGTCGGCGTGGGTCATGATGTGGCTGAGGGTGGTGCGGGACACCGAGGTCGGCTTGCCCGGAATCTCCGGCTCCGGAGCAGTGGCCTGATCTGTCATGCCCTCCACCCTATGTCGCCGGGGGCATCGTGCCGGTTACGGGCGCATTGCCACAGCTCTGCAACAGGCGTGACCCGAAATCACGCCCTCCCTGTAAGGGAGGGCTCGCGGCACTGCACACTAAGCCACATGAGCGATTGGCCAGACGCGCGGAACGGCAACAACGGGGACCGCCACGGGTACGGCAGCGGCAACGCACAGCCCGAGGGCGCCCGCGTGATGCGCCACGTCCAGCGGCCCGACGGAGTCCCGCGCCAGCCCTCGTACGACGACAACGTGTACGACGACCTGTACCGCGACCAGCGGGCCCAGCCCGGGCAGCAGCACGGCCAGCAGCACGCCCAGGGCCCCGGCGGCCCGGAGGGCTACGACAGCGGCTACAACACCGGCCAGGTGTACGGCTCGCCCGGCGGGCCCCGCCGCGGCCAGGCGCCCGGCGGCCCGCAGGGACCGGGCGGCCCGCCCGCCCCGCCGCGCCCGAAGCCCCCGGTGAACTGGAAGAAGCGGATCACCTGGGGCCTGGTGACGTTCCTCGCGCTGCTGATCGTGGTCTCCGTGAGCACGTACTTCTGGGCGGACTCCAAGCTCAAGCGCGAGGTCGACCTGTCGAAGGTGATCGAGCGGCCCGCGGGCGGCAAGGGCACGAACTACCTGATCGTCGGCTCGGACAGCCGCGCGGGCATGTCCGACGAGGAGAAGAAGAAGCTCCACACCGGCTCGGCCGAGGGCAAGCGGACCGACTCGATGATGATCCTGCACGTCGCGGACGACGGCGGGAACACGATGGTCTCGCTGCCGCGCGACTCGAACGTCACGATCCCGTCCTTCAAGGGAGCCGAGTCCGGCAAGCTCTACCCGGCCACGGGCCGCCAGACGAAGCTGAACGCCGCGTACGCCGAGGACGGCCCCGAGCTGCTCGTCCGGACCGTCGAGGCCAACACGGGCCTGCGCATCGACCACTACGCGGAGATCGGCTTCGGCGGCTTCGCGAAGATCGTGGACTCGGTCGGCGGCGTCGAGATGAACATCCCCAAGGACTTCAAGGACAAGTGGTCGGGCGCCGACTTCAAGAAGGGCAAGCAGAAGCTGAGCGGCCAGGAGGCGCTCGCCTTCGTCCGCACCCGGCACGCCTTCGGCAGCGACCTGGAGCGTACGAAGAACCAGCAGAAGTTCCTCTCGGCCCTCGCCCACCAGGTGGCGACGCCCGGCACCGTCATGAATCCGTTCAAGCTCTACCCCACGATGGGCGCGGGCCTGGACACGCTGATCGTCGACAAGGACATGGGCCTGTTCGACGTGGCGTCGATGTTCTGGGCGATGAAGGGCGTCACGGGCGGCGACGGCAAGTCCATGAACATGCCGATCTCGGGCTCGGTCGGCAGCAACCTCGTCTGGGACAAGGCGAAGGTCAAGCAGCTCGTCGAGCAGCTCAACAACGACGAGACGGTGACCGTGTCGGACAACTGACCGGACACCCGAAGCCCGCGGGCCCCGCCGTCACCGACGGCGGGGCCCGCGGCGTTCCGGCGGCGGCATACCCCGAACGCTCCGCCCGCCGCGAAGCCGCGGGCTCGCCGTGCGACGGTGGTGGACCAGCGAGAAAGTGCCCACCGGACCGCGGAGCTGCCATGGCGGACCTGCAGGACGAATTCGACACCACCGCAGAGGCCGGAGAGCTCGACCGGCTGCCGGACGCCGTACCGGGCGCCGGGGCGGCCGAGCCCGAGCCCGGCGCGCGCCTAGACGACGCCGACGGGCGGGCCCGTGCCCTGCTGGCCGCCCATCCCGTCGCCGACGGCTACAGCGGCCTGCCGTGGGCGCTGCGCGGCCTTCCGTACTGCGACCTGGAGCCCGGCGACAGCTGTTTGGAGACCGATGTGCCAAGGCTGAGAGCGGGTGCGGTCGGCGCGCAGTTCTGGTCGCTGCACGTGCCCGAGGACCTCGCCGGTGACCGTGCGGTGAGCGCGACCCTCGAACAGCTCGACCTGGTGCGCCACGTCGTCACCCGCTACGGCGACGACCTGCGGCTCGCCCGGGACGCCTCCGAGGCCGCCGACGCCCGCAACCACGGCCGCGTCGCCACCGTCGTCGGCCCGGCGAGCGCCCGCGCCATCGGCGACTCGCTGGGCGCGCTGCGCTCGCTGCACGCGCTCGGCCTGAGCGTCCTCACGCTCGCCGGTACGTCGTGGGCGGGCGGGGACGGGCTGAGCGCCTTCGGCGAGGAGGTCGTACGGGAGATGAACCGGCTCGGCGTCCTCGCCGATCTGTCCGGGGCGCCCGAGGAGACCGCGCGCCGGGTGCTCTCGGTGTCCAGGGCGCCGGTCCTGTTCACCCGGTCCGGGGCGCGGGCGCTGTGCGAGCACCCCGCGAACCTCGGTGACGACCTGCTCGCCGCCGTGGGCGCGGCGAAGGGCCTGTGCCTGGTGCCGTTCGCGACCGAGCAGACGGGGACCTCGGTACGGGACGTCGTGAGCCATCTGGAGCACGTGCGCCGGATCGCGGGGCCGGAGTGCGTGGGGATCGCGGGCACGTACGACACCACGGCCGCGCACCCCGAGGAGCTCGACGACGCCTCGCGCTTCCCCCGGCTCGTCACCGAGCTGCTCGGGCAGGGCTGGAGCGATGCCGAGATCGGGGCGCTCACCTGGGGCAACGTCCAACGGGCGCTGCGCGGGGCGGACTTCACGGCCCGGGCGGCGCGGGAGCGCAGGGAGGCGTCGACGGCGACGATCGGCCGGCTCGACGGCTAGCCGGGCGGCGCCGGGCCCGGGTCAGGCCACCGGCCTGCCCATGGCGCGGTACGTCCAGCCTCCGGCGCGCCAGCGCTCCGGGTCGAGCGCGTTGCGCCCGTCCAGCAGGACGCGGTGTCCGGCGACGGCCCCGAGCGCCTCGGGGTCGAGGTCGCGGAACTCCCGCCACTCCGTGAGGTGCAGGACGACGTCGGCGCCCCGGACCGCCTCCTCGGCGGAGGCGGCGTACCCGAGGGTCGGGAAGAGGCGGCGGGCGTTGTCCATGCCCTTGGGGTCGTAGACGGTGACCTGGCCGCCCTGGAGGTGGATCTGCCCGGCGACGTTCAGGGCGGGCGAGTCGCGCACGTCGTCCGAGTCGGGCTTGAAGGTGGCGCCGAGGACGGCCACCCGCTTGCCGAGGAAGGAGCCGCCGCCGACGGCCTCGCGGGCCAGCTCCACCATGTGTCCGCGGCGGCGCATGTTGATGGAGTCGACCTCGCGCAGGAAGGTGAGGGCCTGGTCGGCGCCCAGCTCGCCGGCGCGCGCCATGAACGCGCGGATGTCCTTGGGCAGACAGCCGCCGCCGAAGCCGATCCCGGCGCGCAGGAACTTGGCGCCGATGCGGTCGTCGTACCCGAGGGCCTCGGCCAGCTTCACCACGTCGCCGCCCGCGGCCTCGCACACCTCGGCCATGGCGTTGATGAAGGAGATCTTCGTGGCGAGGAAGGAGTTCGCCGCCGTCTTCACGAGTTCGGCCGTGGGGAAGTCCGTCACGACGAAGGGGGTGCCCTCGGCGACGGGCTTCGCGTAGACGTCGCGGAGCAGCTTCTCGGCCCGCTCGCTGTCCACGCCGACCACGATCCGGTCCGGGTGCAGCGTGTCGTCCACGGCGAAGCCCTCGCGCAGGAACTCCGGGTTCCACGCCAGCTCCGTGCCCTCGGGAAGGAGCCCGGACAGGCGCTGGGCCGAGCCGACCGGCACCGTCGACTTGCCGACGACCAGCGCGCCCGGCTTCAGGTGCGGGGCGAGGGAGGAGAAGGCGGCGTCGACGTAGCTCATGTCGCAGGCGTACTCGCCGTGCTTCTGCGGGGTGTTCACGCAGACGAAGTGGACGTCGCCGAACTCCGCGGCCTCGGCGAAGTCCATCGTGAAGCGCAGCCGGCCGCTGGATCCCTCGATCCCGGCGACGTGGCGGCGCAGCAGCTCCTCCAGGCCGGGTTCGTACATGGGGACTTCGCCCCGCGTGAGCATCTCGATCTTCTCGGGCACGACGTCGAGCCCGAGGACCTCGAAGCCGAGCTCCGCCATGGCCGCGGCGTGCGTGGCGCCGAGGTAGCCGGTGCCGATCACGGTGATCTTCAGGGCCATGAAGTGCTCCAGAGGTGTACTGGCCGGGGTGCGCTGCCCGAGCATAGTCGGGGCGCGGTCAGGCGTGCCCAGGGCTCTCACCGGGCACGTTTCCCCCTGTCGTCAAGCTCACGTATCCGTGGCGCGGGCGGCACCCTAAAATTCGAGTACCCATCGTGTTACTTAACGGTAATTAGCAAGGGTGACTAGCGTCCACAGCGTCCTTGGAGCGTGAGAGACCTTGGCCGGATCGGCTGACTTCGACCTGTACCGCCCGTCCGATGAGCACGTCATGCTCCGCGACACGATCCGCTCGCTCGCCGAGTCGAAGATCGCGCCGTTCGCCGCCGCCGTGGACGAGGAGGCCCGCTTCCCGCAGGAGGCCCTGGACGCCCTGGTGGCCTCCGACCTGCACGCGGTGCACGTACCGGAGAGCTACGGCGGTGGCGGCGCCGACGCGCTCGCCACGGTCATCGTGATCGAGGAGGTGGCCCGCGTCTGCGCGTCGTCCTCCCTCATCCCGGCCGTGAACAAGCTGGGTTCGCTGCCCGTGATCCTCTCCGGCTCCGAGGAGCTGAAGAAGAAGTACATGACGCCGCTGGCCAAGGGCGAGGGCATGTTCTCGTACTGCCTCTCGGAGCCGGACGCCGGTTCGGACGCGGCGGGCATGAAGACGAAGGCCGTGCGCGACGGCGACTCCTACGTCCTGAACGGCGTGAAGCGCTGGATCACCAACGCGGGCGTCTCCGAGTACTACACGGTCATGGCCGTCACCGACCCGGAGAAGCGCTCCAAGGGCATCAGCGCCTTCGTCGTGGAGAAGGGCGACGAGGGCGTCTCCTTCGGCGCCCCGGAGAAGAAGCTCGGCATCAAGGGCTCGCCGACCCGCGAGGTCTACCTCGACAACGTGCGCATCCCCGCCGACCGCATGATCGGCGAGGAGGGCACGGGCTTCGCCACGGCGATGAAGACGCTCGACCACACCCGCATCACGATCGCCGCCCAGGCCCTCGGCATCGCCCAGGGCGCCCTCGACTACGCCAAGGGCTACGTCCAGGAGCGCAAGCAGTTCGGCAAGCCGATCGCCGACTTCCAGGGCATCCAGTTCATGCTCGCCGACATGGCGATGAAGATCTCCGCCGCCCGCGCCCTGACCTACCAGGCCGCGGCCGCCTCCGAGCGCGGCGACGCCGACCTCACCTACCTCGGCGCCGCGGCCAAGTGCTTCGCCTCCGACATCGCCATGGAGGTCACCACGGACGCCGTCCAGCTCCTCGGCGGCTACGGCTACACCCGTGACTACCCGGTCGAGCGCATGATGCGCGACGCAAAGATCACGCAGATCTACGAGGGCACGAACCAGGTCCAGCGGATCGTGATGGCCCGCAACCTGCCGTAGCCCGACCGGACCGGCCCCTTCCCGCGCTCACGGGGAGGGGGCCGATCCGTCGGCGGGGCAGGCGAGTCGGCGCCCTTCCGGCTCGGCTTCACGGTGCGTCAGGCGAAGAACTCCACCAGCTCCGCCGTCACCTGCTCCGGCCGCTCCTCGGGGAGGTAGTGGCCGCTGCCCTCGATCCGCCGGAGGCGGAAGTCCTCGGCGTGGCCGGGCAGGATGGCGCGCAGATACGCGTGGCTGCGGTCGCCCGCGAGCGCGAGGACGGGGACGCCCACCCGGTCGTACGTCTCGAAGTCCTCGACGTCCTGAAGGAAGGTCTGGTACCAGGCGTTGCCCGCGCGGACCGCGTCGGGCGTGGCGTAGGCCGCCGCGTACACCGCGCGCGAGCGCTCGTCGATCGTGGACTGGTCCTGGAGCAGATAGCCGAAGAGCCAGTCGACGAGGACGTCGGTCCGGCCGGCGAGCAGCCGCTCCGGCAACCCCTTGACCTGGTTGAACGCGAACCACCAGAGATAGACGCCACCAGGGGTGGTCTCCCACTCGGCCCCGTCGCCGACCGGGAGCAGGGTGAGCTCGCGCAGGCTCGGGTCGGGGTGGGCCACGTCCAGGAGGGCCAGCTTCCGGGTGGCTTCGGGGTGGTTGACGGCGAAGGCGTGGGCGACCATCGCGCCGATGTCGTGCCCGGCGAGGTGCACGCGGTCGTGGCCGAGGTGGCGGACCAGCGCGTGGATGTCCTCGGCCATCGTCTTCTTGTCGTAGCCGGACGGCGGCTTCGCGGAGCCGCCCATGCCGCGCAGGTCCACGGCTATGACGCGGTAGCGGCGCGCGAGGGCCGGCATGACCTTGTGGAACTGCCACCAGGTCTGCGGCCAGCCGCCGAGCAGGACGAGCGGGTCGCCGCTGCCGCCCGCCACGTAGTGCAGCCGGACGCCGTTCACCTCGGCGTACGCGCTGGTGAAGTCGCCCTCCAGGGAGTGGGCCAGCTCCTCGTCGGTGGGCACGGCGGGAACGGCGTCGGACATGGGAGTCTCCTCCGAGAGTTTTAGACTGATCAGTTCATAACCTCTGCGAGGACGGTAGCCCATCCAGACCGATCGTTCAAGAATGAGGGACGACGAAGGGGCGCGGCCCTGCGGCCGCGCCCCTGACGCCCGGTGATGACCCGTCAGCCGTCGAGCTGCTCCAGGGTCGCGATCGACGGGCCCCTGCGGGCCTTCGCCGCGCGGGCCACGTCCTCCGCCGCGCCCAGGACCCGGGCCGCGTTCCGCCAGGTCAGCTTGGCGAGGTCGGGCTCGGACCAGCCGCGGTCGAGGAGCTCCGCGACGAGGTTCGGATAGCCGGAGACGTCGTCGAGGCCGGACGGGGTGAACGCCGTGCCGTCGTAGTCCCCGCCGATGCCGATGTGGTCGACGCCCGCGACCTCCCGCATGTGGTCGAGGTGGTCGGCCACCGTCGCCGCGGTGGCGACGGGGCGCGGGTGCGACTCCTCGAAGGCCGCGTGCACCTTCATGGCCTCCGGGGTGGTGTCCAGGTGGTGGAAGCCGTGCGCCCGCATGTTCTCGTCGGCCGCGAGGGTCCAGTCGACCGCCGCCTGGAGGACGAACTTCGGCACGAAGGTGGCCATCGCCACGCCGCCGTTCGCGGGCAGCCGCTCCAGGACGTCGTCCGGGATGTTGCGCGGGTGGTCGCACACCGCGCGGGACGAGGAGTGCGAGAAGATCACCGGCGCCTCGGAGGTGTCCAGGGCCGCCCGCATCGTCGTCGCCGCCACGTGCGAGAGGTCCACCAGCATGCCGAGCCGGTTCATCTCGCGGACCACCTCGCGGCCGAACGCGGACAGGCCGCCGACGCCCGGGACGTCCGTCGCCGAGTCCGCCCAGGCGATGTTGTCGTTGTGCGTCAGCGTCATGTAGCGCACGCCGAGGGCGTACAACGCCCGCAGCGTGGCGAGGGAGTTGTTGATCGAGTGGCCGCCCTCGGCGCCCATCAGGGACGCGATGCGGCCCTCCGCGCGGGCCGCCTCCAGGTCGGCGGCGGTCAGCGCGGGGCGCAGCTCCTCCGGGTGGCGGGCGAGCAGCCGCTGGACGCAGTCGATCTGCTCCAGCGTGGCGCTGACCGCGTCGTCGCCCGCCATGTCGCTGCGCACGTACACCGACCAGTACTGCGCGCCGACGCCGCCCGCGCGAAGGCGTGCCAGGTCGGTGTGGAGCCGGCCCGACTGGTCGGCGCCGACGTCCAGGCGGTCGAGGTCGTACCCGGCCTTCTCGCGCAGCGCCCACGGCAGGTCGTTGTGCCCGTCCACGACGGGGAACTCGGCGAGCAGGGAGCGGGCTCGGGCCAGGGAATCGGTCAGCGTCGTCATGCGGCCACTGTTCCCTCGATCGCGCGCGCTGTCACGGGGTCACTTCCCGAAGCCGAAGCCGGACCCCGCGCCCTCGACCTTGGCGCGCAGGCGCTTGCCCTTCTCGGTCGCCTGCTCGTTCAGCTCCTGCTGGAACTCGCGCATCCGGCCGAGCAGTTCGGCGTCGTGCGCGGCGAGGGTCCGCGCGGCGAGCAGGCCCGCGTTGCGCGCGCCGCCCACCGAGACCGTCGCGACCGGCACGCCCGCGGGCATCTGCACGATGGAGAGCAGGGAGTCCATGCCGTCGAGGTACTTCAGCGGCACGGGCACGCCGATCACCGGCAGCGGGGTCACCGACGCCAGCATGCCCGGCAGGTGCGCGGCGCCGCCCGCGCCCGCGATGATCACCTTCAGGCCGCGGCCGGCGGCCTCCTCGCCGTACGCGATCATCTCGCGCGGCATGCGGTGCGCGGACACCACGTCCACCTCGTACGGGATCTCGAACTCGTCGAGGGCCTTGGCGGCGGCCTCCATGACGGGCCAGTCGGAGTCCGAGCCCATGACGATGCCGACGACGGGACTGCTCACGGATGTGCTCATTCGGTGATCGTTCCTCGGAGGTAGCCGGCAGCGTGACGGGCGCGGTCGAGGACCTCGTCCAGGTCGTCGCCGTAGGTGTTGACGTGTCCGACCTTGCGGCCGGGCTTCACGTCCTTGCCGTACATGTGGATCTTCAGCTGCGGGTCCCGCGCCATGCAGTGCAGGTACGCGGTGTACATGTCGGGGTAGTCGCCGCCCAGGACGTTCGTCATGACCGTCCACTTCGCGCGCGGGCGCGGGTCGCCCAGCGGCAGGTCGAGGACCGCGCGGACGTGGTTGGCGAACTGGGAGGTCACGGCGCCGTCCTGGCTCCAGTGGCCGGAATTGTGCGGTCGCATCGCGAGCTCGTTGACCAGGACGCGGCCGTCGCGGGTCTCGAACAGCTCCACGGCGAGGTGTCCGACCACGCCGAGCTCCTGGGCCACGCGGAGCGCCAGCTCCTGGGCCCGACCGGCGAGTTCGTCGCTGAGGTCGGGGGCGGGCGCGATCACGGTGTCGCAGACGCCGTCGACCTGCCGGGACTCCACGACCGGGTACGCCACGGCCTGGCCGTGCGGCGAGCGCACGACGTTCGCCGCCAGCTCCCTGGCGAAGTCGACCATCTCCTCGGCGAGGACAGGCACGCCCGCGCGGAACGGCTCGGCGGCGTCGGCCGCGGAGCGCACGACCCAGACGCCCTTGCCGTCGTACCCGCCGCGCACGGTCTTCAGGATGACCGGGAAGCCGTCACCCTCCGTGGCCCCTTCCGCCGCGAAGGCCACGACGTCCGCCGGGTCCTCCACGATGCGGTGGCGTGGGCACGGCACTCCGAGCTCATCCAGCTTCGCGCGCATCACCCCCTTGTCCTGGGCGTGCACCAAGGCGTCGGGCCCCGGGCGCACGGGGATGCCGTCCGCCTCCAGGGCCCGTAGATGCTCGGTGGGTACATGTTCGTGATCGAAGGTGATCACGTCGCAGCCCCGCGCGAAGTCACGCAGCGTGTCCAGGTCGCGATAGTCGCCGATGACGACGTCGCTGACGACCTGCGCCGCGGAATCCTGCGGAGTGTCACTGAGGAGCTTGAACCTGATGCCTAGCGGGATGCCCGCCTCGTGGGTCATACGAGCGAGCTGCCCCCCGCCGACCATGCCGACTACCGGGAACGTCACACCCACAGGGTATCGGCCATCCGGGAACGGCCCGATCCCGTGCACTGGCGTCACAGCCGTGCCACGGATTGGACGGCGTCCCCGCGCACCACCGGGAGGGGCTGGTTAGCATGGCTGGGTTGACGCGACCGGGGAAACCGCAAACGAGGCGGGCGCGGCACCACAGGAGCGGCACCACCGGCACGACCCGCCGGCAGGGCCGGCCGACACGGGCAACACGACCGATGGACACCAAACACGGGGCTGGGGCGACCAACCATGACGGACCGCGGCGCACTGCGGGTGCGAATGGACCGGCTCACGCGGGAAGTGGCCAAGTTCGGGGCCGTGGGCGCGGTGGGGACGCTGGTGAACTTCGCCGTCTTCAACCTCGTGCGCCACCTCACCGACCTCCAGGTGGTGCGCGCCAGCGTCATCGCGACGGTGGTCGCGATCTGCTGCAACTACGTGGGGTTCCGCTACTTCACCTACCGTGACCGCGACAAGAACGGCCGCACCAAGGAGCTGACGCTCTTCCTGCTGTTCAGCGTCGTCGGCCTGGTGATCGAGAACGGCGTCCTGTACGTCGCGACGTACGGCTTCGAGTGGGACAGCAAGCTCCAGGCGAACGTCTTCAAGTTCCTCGGCATGGGCATCGCCACGCTGTTCCGCTTCTGGTCGTACCGCACCTGGGTGTTCCGGGCGCTGCCCGCGCGCGCCGCGGTCGCCGATGCCGAATCGTTCCTGGAGGACGCCCCGGCGGCCGACGGCGGGCGACCGGCCGCGTCGGGCGGGCGCCGCCAGGCCTGACCTGCGCCGACCCCGGCCCTCGGGCCCCGGGGGCGCGGGGGCACTCAGCGCACCGTCTCGTCCTCGTGGCGCTCCTCGCGGTGCGTCGGCGTCCGCGAGAGGAAAAGACCGAACACCGGCGGCTTGCCCTGGAGCATCTCCAGGCGGCCGCCGTCCGCTTCGGCCAGATCCCGGGCCACGGCGAGGCCGATCCCCGTCGAATTGCGGCCGCTGATGGTGCGCTCGAAGATCCGCGCGCCGAGGTCGGCGGGCACGCCCGGGCCGCTGTCCGTGACCTCGACGACCGCCTGGTTGCCGGTGACGCGGGTGCGCAGGGCCACGGTGCCGCCGCCGTGCATCAGCGAGTTCTCGATCAGCGCCGCGAGGACCTGGGCGACCGCGCCCGGCGTGCCGACCGCCTGGAGGTGGCGCTTGCCGGAGCTGACGATGGCGCGGCCCGCGCTGCGGTAGGCGGGGCGCCACTCCTCCAGCTGCTGCTTGATCACCTCGTCCAGGTCGAAGGAGACCGCGGAGCCCGTGCGGGGGTCGCGGGAGTTGGTGAGCAGCCGCTCCACGACGTCGGTGAGCCGCTCCACCTGGGTCAGGGCGATCGTCGCCTCCTCCTTCACCGTGTCCAGGTCGTCGGTCACGGCGACCTCCTCCAGGCGCATGGACAGGGCGGTCAGCGGGGTGCGCAGCTGGTGCGAGGCGTCGGCGGCGAGGCGGCGCTCGGCGGTGAGCATGCGGGCGATCCGCTCCGCGCTGGCGTCCAGGACGTCCGCGACCCGGTCGAGCTCCGGTACGCCGTAGCGGCGGTGGCGGGGGCGCGGGTCGCCCGAGCCAAGGCGTTCGGCGGTCTCCGCGAGGTCCGTGAGCGGGGAGGCGAGGCGGTTCGCCTGGCGTACGGCGAGCAGGACCGCGGCGATGATGGCGAGCAGGGCCACGCCGCCGATGATCAGCAGGGTGCGGCCGACCTCCTGGGTGACGGCGGTGCGGGGCTCCTCGACGGTGACCTTCTCGCCCTCCTCGCCGTCCTCCGTGGCCCGGATGACGTCGCCCGTAGGGCGGGTGCCGACCTCGATGGGGGCGCGGCCCGGGATGTCGATGCGGGCGTACCGGTCGGTGTCCACCTGTTCCCGCAGGATCGCCCCGCTGACGCGCTCGTCGCTGATCAGACGGCTGTCCACGATGCTCGCGAGGCGGACGGCCTCGGAGTTCACGCGTTCCTGGGCGCTGTTGCTGATCGTGCGGGTCTCGACGATCACCAGTGAGACGCCGAAGACGGCGATCACTACGAGTACGACGGCGAGGGTCGAGTTGATGAGGCGACGGCGCACGGGGCCCTCCGGCCGGGCAGGGGGACGGACCTGACCAGTGTGCCCCTCCCCCGCGGGGCCCTGGTGACCCCGGGCCCTTGCCCTGGCCTGGGCGGGGCCTCACCTTCCGGTCGCCCGGGGCGCCGTGCCGCCGCTGCCGCGGCGGGGCCTTTCCCACCCGCCCGCCCGGAACTCCCCGGCTGCGCGGGACCGGCCCCGACGCGGAGCGCCGCCGGCGAGTGGTCGCCTGCCCGGGTGGGGGCGGGTGGGTGGGCCCCCTCCGGGCGCGCGCAGCGCGGCCACGGTGCGCGGATCGCGTGCAGCCCGGCCCCGGCACGCGCCCCCGCAGGGAAGCGCGGCTACGACTTCTCGAAGCGGAAGCCGACTCCTCGGACCGTGGCGATGTAGCGGGGGTTCGCCGCGTCGTCGCCGAGCTTCTTGCGGAGCCAGGAGATGTGCATGTCGAGGGTCTTGGTGGAGGACCACCACGTCGTGTCCCAGACCTCGCGCATCAGCTGGTCCCGGGTGACGACCCGGCCCGCGTCCCGGACGAGTACCCGCAGGAGGTCGAACTCCTTCGCCGTGAGCTGGAGTTCCTCCTCGCCCATCCAGGCCCGGTGCGACTCGACGTCGATCCGCACCCCGTGCGTGGCGGGCGGCTGCGCCGACTCCGTGGCGCCGCGCCGCAGCAGGGCCCGGACCCGGGCGAGCAGCTCGGCGAGCCGGAACGGTTTGGTGACGTAGTCGTCGGCGCCCGCGTCGAGCCCGACGACCGTGTCGACCTCGTCGGCGCGCGCGGTGAGGATGAGGATCGGCACCGTGTGCCCCTCGGCGCGCAGCCGCCTCGCGACCTCCAGGCCGTCCATGCCGGGCAGGCCCAGGTCGAGCACGACCAGGTCCACGCTGCCCTGCAGCCCGGCGTCGAGGGCGGTGGGACCGTCCTCGCGCACTTCGACCTCGTAGCCCTCGCGGCGCAGTGCGCGGGCCAGCGGCTCCGAGATGGACGCGTCGTCCTCGGCGAGCAGTACACGGGTCATGGAGTGATGGTAGTCCGCTGCGGACGGCCGTCGAAGGGTGATCGCCAGGAGCGGGCGCGGCATGCGCCGGGGGCCCGTACGGGGCGGCCCCCCGGTACCGGAAGATCACAATCCAGGATGCGATCCTTGGATACATCTAGGGGACACCTTGGAATGTGTTCCATTGGTTCCTAGGTCACCTGTGATCCATGTCTCAACTCCTTCCAAATCACGCTCTGTCGTGGCGTATGGTGGCGAGACGCCTGTAGCACTACTCAAGGACCTTTGGCCCGCTATTGCGCGCCAAGGGTCCTTCTGTGTGTGGGCTGGTGATCACCAGCCTGAAAGCAATGACCTGTGGTCGGGCCCCGCTCGCGACGATGCGTCCGGGGTGTGGATCTCGGTGTCGCCGTCTCTCGTGCTCCGCCCAGCGGACCGGTTCCCCTCGCAGGCGTGGGGGGTGGACGGTCCGGCGCCGGTGCCGACCGCCCCCACCGGGCGCGCCCACGGCGGCCTCGCCACGCGCGTCCCGACACCACGAGGATCGACCCATGGCGTCCAGCCTGACGAAGGACTCGGCCAGCACTCCTGGCTCCGAGAAGACCTTCTTCGGCCACCCCCGCGGCCTGGCCACTCTCTTCATGACCGAGATGTGGGAGCGCTTCAGCTTCTACGGCATGAAGGCCCTGCTCCCCTTGTACCTGGTCGCGCCCGGCGGCATGGACATGAACGCCGCCACAGCCACGGCGATCTTCTCGATCTACATGGCGATGGTCTATCTGCTCGCCCTGCCGGGCGGCTGGTTCGCGGACCGCCTGTGGGGCCCGCGCAAGACGATCACGATAGCCGCTCTGGTGATCATGCTCGGTCACCTCACGCTCGCGCTGCCGGGCCAGGCGATGTTCTTCCTCGGCCTGGTCTTCGTGGCGATCGGCTCCGGCCTCCTGAAGGCCAACATCTCCACGATGGTCGGCCACCTCTACAACGGCCCGGACGACCCGCGCCGCGACGGCGGCTTCACGGTCTTCTACATCGGCATCAACCTGGGCGCCTTCTTCGCCCCGCTGGCCATCGGCACCGTCGGCGAGAAGGTCAACTGGCACCTCGGCTTCGCCATCGCCGCCTTCGGCATGGGCCTCGGCCTGATCCAGTTCCTGCTCGGCGGCCGCCACCTGAGCCCGCAGAGCAGCGTCGTGCCGAAGCCGGTGCCGCGCGCCGAGCTGATGGGCCTGGTCCGCAAGGCCATGCTGTGGATCATCGCCGCCGTCGTCTTCTACGGCGTCGCCGTCGCCACGGACGTCTACACCCTGAACTGGGCCATCGTCCCGATCACGGTCTCCGGTCTGCTCATCCCGATCTGGGTCCTGACCAAGATCAAGCGCGACAAGTCGCTGAACGAGACCGAGCAGTCCAAGATGACGGCGTACATCTGGTTCTTCGTGGCCGCCGCGGTCTTCTGGATGATCTACGACCAGGGCGCGTCCACCGTGGCCCTGTTCGGCAAGAACTCCACCGACACCTCGATCCTCGGCTTCGACTTCCCGGTCTCCTGGTTCCAGTCGGTCAACCCCGTCCTGATCATGGCCCTCGCCCCGGTCGTCGCCTGGATCTGGCTGGCGCTCAACCGGCGCGGCCAGGAGCCGAACTCGGTCGTGAAGTTCGCCTCCGGTCTCTTCATCGTCGGCATCTCGTTCTTCGTCTTCCTGATCCCGCTGTCCATGGCGGGCGACGGCGACAAGGTCGGCGCGTACTGGATCGTCGCGATCTACTTCATCCACACCGTCGGTGAGCTGTGCGTCTCCCCCGTCGGCCTGTCGGTCACCACGAAGATGGCCCCGGAGAAGTACGCCTCCCAGATGCTGGGCGTCTGGTTCCTCGCCGTCACCGCCGGTGACTGCACCACGGGTCTGCTCTCCATCGCGGGCGTCGACCTGAACAAGTCCGGTGTGGTCGCCATGGAGGCCACGATGGCGGTCATCGCGGCCGTCGCGGTGTTCATGTACCGCAAGAAGGTCAAGGCGCTCATGGGCGACGTCCACTAAGCGCTTCGCCGGTGCCGCGGTGGTGAACCTGCGGGCCGTCCGTGGCCGGTCGCGCTCGCGCGGCGGACCACGTCTGCCCGCCGCACGCCGCACCCGTACGAACTGAGGGCCGCCGCACCACCCGGTGCGGTGGCCCTCGGGCCTTTTCGGGGGCGGCGCCGCGGCCGCCGGTGCAGCATCGGGCCATGACCGTACGCCGGACGCTCCTCACCCTCGCCCTGTGCGGCACGCTCCTGTCCTCCAGCGCGGCCGCCGAGGCCTCGCACGCGCCCGGACGCGCCTACTCCTACGGGGCGCACCCGCGCCAGACCGTGACCGTGTACGGCCACGGCGGCACGGCCCTGGTGATCCTGCACGGCGGCTCGTGGGCGCGGGACAACGACTGGAGCGGCTGGTCCCGGTGGTTCGCCGCGCGCGGCTTCACCGTGTACGAGACCGACTACCGGCTCTCCTCGGACGCCGTCTGGCCCGCGCAGCGCACCGACGTCCTGGCCGCGCTGCGCTGGATCGCCCGCCGCGAGGGGCCGGGCGCGCCCCGGCCCCTGCTGCTCGGCTCGTCGGCGGGCGGGCACCTGGCCGTGAGCGTCGGGGCGTACCGCGACGGGCGCGCGTACACCCGGGGCGTGGCCGCCCTCTCCCCCGTCGCCTCGCCGTACCGGGCCTGGCGCGACGGCACCGCGCCGGGCGCCCCGGACCGGCGGCGGGCGCTCGCCCGGGCGGCGAAACGTCTCGCCGGGTGCGACCCGGACCGCGCCGGACAGCCCTGCCGGGAGCGCTGGGACGACCTGTCGGCCGCCTCCCACGCGTCGGGCCCGCGGGACGCTCCGCTGTACCTGGCGCACTCGGCGGGCGACTTCGTGCCGCCCGCGCACTCCGCGGACCTCGCCGCCGCGCAGCGCCGCGCGGGGCTGCGGGACGTGACCGTGCGTACGCTGCCGGGCGCGGCGCACGGCGGGGCTCTGCTGCGGGAGCGGGGGCTCGCCGCGGGCGTCCTGCGGTGGCTGCGGGAGCACGCCGGGCTGCCCCGGGGCCGGTGACCGGCTGCGGGTTCGCCGTGGCTGGTCGCGCCCGCGCGGCGGAGCCGCACAGAGACACAGCCCCGCGCCCCTTCGGGGCGCTTCAGCGCAGCCGCCGCCTCCCGCGCGGCAGGAACGTGAACACCGCGCCGCCCAGGAGGACCGCCGTGCCCGCGACCAGGCCGAGCGCCCGCAGCGCGCCGTTGTCGTCGGCACCGGTGTCGGCGAGGCCGCCGCCGGACGCGTCACCGGCACCGCCCGCGGAGCCGCCGCCGGAGCCCGAGCCGGACCCCGAACCCGAGCCCGAACCCGAGCCGCCTGCCGCGCCGCCCGGCTGCGCCGAGGTGTCGAGCACCAGGGACACCCCGGTCTTCACGGGCGTACAGGTGGTGGTCGTGCCGAGGGCCTTCACGGTGAGGACACCGGGCGAGAGCGTCGCTTTGCCGTCGGCGCCCGGGGTGTAGGTGCCGGTCAGGTCCGGGACGGCGATGGGCGCGCCGGACTTGATGGGCTCCTTGTTGGCGGGGCCCTCGACGGGCACCGTGCCTTTGTCGGCGCCGCCGAGGAGCACGGCCATGGAGGGCTTCACCGCGCCCTTGGGGATGTCGACCGGGCTGTCCATCACGGACTTCTTGAACCGCACGGTCAGGCCGTACTTCCCGCCGTCCTTCCGGGCGTCGATCTGCACCGGCGAGGTCGCCTCCTTGTCGCCGATCGGCGTCTTGCACTTGTACGGGACCTGCACCTCCTTGCCGGGGAAGTCGGTCTGGCCGTCGCCGCCGCCGGAGGAGCCACCGGCGGAGCCACCCGACGAGCCGCCCGTCGTCCCGCCCGACGTACCGCCGCTGTCACCGCCGCTGTCACCGCCGCCGGAGGTCGTACCGCCGGAGGACCCACCGGACGTCGTACCACCGGACGTCCCGCCCGAGGAGCCCCCGGACGTGCCGCCGCCGTCGGTCACCTTGATGGTCACGGCGGGCTTCACGGCCTCCTCGGGCTTGCACGGGGTGTCCGTGGAGATCGGCTTGTTCACGTTGATGGCGTACGCGCCCGGAGTCAGCGTCACCTCGCCCGGCGCGGTCAGCTTCAGCTTGCCCTTCATGTCGGACAGGACCATCGCGCCGCCCTTGGGGATGGGCGGATTGGTGCGGGTCCCCTCGACCTTCAGGTCGCCGCTCTGGGCACCGCCCACCGTGACGGTGCCGGTCGGCAGGACGGTGTCCTCGCCGAGGTCGAGGATGTCGGGGTTCTTGGAGGCGGCCTCGACCGTCTTCCACACCACCTCGACCTCGTCGCCGACCTTCGCCTCGGCGGGCGCCGTCACGTCCGCCTTCGTGGTGCCGTGCACCGGCGGCAGCTGGGAGATGGGCGGCGGCACGCACTCGGTCCTGTAGGCGACCTCGGCTGCGCTCGCCGGGCCCGCCGCGCCGAGCACGGCGAGGCCCGCGCCGCCGAGCGCCAGGGCGACCGAGGCCGCGGCCGCTCTCGTCCGGGGTGGTGCGCCCCTTCCCGGTCTGCCCGCTCTTCCCGCTCTCGCGCTCCGTTGCGTCGGCTTCCTCGTCACGGCTTTCCTTTCGTCGGGGGGCCGTTGTCGGACGGTGCGGAGAGCTGTCCCGCCGGGGCGCCCGGGTCGGTGTCCGGGGTGAACCACGGCAGGCCGGTGGAGGTGGACCCGGTGTCCCGGGAGGTGGGTGCCGGGTCGTCGGCGGCGGTGTCCGTCCTTCTGAGCAGCGCCGCCTTGGCGAGCAGGGCGCTCTTCGTGAGCCGGGTGCCGCCGGGCAGGGCCGCGGTGACGCGCCGCGTGCGGTGGCGGCCCTGCGGGCGGCCGCCGGGCCCCTTGGCGGGGCGGAGCCGGTCGACGGCCACCATGCCGACGCGGAAGACGGCCGCGGGCACGACGAGGGCGAGGAGCACCCAGAACAGCGTCACGCCCCAGGGCCGCCCCACGCCCCACGGCTGCTCGGCGAGGACGTCGCTGCCGTACCGGAGCGAGACCAGGTAGTCGCCGTGGGCGCCCGCGGGCAGCTCGACCGGCAGCCTGATCCTCGCCTTCGCGCCGGGCGCGATGGTGCCGCGCCACTGCTGCTGCTCCCACTGCGGGGCGAACACGCCGTGGGAGGTGCCGACCTGGAAGACCGGGTTCCTGACCGGCGCGGTGCCCAGGTTGCCCACGGTGACCACCAGCTGCCGCGAGGGCGGGGAGCCGAACCACGTGAGGAGGCCGCTCGACCCGTCGAGCCGGGTGTCCGCGAGCACCGCGAGCCGCCCGCCGCGCGGCTTGCGCAACGGCTTCACCGGATGCCCCGCGACCTTGAACGCCGCGTCCACCGCGGCCTTCCCGCCGGTCACCGTGGCGACGTGCACGACGCACGGGCAGGGCTTCGGCGGCTCGGCCACGGGCAGCCGCTTGCGGAACCTGCCGTCGCCGCCGGTGGTGACGGCACGGCCCTCGGCGTTGGCGCAGGAGTTGGTGCCGCCGGGCACCCCCGCGGCGGGCGTGCCCTGCCCGCAGACGAGCATCATGAGCAGCGCGCGCGGCCGCCACCCCTTGCCGGTCACGGTGACCGAGCCCCCGGCCCCCGCCTGGGACGCGGAGAGCGTCACCGTCGGCTTCGGCTCGGCCGCGGCGTCCGGCACGGCCCCGAGCAGCGCGCAGGCCAGGGCGAGGACCAGGGCCGACGCGCAGCCGCGCGGCCACGTCCGCTGTCCGTTCACGGCTTGCCTCCCGTCCCCGTGGCCGTCGGCTCCCGCTCCGCCGCCGCCTCCGCTTCCGCTGCCGTCTCCGCCGCCGCTGTCGCTTCCGCCGCCGCCTCCGCTGTCGCTGCCGTCTCCGCCGGTGCGCCGGCGTCCCGTCTCCGGCGGCGTACGGCGTGCCGTACGGCGCACCACGCGGCGACGCCCGCCGCGACGGCACCGGCGCCCGCGCCCGCGGCGGCGGGCCACGGCACGAGGCGTGCGGACGCGGACCCCTCGGCCCGCACCCCGCCCGCCGCCGTGACCGTCAGGCGCACGTCCACGGCGTCGAACGACGGCACGCCGGGCCACGGCTCGCTCAGCGCGACCCGGCTGCCGGGCGCGACACGCACGGGCACGCGGTGCGGCGCCCGGTCGAGCAGTTCCCCGAAGACGCCGTCGGCCCGCACCGCGACGCGCGGCGCCAGCACCGTGGTGCCCCGGTTCACCAGCTCGTACGTGATCCGCTCCGCGTCCGCGTCGAGGCGTACGCGCTCCACGGTCAGCGCGGCCAGGGCGGGCCCGGCCACCCGCAGGCGCAGGGGCACCCGGGCGTCCCGGCCACCGCCGCGCGCGACGACCGCGCCGGAGCGGTCGCCCGGCGCGGCCCCCTTCGGCACCGCCACGGTGAACGGGACGTCGGCCCGGGTGCGCGGCGGCACCGTCACCTTCCGCCGGGCGAAGGCCAGCCACGCCCCGATGCCGTCGGGGCCGGTGCCGCGCAGGGTCACCGTGCGGGGCCGCGCGCTCCGGTTCGTGACGGACACCTTGTCCTCCAGGACGGCACCGGGCGCGCCCTCCGCGTACAGGGACGGCCGTGCGGAGCCCGCGGGGTCGAGCGACCAGCCGTCGCCGTCGGCCGCGCGGGCGAGGGGCGCGGCAGCGCACCCGAGCAGCGCGCCGGCCGCGGCGAGCGCCCGCGCGGCGGCCCGCACCCGCATCGCCCGCGTCCCCGCCCTCAGCGCGGCGCCTGGTTCCGGCGCGTCAGCCACAGCACCCCGGCCGCGCCCGCGAGCAGCACCGTGCCGCCGAGCGTGCCGAGCGCGATCGCGGAGTCGGCGGGTCCGGTCTGCGGCAGGTCCTCGCCGCCGGACGGCGTGCCCCGCGCGCCGTCGGACGCGTCGCCGGAGCCGGAGCCCGTCCCGGAACCGGAACCGGCGTCGGATCCCGAGCCCGCGCCGGAGCCGGCGTCCGAGCCGCTCCCCTTCACGTTCAGGGTCAGCGACGGCTTCGGGTCGTTCGCGGGCGTGCACGTCGTCGTCGTACCGAGCGCCTTGATGGTCAGGACACCGGCGGTGAAGGTGACCTTGCCGGACTTCTTGGGCGTGTACGTGCCCGTCAGGGTGCTGATCTTGATGGGCGTGTTGGCCGGGACGGGCCCGGAGTTGGGCGGCCCCGACACCGGGACGGTGCCGCTCTCCGCGCCGCCGAGCTCGATGAGCGCGCTCGGCTTCATGGCGCCCTTGCCCAGCTCGACGGGGCTGGAGGAGACGCCCTTCTGGAAGGACATCGTGAGCTTGTAGCCGCTGCCGCTCTTGACGCTCTTGATGTCGATCGGCGAGACGGCGCCCTTGTTCCCGATGGGCGTCTTGCACTGGTAGTCGACGTCCTGGACCTCGGCCCGTGCGGCGGGTGCGGTCAGCAGCAGCGCCGATCCGGCCAGGGCGGCGGTGAGTGCGAGCGCGGTGGGTTTCCTCTGGTACGGCACCTCGTGGTCCCCTCATGCCGGTGGCGAAATCCGTGCCGCGCGCACTGATTTGCTGACGGCACATCAGATCGGGCGCTCAAGGTACGCCGGGGACCTTGTCGAGGGAAGACAAAGGACGCGCCGGATCCGTGGAGATCCGGCGCGTCCTTCGAACCGCGGGTAACCCTTGTGACTCCGGGCGCGGGCGCTAGCCCGGCGCCTCCAGCTCCGCCCACACCGTCTTGCCCGTCGCCCCAGGGGTCCGCACAACCCCCCAGTCCAGACAGAGCCGCTGCACGATGAACATGCCGTGCCCGCCGGGCCGCCCGGCCCGGTGCGGCGTGCGCGGCGCGGGCTGTCCGGCACCGCGGTCGGAGACCTCGATGCGCAGCACCTTCCGGCCGCCGTCACAGGACAGCCAGAGCTCGTCGGGGCCCTCGGCGTGCAGGCAGGCGTTGGTGACCAGCTCGGAGACCACGAGCAGGACGTCCTCCGCCGCGGCGCGCCGGTCGGCGGTGGCCGCGGGCAGCCAGCCCCAGGCGTGCAGCGCCTCGCGGGTGAAGTCCCGCGAGAGCGGGACCACGCCGCTCGCGCCGTCCAGGCTCAGCCTGCGGACCTGGCGGCCGCCGGGCCCGGGGGTGGCCGCGTGCGCGGGAGCGTCCGCGACAGCGGCCTCCGGCTCCGGGCCACGGTCGCCCGGCGAGTAAGGCCGGGTGGCGCTCATCAGCACTTCACCTCACCGACAAGAGGACTCTGGACAAGGACGGACCACGGGAGCCCGGCGGCGGGGCCTCCGCCCGCCCGGCCGCTCCCCGGCCGCTTGCCATTTCTGACGTTTGATCCGACGTTGGTCTGGCTGTGTTGGTCTGCTGTTCGGTCCGGCGCCCGCCGGACGACGGCCGACTCCGGATTCAGGGTGACTCCTGCCCGGCCGAACCGGACGAACACCCATGGATTCGGTGAGAACCGTGTGACGCTGGTAACGCATTGGTCACACAGCGGCAACTGACACATAACGCTTCACGTCACCCGTCATATCGCCCCCACACATCCCGTTCTCCCCGCGAAAAGAGGTCCGGCTCAGTCGGCCAGTGCCGCTTCGAGCGTCTCGTGGACGGTGAAGACGGCGTCGGCCCCCGTGATCTCGAACACCCTGGCCACCACCGGCAGCATCCCGGCGAGATGCACGCCGCCGCCCGCGGCCTCGGCCTTGAGGCGGGCCCCGAGGAGCACGTTGAGACCCGTGGAATCACAGAACTCCAACCGTGAGCAGTCGACCACGAGGCGCGAGAAGCCCTCGTCGACGCAGCCCTCGAGCGGTTCGCGCAGCACATCGGCGGTGTGGTGATCGAGCTCACCCGCCGGAGTCACGACGGCGCTGCGGCCCTCTTTCCGGACTTCGACCGAAAGTCGGCCCCTGTGTGCGCTGCCGACCGTCCCGCGGTCCATGCCGTCACTCTCTTCCGACCGTTGGGCTGTTACTGGCGCGCGCCGTGACGCGCGATGACGCCCTTGAACATTACGCCTTCCGTACGCCCCGGGGTACCCGAACATCCCCCTGAATTCGGACATTTCGCCACGCACCGCACTTGCGACTCCGCGTCGGAAGCGGGTAGGGGTAGAAGAGACATCACCCGACCCGGACGGCCATGGAGGCGCCGCACACCGCAGTGCACGTAGTGGCATCGGCAGCCATATGCCGAGAACGATGGAGGACACCATGTCACCCCGGCTCGACGAATCGCGTACTGACCAAGCGACGTCGACACCCCCGCCGAACCGCACCCGAACCTCGATCCCCGGCCCCGCCGAAGAGGCCCTGCCGGCGGCCGCGACGGACCCGTCGCGCCCCGACGAGCGGCCCGAGTCACTCTCCGGGCTCCCCGAGATCCCCCCGTTCGACGAGGTGGGCCCCCTCGACGCGCGAGCCCTGTCCAAGACGCTCTTCGAGCGGCTCGAGTCCCTCGAAGAGGGCACCCACGCCCACGCGTACGTACGCAACACCCTCGTCGAGCTCAACCTCGCCCTGGTGAAGTTCGCCGCCTCCCGGTTCCGCTCCCGCAGCGAGCCGATGGAGGACATCATCCAGGTCGGCACCATCGGCCTGATCAAGGCGATCGACCGCTTCGAGCTCAGCCGCGGCGTCGAGTTCCCCACCTTCGCGATGCCGACCATCGTCGGCGAGATCAAGCGCTTCTTCCGCGACACCTCGTGGTCGGTGCGCGTGCCGCGACGGCTCCAGGAGCTCCGCCTCGACCTCGCCAAGGCGGGTGACGAACTCGCTCAGCAGCTCGACCGCTCGCCGACGGTGGCCGAGCTCGCCGAGCGCCTCGGCCTCTCGCCCGACGAGGTCGTCGAAGGCATGGCGGCGTCCAACGCCTACACCGCGAGCTCGCTCGACGCGCAGCCCGAGGACGACGACTCCGAAGGCGCGCTCGCCGACCGCATCGGCTACGAGGACCACGGGCTCGAAGGCATCGAGTACGTCGAGTCGTTGAAGCCGCTGATCGCCGAACTGCCGCCGCGGGACCGGAAGATCCTCTCCCTGCGGTTCGTGGCGAACATGACCCAGTCGGAGATCGGTGAGGAGCTGGGCATCTCCCAGATGCACGTCTCGCGTCTGCTGTCCCGCACGCTGGTGCGGCTGCGCAGAGCGCTGACGGTCGAGGAGTAACAGCGCCCCGTCGTCGCTCCGCGCCCCGGAACTCGAACGCCGGAGGAGCCGGACGGTGCCGCTCGCGGCAGCGTTCGCCCCCTCCGGCGTTCGAGTTCCGGGGCCCCCTCCGCCGCGGTCAGGCCTCCGTACGCGCCCGCATCACCAGCTTGTTCACCGCCCACAGGGCGATGCCGATCGCGAGCAGCACGCCCGCGCGGACGTAGACGTCGGCCGGGCGGTCGGCGAGCGGGCTCGCGAGGACGAGCGCGGTGATCGCGCCGAGCACGGGCAGGGCCGTGGGCGTGCGGAAGTGGTCGTGGTCCACGGGGTCCCTGCGCAGCACCAGGACCGCGACGTTGACGACGGCGAACACGCACAGGAGCAGGAACGCCGTGGTGTCGCCGAGGCCCTCGATCTCGCCGGTGGAGACCAGGCCGATGGCGAGCAGGGACACGAACGCGATGCCCACGACGGGCGTGCGGCGACCGGCCAGGACGCGGCCCATGGAGCGCGGCAGGATGCGCTCGTTGGCCATGCCGTAGCAGAGGCGGGACGCCATCATGATGTTGATGAGGGCGGAGTTGGTGACCGCGAACAGGGCGATGAGCGCGAAGAGTTTGTGCGGGAAGTCCACGCCGCCCGCCTTCACCACCTCCAGGAGCGGTCCGCTGGAGCCCTCCAGGGTCCTGTAGTCCACCAGGAGCGAGGAGACCAGGGCGACCAGGACGTAGATGGTGCCGGTCACCGCCACGCCGATGAAGATCGCGCGCGGGAAGGTGCGGGTGGGGTCCTTGGTCTCCTCGGCCATGTTCACCGAGTCCTCGAAGCCGACGAAGGCGAAGAAGCCGAGCGCGGTGGCCCCGAGGACTCCCGTGAACAGGGCGTATCCGGTGCCGCTCGACTCGAACTCGGTGAGCCGCGACGGCTCCCCGTCCCCCGTGAGCACGGCCCACGCGCCGATCGCGAGGATGATCAGCAGACCGGTCAGCTCGACCGCGGTCAGCACGACGTTCGCCTTCACCGACTCCGACACGCCCCGCAGGTTCAGCGCGGCGAGGGCGAGGACGAACGCGATCGCCACCAGCGTCGGCGGCAGCGCGTCATCGGTCAGCTCGCTCAGGTAGTCCCCGCTGAAGGCGCGGGCGGCCGCGCTCGCGGACGACAGGCCCGAGCACATCACCATGAACGCGATGATGAAGGTCAGGAAGGGGACCTTGAAGGCCTTCTGGGTGTAGAGCGCGGCACCCGCCGCCTTGGGGTACTTGCCGACCAGTTCCACGTACGACGCGGCCGTCAGGATCGCCACGACGAAGCCGATGAGGAACGGCACCCACAGGGCGCCGCCCACCTTTCCCGCCACCTTGCCGGTGGTGGCGTAGATGCCGGTGCCGAGGATGTCGCCGATCACGAAGAGGATCAGCAGCTTGGGGCCGAGGACCCGGCGCAGGCCGGGCTCCTCCTCGGCCGGATGCGTGGTGGTACCGCTCGTTCCTGAAGTCGTCACAGGAGCCTCCCCCGAACGTGACCGGGAACTTCGGAAGGATCTCTTGCCCGTGACACGCCGGGACGATGCGGGAGTTGAGCAACATCAGAGCCCGTGGCGGCGCCTCACAGCCCGTTCAGCGCGTCCGGTACGCCGCCGCCGGCCTCCTCGACCAGCTCCGCCACCGGCTGCGGCGCGCGCACGGTGGCGAAGCGGACCGTGCCGTCCGCCCCCGCGGCGAAGCCGTGGATCCCGGGCCGGGGCAGGCTGTTGTACGAGTAGTGCTGGGCGAAGTAGTAGGCGCCGGTGTCGAGGGCGGCCACGTGGTCGCCCGCTTCGAGCCGGGGCAGCGGGTGGTCGGCGGCGAGCAGGTCGCCCGCGAAGCAGGCCGGGCCCGCGACGTCCTGGCCGACGACGGGCCCCTGCTTGGGGCGGCCCTTGGCGTCGTACGCGGCGAGCCGGAGCGGCCAGGACTCGGGCGCGTACACCGTGCGGGTCGCCACCTGGACGCCCGCGTGGGTCAGCGCGATGGGCCGCCCGCCCGCCTCCTTGACGTACTCGACGCGGGCGAGCAGCACCCCCTGCTTGGCGAGCAGCGAGCGGCCGAACTCGGTGACCAGGCCGTAGCGCCCGTCGAGCAGGCCGGGCACGCGGTCCTTGAGCAGGCGCGCGTACTGGCCGTGGGTCGGGCTCGCCTCGTCGGAGGAGAAGTTGACGGGGAGGCCGCCGCCGATGTCGACGGTGTCGATCTGGCGGCGCCCGGCGCGGGCGTTGACCTCCTCGGCGAGTTCGTACACCGCGGCGACACCCCGCACGAGCAGGTCGAGGGGGATGCCCTGGGAGCCGGTGTGCGCGTGCAGGCGGGTCAGCCAGGGCCGGTCGAGACAGGCCTGGACGAGCCAGTCGCGGGCGCCCTCGTCCCGCAGCGGCACGCCGAACTTCGAGGTCGCCGTCGCCGTCGAGAGCGCGCCGATGGAGCCCGCGCCGACCTGCGGGTTCACCCGTATCCCGAGCGGCGATCCGGTGGGCGCGGAGCGCACCAGGGCGTCGACGCGGGCCAGCTCCTGCGGGTTGTCGGCGTTGACGGCGATGCCCAGGGCGAGGGCCTCGCGCAGCTCGGCGGGGGTCTTGGCGGGCGAGTCGAGGACGGTGTGCGCGGGCGGCACCCCGGCGGCGCGGGCGAGGGCCAGTTCGCCGGGGCTCGCGACCTCGGCGCCGATCCCCTCCTCGTGCAGCAGCCGCAGGACCGGCACCAGGGGCGTCGCCTTCACGGCGAAGGCGTGCAGGACGGGGGTGCCGGGCGGGGTGACCCCGGCGAAGGCGGCGCGCAGCGCGACGGCGGCCGCGCGGACGCCGGTGACGTCGACGAGGCCCGCGAGCGGGTGCTCCGGGCTCACCACGCCCTGCTCGATCGCGGCGCGTACGGCCTGGTCCCGGCGGGCGGCGGCCTCCGCGCCGGGGGGACTCGTGGGGTCGACGGTGGGGCCGGGAACCGTCGCGTCGTCGGGGCTCATGTGATCCACGCAAGGGGGCTCATGTGATCCACACAATCACCCGAGCGCCGCGTCCGCTGGCCCTACGGTGCTATTGACTAGAGCTATTCACCGACCGAGGATGTGAATAACAAGGTCACAGCCCTCAGGAGGCACCGCCATGTCAGGACCCCGCCCCGTACGAGCGCCGCGCGGCACCGAACTGAGCGCCCTGGGATGGCAGCAGGAAGCCGCCCTGCGCATGCTCCAGAACAACCTCGACCCCGAGGTCGCCGAGCACCCCGACAAGCTCGTCGTCTACGGCGGCACCGGCAAGGCGGCCCGCGACTGGCGCTCCTTCGACGCGATGGTGCGCACGCTGCGGACCCTCAAGCAGGACGAGACGATGCTCGTCCAGTCCGGCCGCCCCGTCGGCGTCATGCAGACCCACGAGTGGGCGCCGCGCGTGCTCATCGCCAACTCCAACCTGGTCGGCGACTGGGCGAACTGGGAGGAGTTCCGCCGCCTGGAGGCGCTCGGCCTCACCATGTACGGCCAGATGACCGCCGGTTCCTGGATCTACATCGGCACCCAGGGCATCCTCCAGGGCACGTACGAGACCTTCGCGGCCGTCGCGGCGAAGAAGTTCGGCGGCACGCTCGCCGGGACCATCACGCTCACCGCCGGGCTCGGCGGCATGGGCGGCGCCCAGCCGCTGGCCGTCACCATGAACGACGGCGTCGCGATCTGTATCGACTGCGACCCGCGCGCCATCGAGCGCCGCATCGAGCACCGCTACCTCGACGTGAAGGCGGACTCCCTGGAGCACGCGCTCCAGCTCGCCACCGAGGCCCGCGACGCCCGCCGCCCGCTCTCCATCGGCCTGCTCGGCAACGCGGCGGAGCTGCTGCCGCGCATGCTCGCCGAGGGCGCGCCCGTCGACATCGTCACGGACCAGACGAGCGCCCACGACCCGCTCGCCTACCTCCCCGTCGGCGTCGACTTCGACGACATGGCGACGGCCGCCGAGAAGGACCCGGCGGGCTTCACCACCCGGGCCCGCGAGTCCATGGCCCGGCACGTCGAGGCCATGGTCGGCTTCATGGACGCGGGCGCCGAGGTCTTCGACTACGGCAACTCCATCCGCGGCGAGGCCCAACTGGCGGGCTACGACCGGGCGTTCGCCTTCCCCGGCTTCGTCCCCGCGTACATCCGGCCGCTGTTCTGCGAGGGCAAGGGCCCGTTCCGCTGGGCGGCGCTCTCGGGCGAGGCCTCGGACATCCACAAGACCGACAAGGCGATCCTCGACCTCTTCCCCGAGAACGAATCGCTGCACCGCTGGATCAAGATGGCGGGCGAGCGCGTCCACTTCCAGGGCCTGCCCGCCCGCATCTGCTGGCTCGGCTACGGCGAGCGCGACAAGGCGGGCGAGCGGTTCAACGACATGGTGGCCTCCGGTGAGCTCCAGGCCCCGCTCGCGATCGGCCGCGACCACCTCGACTGCGGCTCGGTGGCCTCGCCGTACCGCGAGACCGAGGGCATGCGCGACGGCTCCGACGCCATCGCCGACTGGCCCCTCCTGAACGCCATGGTCAACGTGGCCTCCGGCGCCTCCTGGGTCTCCCTCCACCACGGCGGCGGCGTCGGCATGGGCCGCTCCATCCACGCGGGCCAGGTCACGGTCGCCGACGGCACGAAGCTCGGGGGCGAGAAGATCCGCAGGGTCCTCACCAACGACCCGGGCATGGGCGTGATCCGGCACGTCGACGCGGGCTACGAGGGCGCCGAGGCCGTGGCCGCGGAGCGCGGTGTCCGCGTGCCCATGCGGGAGGGCGAGTGAAGCGCCCCGAAGGGGCGCGGGGAACTGCGCGCCCGGCCACGACGGCACCGCAGTCGCCGACGCCGCCCGACTTCACGGCGATGTGGCGCGACCTGCTTCCCATCGGCCGCAACGCCGAGACCGGCGGCTACCGCCGCCACGCCTGGACCGGGGCCGACGCCGACTGCCGGACCTGGTTCCAGGAGCAGGCCGAGAGCCGGGGGCTCGCGTACGAGACGGACCGGAACGGCAACCAGTGGGCGTGGCTCGGCGACCCGGCCGCGGGAGACGCCGTCGTCACCGGCTCGCACCTGGACTCCGTCCCCGACGGCGGCGCCTTCGACGGCCCCCTCGGCGTCGTCTCCGCCTTCGCCGCACTCGACGAACTCCGCGCCAGGGGCGCGGAGTTCACCCGCCCCCTCGCCCTCACGAACTTCGGCGACGAGGAGGGCGCCCGCTTCGGCCTGGCCTGCGTCGGCTCCCGGCTCACGGCCGGGCAGCTCACCAAGGAGCAGGCGTACGAGCTGCGCGACGGCGACGGCGTGCGCCTGCCGGAGGCGATGGAGGCCGCCGGGTACGACCCGGCGGCGATCGGCCCGGACCCCGAGCGGCTCGCCCGGATCGGCGCGTTCGTGGAGCTGCACGTGGAGCAGGGCCGGGCCCTGGACCTGTCCGGCGACGAGGTCGGCATCGCCAGCGCCATCTGGCCGCACGGCCGCTGGCGCTTCGACTTCCGCGGCGAGGCCAACCACGCGGGCACCACCCGCCTCGTCGACCGCAGCGACCCGATGCTGAGCTACGCGGAGACGGTCCTCGCGGCCCGCCGCGAGGCGGAGCTCGCGGGCGCGGTGGCGACGTTCGGCAAGATCTCCGTCGAGCCCAACGGCGTCAACGCCATCCCGTCCCTGGTGCGCGGCTGGCTCGACTCGCGCGCCGCGGACCAGGAGACGCTCGACACGGTGGTGACGGCGGTCGAGAAGGCGGCCCGCGAGTACGCGGACCGGCACGGCGTCGACCTCGCCGTCGTACGCGAGTCGTTCACGCCGGTCATCGAGTTCGAGCACGCGCTGCGCGACGAGCTGGGCGCGCTCCTGCGCGGGCGCACCGGCCGCGAGGTGCCCGTGCTCGGCACCGGCGCCGGGCACGACGCGGGCATCCTCTCCGCGTCCGTCCCGACCGCCATGCTGTTCGTCCGCAACCCCACGGGCGTCTCGCACTCCCCCGCCGAGTACGCGGCGGAGGACGACTGCGTCGCCGGGGTGCGGGCGCTCGCCGACGTACTGGAGGGCCTGGCGTGCCGGTGACGCACACGTACTGGGCGGAGCACGCCTGGCTGGAGCCGGCCGTGGAGCCCGGCGTGGCGCTCGACGTGGGTGCGGACGGGCGGATCGCCGCCGTCCGCACCGGCGTCGGGGCCCCGCCGCCGGGGGCCACGGTCCTGCGCGGCCTGACCCTGCCCGGCCTCGCCAACGCCCACTCGCATGCTTTCCACCGGGCGCTGCGCTCCACCGTGCAGGTCGGCAGCGGCACGTTCTGGACGTGGCGCGAGGTCATGTACTCCGTGGCCGACCGGCTCACGCCGGAGACGTACCACGCGCTCGCGCGGGCGGTGTACGCGGAGATGGCGCTCGCCGGGATCACGGCCGTCGGCGAGTTCCACTACCTGCACCACGCGCCCGGCGGGAAGCGCTACGCCGACCCGAACGCGATGGGCGAGGCCCTCATCGCCGCCGCGGCCGACGCGGGCATCCGCATCACGCTCCTCGACACCGCGTACGTGGCCTCCGGCCTGCGCGACGCCGCCGAGGGCGCCCCGCCCGACCACCACCAGCTGCGGTTCTCCGACGGCACGGCCCAGGCGTGGGCGGAGCGGGCCGCGCTCCTGAAGGACCGCGAGCACGCCCGGATCGGCGCGGCGATCCACTCCGTACGGGCCGTGCCCGCGCGGCAGTTGGGCACCGTGGCCGAGTGGGCCGCGACGCGCGGCGCCCCGCTGCACGTGCACCTGTCCGAGCAGACCGCCGAGAACGAGGCGTGCCTGGCCGTGCACGGCCGCACGCCCACGCGGCTGCTCGCCGACCACGGGGTGCTCGGGGCGCGCACGACGGGCGTCCACAACACGCACCTCACGGACGACGACATCGCCCTGATCGGCGGCTCGGGCACCGGCACCTGCATGTGCCCCACCACCGAGCGGGACCTCGCCGACGGCATCGGGCCCGCGCCCGCCCTCCAGCGGGCGGGCAGCCCGCTCTCCCTCGGCAGCGACAGCCACGCCGTCATCGACCTCTTCGAGGAGGCGCGGGCGATGGAGCTCAACGAGCGGCTGCGGACCCACACGCGGGGGCACTGGACGGCGGCCGCGCTGCTGCGGGCGGCGTCCGCCGACGGGCACGCCGCGCTCGGCTGGGCCGATGCCGGGGCCCTGGAGGCGGGGCGGCTCGCCGACTTCGCCACGGTCGCGCTCGACTCCGTGCGGACGGCGGGGGCCGTGCCGCGGCTCGGGGCGGAGGTCGCGGTGTTCGCGGCGAGCGCGGTGGATGTGCGGCACACCGTGGTCGGGGGCCGCCACGTGGTCCGCGACGGCGCCCACACCCTCGTCCCCGACGTACCGTCGGCCCTGACCGAAGCGGTGACAGCCCTGCACTAGCCCTCGCGGTGCGCCCCAGGCCCGCCCCTTCCCGAACTGGGGCTCCGCCCCAGACCCCGCTCCTCAAACGCCGGAGAGGCTGGATCTTTCAGCCCGTCCGGCGTTTGAGGACCGGGGGTACGGGGGCGGAGCCCCCGGAGCGGGAAGGGGCGGGCCTGGGGCGCACCGCGAGGGACCACCCGCACCCACCCACGAACAGGACCCCCATGACCACCACCGTCATCCGCAACATCGGCAGCCTCGTCACCAACGACCCTGCCCTGGGCCGGGGCCCGCTCGGGCTCATCGAGGACGCCGCCGTCGTCCTGGACGGCGAGGAGGTCGCCTGGGTGGGCCCGAGCGCCGAGGCCCCGGCGGCGGACGAGGCGTACGACGCCCAGGGCCGCGCGGCCCTGCCCGGCTTCGTGGACTCCCACTCCCACCTCCTCTTCGCGGGCGACCGCACCCAGGAGTTCAACGCCCGCATGGAGGGCCGCCCCTACGAGGCGGGCGGCATCCGCACAACCGTGGCGGCGACCCGCGCCGCGTCGGACGAGGCCCTGGAGGCGAACCTCGCCCGCTACCTCGCCGAGGCCCTGCGCCAGGGCACCACGACGTTCGAGACGAAGTCGGGCTACGGCCTGACGACCGAGGACGAGGCCCGCGCCCTGCGCATCGCGGCGCGCCACACGGACGAGGTCACCTTCCTCGGCGCCCACATCGTGTCGCCGGACCACGCCGGCGACCCGGCGGCGTACGTGGCCCTGGTGACGGGCGAGATGCTGGACGCCTGCGCCCCGCACGCCCGCTGGATCGACGTGTTCTGCGAGAAGGGCGCCTTCGACGGCGACCAGGCGCGGGCGATCCTGACCGCGGGGAAGGCGAAGGGGCTGCACCCGCGCGTGCACGCCAACCAGCTCAGCTACGGCCCGGGCGTCCAGCTGGCCGTGGAGCTCGACGCCGCGAGCGCCGACCACTGCACGCATCTGACGGACGCCGACGTGGACGCCCTCGCCCACAGCGACACGGTGGCCACGCTGCTGCCGGGCGCGGAGTTCTCCACGCGCGCCGAGTGGCCCGACGCCCGGCGGCTGCTCGACGCGGGCGCGACGGTGGCCCTGTCGACGGACTGCAACCCGGGCTCGTCGTTCACCTCGTCCGTGCCGTTCTGCGTCGCGCTCGCCGTACGGGACATGGGGATGACCCCCGACGAGGCGGTGTGGGCGGCCACGGCGGGCGGCGCCGCGGCGCTGCGCCGCACGGACGTCGGCCGCCTCTCCCCCGGCGCCCGCGCCGACCTGGCGCTCCTGGACGCGCCGAGCCACGTCCACCTGGCCTACCGGCCGGGCGTACCGCTGGTCTCGGCGGTGTGGCGGCGCGGCGCCCGCGTCGCCTGACGGGGCGTCACTCGACGAAGAGGCCGCGCTCGGCCGCCCCCACGTCGAACTCCTCCAGGCGCGCCTGCGCGTCGGGCAGCGCGTCGCACATGGCCTCCAGGAGCGCCCGGCCGAGCAGCATGGGGGCGCAGGCCGTGTCGAAGGCGAGGCCGGTGCCGACGGCGGCGGGCAGCAGCAGGTCGGAGTGCGCGGCCACGGGCGCGAAGGCGGAGTCGGCGACGGTGACGACGGTCAGGCCCGCGGCCCGGGCGTGGGCGAGGGCGTCCACGACCTCGCGCGGGTGCCGGGGCAGCGCGAAGCAGAGCAGGGCGTCGGCCCCGGCGCGCACGGCCGCGTCCAGGCGGTCGGTGAGCATGGAGCCGCCCTCGTCGAGCAGCCGCACGTCGGGGTGGACCTTCGCGGCGAAGTACGAGAAGCCGTAGGCCTGGGAGGCGGCGGCCCGCAGGCCGAGGACCGGCAGCGGGCGGGAAGCGGCCAGGAGGCGGCCCGCGCGTTCGACGGGCGCGGGGTCGGCGAGGACGGCCGCGAGGTGGCGCAGGTTCTCGATCTCCGCCTCGACGGCCTGCTGGTACTCGTTCGCCGCGGCGTCCTCCGGCGCCTCCGCGGGGGCCACGTCGCGCAGGTGGCGCCGCAGCGCCGGGTAGCCGTCGAAGCCGAGCGCGACCGCGAAGCGGGTCACGGACGGCTGGCTGACACCCGCGAGTTCGGCCAGCTCGACGCTGGACAGGAAGGGCGCGTCGGCGGCGCGCCGCACCATGCAGTGGGCGATGCGGCGCTGCGTCGGCGTGAGCCGGTGCCCCTCGAAGAGCGCCTGAAGCCGTGCCGCTGGACTGTCACTCATGCCGGACTCCTCACGCCGCTCCCGCTCCTGTCGCCACCCGACCATTGACAAAGTATTCAGCAAACCAGAACTCTGCATGACCATATACAGTCCGGCGAGGCGAGGACCGGCGCACCATGACGGAGTCACCCAAGTCCCTGGTGGAGCAGCGCTCCATCGACGTCGTACCGGACGCCGAGCGGCACGGCAGCCCGGTCAGCCAGTTCACGCTCTGGCTCGGCGCGAACCTCCAGATCACGGCGGTCGTCACGGGCGCGCTCGCCGTCGTCTTCGGCGGCGACGTGGTGTGGTCGATCGTGGGCCTCGCCCTCGGCAACGTGCTCGGCGGCGCCGTCATGGCCCTGCACTCCGCGCAGGGCCCCCGGCTCGGGCTGCCCCAGATGATCCAGTCCCGGGCCCAGTTCGGGGTGCGCGGCGCCGTCGTGCCGCTGCTCCTCGTGATCCTGATGTACGTCGGCTTCTTCGCCAGCGGCAGCGTGCTCGCCGGGCAGGCCACCGCCGAGCTGACGCACACCGGCGACACCACCGGGATCGTCCTCTTCGCGGTGGTCACGGCGGTGACGGCCACGGTCGGCTACCGCGTGATCCACGTCCTCGGCCGGATCGCGAGCGTGGTCTGCGCGCTCGCCTTCGTCTACCTCGGCATCCGCCTCCTGGACCGCGTCGACCTCGCGGACCTGCTCGCGGACGCCCGCTTCGACCTGCCGGTCTTCCTGCTCGCGGTGTCGCTCTCGGCGTCGTGGCAGCTGGCGTTCGGCCCGTACGTCGCGGACTACTCGCGCTATCTGCCGCGCACGACGTCGGCCCGCGCCACGTTCTGGTGGACCCTGTCCGGCTCGGCGCTCGGCTCCCAGTGGTCCATGACGTTCGGCGTGCTGGTGGCGGCCGGCGCGGGCGGGGCGTTCATGGACCACCAGGTCGAGTACGTCGTGGGGCTCGGCGGGACCGGCCTCGTGGCCTCGCTCCTGTACTTCGTGATCGCGCTCGGCAAGCTGACCATCAACGTGCTCAACACGTACGGCGGCTTCATGTCGATGGTCACCGGCATCGGCGGCTTCCGCGGCCGGAAGACGCTCTCGCCGCGCGGGCGGGCCGCGTACATCGGTCTGATCATGGTCGCGGGCACCGCGGTGGCGCTCCTCGGCAAGGACAGCTTCCTGACGTCCTTCAAGGACTTCCTGCTGTTCCTGCTGACGTTCTTCACCCCGTGGTCCGCGATCAACCTGGTCGACTACTACCTGATCTCCAAGGAGCGGTACGACATCCCGGCCCTGTTCGACCCGCACGGCCGGTACGGCGCCTGGCGCTGGGACGCGCTCGCCGTCTACGGGGTCGGCCTCCTGGCCCAACTCCCGTTCCTCGTCACGCACTTCTACACCGGGCCGCTGGTGGACTCCCTCGGCGGCGCCGACGTCTCCTGGATCGTGGGGCTCGTGGTCCCGGCCCTCCTGTACTGGCTGCTCGCCCGGCGCGACCCGGACCACGCGCCGGCGGACGGGGGCCTCGCCCAGGACGGAATGGGGGGTTAGCCCCACTGTCCGGGGGCCGCGGGCTGCGTACCGTAAGGGGTATGGAAGCCACACGTGACGCCGAACTCAAGAAGGAACTCGACGCCGCCTTGCACGCGCGCAAGGACCTCGGCGAGGAGTACGAGTCCGCGCTCGTCGACTCGTTCCTCGAAAAGGTCGAGAAGCGCCTGGACGGGACGATCGACCGGCAGATGCGCCGTCACCTGGCCGAACAGCAGATGATCATGGCCCGTAGCGCCCGCAACCCCGCCAGCGGAGTCGACTCCTGGGGCGAGCGCTTCGGCTTCGGCATCGTCTCGCTCATCCTCGCGATCCCCCTCTCGGCGATCGGCGTGGTGAACGCGGGGCTGTCCGGCCTCTTCGTGACGTGGTTCGGCATCGTCGGCGTCAACGCGGTCCACGCCGCGCGCGGCACGGGCCTCCTCCCCTTCCTCCGCCGCTCCCCCCGCAAGCCCGACTGGGAAGACTGACCCCAGCCGAAGCCCCCAGCCCGTCCGCAAGCCTCCAGCCCGTCCGGCGTTTGAGGACAAGCGCGGTAGCGCGGTGCAGTGAGGGCGCCCGACGACAGGGCGAGCCGGCGAACGGGCAGGGGCCCGGAAACAGCGCCCGCGCATAGCGCGGGGACCGCCGCACCCCCGGCAGCGCCGGAGGGCGGGACGACGGCGGTCCCCGCGGGGACGGGCGCGCAGGTCAGGGCCGAGCGCTCGCGTCCGGGCGCCGCTGGAGGTCCGGGAGCCGCTCCGGAAGTCCTGACGCCGACACCCCCTACGGTGCCCGACCCGTGTTAAGGGGGTGCTGCGCGGACGTGTCGCGTGCGTACCGGTTCCGCGAAGTCCGGGCCTAGCTGCCCTGCTGCTCCGCGAGGAAGGCCAGGAGGTCCTGGCGGCTCACGACGCCCGTGGGCTTGCCCTCGACGAGGACGATGGCCGCGTCCGCCGTGCCGAGCACGGACATCAGGTCCCCGACCGGCTCACCGGAGCCGACCTGCGGCAGCGGGTCGGACATGTGCTTCTCCAGCGGGTCGTGCAGCGACGCCCGCTGCGCGAACAGCGCGTCGAGCAGCTCGCGCTCCACCACCGAGCCGATGACCTCCGCGGCCATGACGTCGGGGTGCCCGGCGCCCGGCTTCACGATGGGCATCTGCGAGACCCCGTACTCGCGCAGGACCTCGATCGCCTCGCCGACCGTCTCCTCCGGGTGCATGTGGACGAGCGAGGGCAGCTCGCCGCCCTCCTTGCGGCGCAGGACGTCGCCGACGCGCGGCTGGTCACCGGCCTCCTCCAGGAAGCCGTAGTCGTTCATCCACTCGTCGCTGAAGATCTTGCTCATGTAGCCGCGGCCGCTGTCGGGCAGCAGGACGACCACGACGTCGTCGGGGCCGAGGCCCTCCGCCGCGCGCAGCGCAGCGACGACGGCCATGCCGCAGGAGCCGCCCACCAGGAGGCCCTCCTCCTTGGCGAGGCGCCGCGTCATCTGGAAGGAGTCCTTGTCGGACACGGCGATGATCTCGTCGGTGACGTTGCGGTCGTAGGCCGTCGGCCAGAAGTCCTCACCGACGCCCTCGACCAGGTACGGCCGCCCGGAGCCGCCGGAGTACACGGAACCCTCGGGGTCCGCGCCGACGATCCTGACCTTGCCGCCGGAGACCTCCTTCAGGTACCCGCCGGTGCCGGAGATCGTGCCGCCGGTGCCGATGCCCGCCACGAAGTGGGTGATCTTCCCCTCCGTCTGCTCCCACAGCTCGGGCCCGGTGGAGTGGTAGTGCGACAGGGGGTTGTTCGGGTTGGAGTACTGGTCCGGCTTCCAGGCGTCCGGGATCTCACGGACCAGGCGGTCGGAGACGTTGTAGTACGAGTCCGGGTGCTCGGGGTCGACGGCGGTCGGGCAGACGACCACCTCGGCACCGTAGGCACGCAGCACGTTGATCTTGTCGGTGCTCACCTTGTCCGGGCACACGAAGACGCACTTGTAGCCCTTCTGCTGGGCCACGATCGCCAGGCCGACACCGGTGTTGCCGCTGGTCGGCTCGACGATGGTGCCGCCGGGGCGGAGCTCGCCGCCGGCCTCGGCCGCCTCGATCATGCGCAGGGCGATGCGGTCCTTCACGGAGCCGCCCGGGTTGAAGTACTCGACCTTGGCGAGGACGGTGGCCTTCAGGCCCTGCGTCACGTTGTTGAGCCTGACCAGCGGGGTGTTGCCGACGAGGCTGGTCATCGAGTCGTGGAATTGCACGTTGTCTCCGTGTATCCGGCCGGGTATCCGGGGCGCGACGTCGTGAGGGCATGGCTGCTCGCACGAGGTGTTCGTATTTCGGTTTTCGGTAACCGTCAGACTACGGGGCCATCTGCCCGAGTCACCTCCTCTCACGATTGGCCGACCGTCCCGACGGGGCAATGAGTGGATGTAAGGGACGAACGGCTCCACAGGGACCTGGCAGAGGTGACAGCGGGGATGTCGAGGGCGAGGGTGGCGCGGCGCATCGCCGCGGGCGCGGCGTACGGCGGCGGAGGCATCGGGCTGCTCGGCGCGGCCACGGTCGGGATCGTCCTCGCCGAGGTGCAGCTGGCCAAGCGGTCCGTGGGCAACGGCGGACACGGGACGCCGCCGCGGGCCGACGGACGGTACGGGGCGGCCTTCGCGGCGCGGGCCGCGTGCGGGGAGCCGCTGCGGTTCGCGATGCTCGGGGACTCCACGGCCGCGGGCCTCGGCGTGCACCGGGCCCGGCAGACGCCCGCCGCGCTGCTGGCGTCCGGGCTCGCCGCGGTGGCCGAGCGGCCGGTGGACCTGCGGGTCGTGGCCAAGGCCGGGGCGCAGTCCGACGACCTCGACCGGCAGGTGACGCTGGTCCTGTCCGACGAGACGGGCTGGCTGCCCGACGTGTGCGTCCTGATGATCGGGGCCAACGACGTGACGCACCGGATGCCGCCGACGCGGTCGGTGCGGCTGCTCGCGTCGGCGGTGCGCAGACTGCGTACCGCGGGCGCCGAGGTGGTCGTCGGCACGTGTCCCGACCTCGGCACGATCGAGCCCGTCTACCAGCCGCTGCGGTGGCTGGCCCGCCGGGTGTCGCGGCAGCTGGCCGCCGCGCAGACGATCGGCGTGGTCGAGCAGGGCGGCCGCACGGTGTCGCTCGGCGACCTGCTCGGCCCGGAGTTCGCCGCGAACCCCCGCGAACTGTTCGGCCCCGACAACTACCACCCGTCCGCGGAGGGGTACGCCACGGCGGCGATGGCGGTCCTGCCCACGCTCTGCGCGGCGCTCGGCCTGTGGCCGGAGGAGGAGCGCCCCGACGTGTCGCGGCGCGAGGGCTTCCTGCCGGTGGCCCGGGCGGCCGCGCGGGCCGCCTCCGAAGGCGGCACGGAAGTGACCGGAGCAATGCCCTCCGGCCCACGCGGCCCCTTCGCCCTCCTCAAGCGCAGGCGCCGCCGCCGGATCCAGACGCCGGACCCGACGCCGATCGCCTGACGGCGGGCAACCCGGCCGCCGCGCCGCGCTCCGCGCCTGCTCGGCTGCGCTCGCTGGAATATGCCGCGACAGGGCCGTCGGGCGCCTGCGGACCCTTGGTGGCTGATCGCGCCCACGCGGCGGAGCCGCACAGGGGCACAGTCCCGCGCCCCTTTCGGGGCGCCACGCTGAGCGCTCGCTTAGAAATGCGGCCCGCGTCACAGTCCGGGCCCCGTGACCCTCACCATACGGGCGGGTAACTTCCCCTTAAGCCCTCCCCGTTACCCCCTGGAGCCCCGTGATGCCCGAAGCCGTGATCGTCTCCGCCGCCCGCTCCCCCATCGGCCGTGCCTTCAAGGGCTCGCTCAAGGAGCTCCGCCCCGACGACCTGACGGCCACGATCGTCCGGGCCGCCCTCGACAAGATCCCCGCGCTCGACCCCAGGGACATCGACGACCTCATGCTGGGCTGCGGTCTGCCCGGCGGCGAGCAGGGCCACAACCTCGGCCGGATCGTGGCCGTGCAGATGGGCATGGACCACCTGCCGGGCTGCACCATCACCCGCTACTGTTCCTCGTCCCTCCAGACGTCCCGCATGGCCCTGCACGCCATCAAGGCGGGCGAGGGCGACGTCTTCGTCTCGGCGGGCGTGGAGATGGTGTCCCGCAGCGTCAAGGGCAGCAGCGACGGCCAGCCCGACACCCACAACCCGCTCTTCGCCGACGCCGAGGCCCGCACCGCCGAGCGCGCCCAGCAGACGGACACCGACTGGCACGACCCCCGCGAGGACGGCCTCGTGCCGGACGCGTACATCGCGATGGGCCAGACCGCGGAGAACCTCGCCCGGCTCAAGGGCGTCACCCGCCAGGACATGGACGAGTTCGGCGTACGGTCCCAGAACCTCGCCGAGGAGGCCCTCAAGAACGGCTTCTGGCAGCGCGAGATCACCCCGGTGACGCTGCCCGACGGCACGGTCGTCGCCAAGGACGACGGCCCGCGCGCGGGCGTCACCATGGAGGGCGTCGCGGGCCTCAAGCCGGTCTTCCGCCCGGACGGGCTCGTCACGGCGGGCAACTGCTGCCCGCTGAACGACGGCGCCGCCGCCCTCGTGATCATGTCCGACACCAAGGCCCGCGAGCTCGGCCTGACCCCGCTGGCCCGGATCGTGTCGACCGGCGTCTCCGCGCTCTCCCCCGAGATCATGGGCCTCGGCCCGGTCGAGGCCAGCAAGCAGGCCCTGCGGCGGGCCGGGCTCACGATCTCCGACATCGACCTCGTCGAGATCAACGAGGCCTTCGCCGCCCAGGTCATCCCCTCCTACCGCGACCTGGACATCCCCCTCGACAAGCTGAACGTCAACGGCGGCGCGATCGCCGTGGGCCACCCCTTCGGCATGACCGGCGCCCGCATCACCGGCACGCTGATCAACAGCCTCCAGTTCCACGACAAGCAGTTCGGCCTGGAGACCATGTGCGTCGGCGGCGGCCAGGGCATGGCCATGGTGATCGAGCGCCTCAGCTGACGCGCCGGACCCGCGCCCGGGGCCGCCCGTCTCACCCACCGGGAAACGGCGGCACCTCCGCCCCCTCCACACATTCGTGACCCAATCTCCCCCAGGATGTGACCAATCTCCTGGGGGAGATTCATCTGCCCAGGTCAGCGCGGATCCACTGATAAACACCGGGCCGAAAGTCCTGTCCAATTCGTGACGTAATGCACTGACAGGGGGATGGTGCAGGCTTCAAGCTGATGTAGTAAGTCGGGGGTCGACTTGAAACCGGGAGTACGTCAGTGAGCGCCATGAGTCTTGCCTTGCTGCTCTCCGCGGCCGCCGCCACGGCCGTGGGCGCCGCGTCCCTGCACACCGTGCGGGGCCTGCGGCAGCAGATCACCGACCTGCGCACCGAGCTCTCCGAGAGCCACGCCGCGGCCGGTGGCCGGGCCACGGTGCCGGCCGCCCGCACCACGGTGGACACCGACGAGATACGCGCCGCGGTCGCCGACGCCCTCGCCGAGGAGCGGGAGCGGGAGCTGGCCGAGGCGCGCGCGTTCTGGGCCGCGCAGGAGGCCCGTGACATCGCGGACGCCCCCTCGCTGCTCGGCGGTCTTCCGGAGAGCATCGCGGACGAGCTGTTCCTGCCGCGCCAGGCCGATCTGGCGGGTCTGGAATCGGACAGTCTCGAACCGGTCGTGGAGCCCTTCGCCGACCCCGACGAGTTCGCGGGCGACTCCGCGGAGCTGGCCGCGGCCCGCCGCCGCCACCCCTCGCACCCCGACTTCGTCCCGGTGCAGTCCCCCGCCTACACCGACCACGAGCGCACGGTGGCCTGCCTGGAGGAGCTCGCCGACGCCCGCACCGCCCTCGCCGACGTCCGCCCGGGGCCGCTCGGCACCCTCGACGTGTACGTCTTCGCGGACGGCACGACGCTGTGCATGACCCCCGGCCACCGCGAGACCGCGGAGCTGCTCGCCGCGGCCCTGCGCGACGGCCGGGCCCCGGTCCTGCTCGGCGGCTCCGGCGTCTCGGGCGCGTACGCACTGACGTTCGCCTGTGGTACGGAGAACGTCTACATCCTGGCGGACCGCGTCATCGCCTCGGTCTGAGGAACGGGCCGCGGCCCGCCGACCCCCGGCCGCGGTCACACCCCGGCCCGCGCCAGCGCCTCCTCCACCAGACGTACCGCCTCCGTCAGCTCCCCCTCGTCCCGCAGGACGACCGCCAGGTCACGGCCCGCCACGGTGATCTGGTCGGCGGCCGCGAACATCCCGGCGTCCGGCATCAGCCGGGGCTCGGCCTCCGGCGCCTCGTTGAGCTGGGCCCGCACCGCCAACTCTCGGGCGAGTGCCAGGGCTTCGGCGGCCGCGCCGCGCTGCAGACGGGACTGGGGCGCGGCCCGCAGCCGGTCGGCGAACCGGTCCACGGCGGCGATCAAAGGCGTCGTATCGAACACACCGCGACCCTATGCGCCGAGCCGGGACTGTTGCCAATGTCCGAACGCTCAGGCACGGTGGCGTGAAGGACGGACCACATCGAACGCGTCCGGAGGCGCCGATGTCCCAAGTCTTCTCCGCGGAGACCCACCGGAATCTGCTCGCTCGTATCCCCCACTGCACCGGTCGTGAAGTCTCCGACTGGCTGCGCACCGTCGACGAGGGCCCTTCCCTCTTCCGCTTCGAGGAGAAGGTCAGCTGGCTCCGCGGCGAGCACAATCTGGCCTACGGTCACGCCAAGGCGATCATCCACGAGTACGACCTCAGGCGTGCCGCGCGCAACCTGGGCTGACCGGCACCCGTAGTAGTTCCGCCGTTCCCCCCCGTTCCCCCGATTCCGATCCCCACCACGACACGACGAAGGGCCCGCGGACCGTGGTCCGCGGGCCCTTCGGCCGCTGTGTCACCGACCGGCCGGTGGGGTCACCGGCGCGTCGGCGATGCTCAGTCGTTCCCTTGCAGGATCGCGATCAGGCGCAGGAACTCCATGTAGATCCAGACCAGCGTCATCGTGAGGCCGAAGGCGGCGAGCCAGGCCTCCTCGCGCGGGGCGCCGTACGCGATGCCGTCCTCGACCTGCTTGAAGTCCAGGGCCAGGAAGCACGCGCCGAGCAGCACGCCGATGATGCCGAACATGATGCCGAGGCCACCGCTGCGGAAGCCCAGGCCGTCGCCGCCGCCGAAGACGGAGAACAGCAGGTTCACCGCCATCAGGAGGACGAAGCCGAGGGCCGCGGCCATCACGAAGCCGTAGAAGCGGCGGTTGACGCGGATCCAGCCCGCCTTGTACGCCACCAGGACGGCGAGGAAGACGGCCATCGTGCCGAGCACGGCCTGCATGGCCGCGCCGCTCGCGATGCGGTTGTCGACGACGCTGGAGACGACGCCGAGGAAGACGCCTTCCAGGGCGGCGTACGCCAGGATCAGCGGCGGGGACGCCTTGCGCTTGAAGGCCTGGACGAAGCCCAGGACCATCGCCACGAGGCCGGCGCCGATCGCGATGCCGTACGACTTGCTGATGTTCGCGTCGTCGACGGGGAGCAGCGCCCAGGCGAGCGCGGCCGTCACGACGAGGACACCGAGCGTGGTGGCGGTGCGCATGACGACGTCGTCCATCGTCATGCGGGTGGTCACCGGGGCGTGCGGCGGGGCGCCCTGGAGGTCCTGCTGGCCGTACGGGTTCGCCGCGTACGGGTTGGTGGGGGCCTGCTGGCCCGCTTGCGGGTTGCCCGGGGCGTACGGATTGCCCTGGGTCGCGACTGCGGGGCCCCCGGCCTGCGGCTGCGCGTTGAAGCCCGCATAGCCGTTGTCGCGGCTGAACCCCCGTCGCGAGAAGACCGGGTTGCTGCTCCTCATCTCACTCCTCCATGGCCACCGTGCGTGGCTTTGGTTCAAGAGTAATGCGTAGGCAAAAGGATGTGCCTAGTGCTTGGGGAGGATCTTTCCCGCCAGGTGGCGGGGGATCCCTCTCGAAATCCCCACTCTTCGCCCGGAGAACGCGCGGGACCGGGCGTGCTGTTCCCGGCCCGCCCGCGACCCCCCTATCGGGTGGTGTCGGTCACAGTACGCCGTCCAGGGGGCGGCCCGTATAGGCCTCGGCGAGGTCCGCGCGGGCCGCGCGCGAGGTGGCGACGCGGTCGAGCTGGGCGAGCTGGATGCGGTCGTCGAAGGGAGTGGCGTCCGGGTGGCGGTGCAGCAGGGCCGTCAGCGCGTTCGAGAACCGCTCGGCCTGCCAGACGCGCCGCAGACAGGTCGCGGAGTACGCGTCCAGGAGCGCGGGGTCGCCGGTGCGCGCGTGCGCGACGAGGGCGCGGGCGAGGGTGGCGACGTCGCCGACGGCGAGGTTGAGGCCCTTGGCGCCGGTGGGCGGCACGATGTGCGCGGCGTCCCCGGCGAGGAAGAGCCGTCCGTGGCGCATCGGCTCGTGCACGTAGGAGCGCAGGGGCGTGACGGACTTCGCGCTGAGGGGACCGCGCGCGAGCCGCCAGCCGTCGTCGGTCTCGCAGCGGCGCTCCAGCTCGTCCCAGATCTCCGTGTCGCTCCAGGCGGCGGGGTCGGTGTCCGCGGGCACCTGGAGGTAGAGCCGGGAGACGGCGGGCGAGCGGTGGCTGAGCAGGGCGAAGCCGCGGTCGTGGCGGGCGTAGACCAGCTCGTGGTGCGAGGGCGGCGCGGCGGCGAGGACCCCGAGCCAGGCGAAGGGGTACGCGCGCTCGTAGGTGCGCGCCACCGCGGCCGGTACGGCGGCGCGGGCCACGCCCCAGAAGCCGTCGCACCCGGCGACGTAGTCGCACTCCAGGGTCCGCTCGCGGCCCTCGTGGCGGTAGCGGACGCGCGGCCGGTCGGTGTCCGCGCCCTCCACGGCGAGCGCCTCGGCGCCGAAGAGCAGCGGGCCGCCGTCCCGGAGCCGCAGGGCGATGAGGTCCTTGCACACCTCGGTCTGCGCGTAGACCCGCACGGACCTGCCGCCGGTGAGCGAGGGGAAGTCGACGCGGTGTCTGCGGCGGTCGAAGCGGAGCTCGATGCCGTCGTGCCGTGCCCCTTCGCGGTCCATGCGCTCGCCCGCGCCCGCCGCGCGCAGCACCTCGGCGGTGCCGTGCTCCAGGATTCCGGCTCGTTGGCGGCCCTCCACGTAGGCCCGGTCGCGGGCCTCGATGACGGTGGTCGCGATGCCCGCGCCGTGCAGGAGCCGGGCCAGCACGAGTCCCGCGGGGCCCGCCCCGATGATCCCCACCTGCGTCCGCATCCGGGGAGTCTCCGGCCCACCCGCGCCGGGTGTCAACGGGGCCTGCCGGAGCCCCGTGCGCGGTGCTCAAGAGCGCATCCCCCGACCGCAGTTGACGAAACGTCAGCAAGGGTGTTGGATGCGGGACGCCCCAGGTCAGGACGGGCTGCTGAAGGTGGCGGAGGTGCCCGGAACCGGACTTGAACCGGTACGCCCATGAAGGGCAGCGAGGTTTAAGCTCGCCGTGTCTGCATTCCACCACCCGGGCAGGCCGTAGGCTCCGCATCAAGGCTTCGACCCTATCGGGAGGCATCCCCCGAATAGCGGAACGGCAGCCCGACGTTGTCTTATTTTATTGACGCCTGAGGGTGCATCAGCACCTGGTACGCGCCGGTGGTACTTGCCCCGGGCCTCACCGGCCAAGGGCCGCGCACACGAGGGAATTGACGGAATTTAGCCCTCTCCGTGCCCCGTGCGGCATGCGTTCCCCGCCCGCCCCCGCGAGGGCCGCGCTCCGTTGTGCGCCGCCCCCGCGCACACCACCGGCCGGCCAGTGCCCCGGGCGCTTCCCCCGGTCGTGTCCCCCGGGTTCCCCCGGTCGTGTGCACGGGGCCGGACCGGCCGTTCCCCGGTCCCCGCGTCTCAGGGGTGCCCGTCATCCCCAGGTATGACATGAACGCCCCGGGTCCGACCGCAGTCGCCCCCGGAACCGGGAGCAGCGGCTGACTACGGGGCCCTCCTGGGACAGGACGATGGATGGAGTCCCCCCGACACGTCGTCCCGACAGGAGCACCGCCCCGTGACCACCACCACTCCCTTCGCCGCCCACGCCACCGCCGTGGCCGCGCGCGCCACGGATCTGTCCAAGGTGTACGGCCAGGGCGAGACCCAGGTGGTCGCGCTCGACCGGGTCTCCGTCGACTTCGGACAGGGCCAGTTCACCGCGATCATGGGCCCCTCGGGCTCCGGCAAGTCCACCCTGATGCACTGCGTGGCCGGTCTGGACAGCTTCAGCTCCGGCTCGGTGCGCATCGGCGAGACCGAGCTGTCGACGCTGAAGGACAAGCAGCTCACCAAGCTCCGCCGGGACAAGATCGGCTTCATCTTCCAGGCGTTCAACCTGCTGCCGACGCTGACCGCCCTGGAGAACATCACGCTCCCCATGGACATCGCGGGCCGCAAGGTCAACAAGCAGTGGCTGGAGCAGGTGATCTCCATGGTGGGCCTGGCCGGGCGCCTCTCCCACCGGCCCACCGAGCTCTCCGGCGGTCAGCAGCAGCGCGTCGCCGTGGCCCGCGCGCTCGCCTCCCAGCCCGAGATCATCTTCGGTGACGAGCCGACCGGAAACCTCGACTCGCGCTCCGGCGCCGAGGTCCTCGGCTTCCTCCGCAACTCCGTGCGCGAGCTGGGGCAGACCGTCGTCATGGTCACCCACGACCCGGTGGCCGCGTCGTACGCGGACCGCGTGATCTTCCTCGCGGACGGGCGGATCGTCGACGAGATGCACCAGCCCTCCGCCGAGCGCGTGCTCGACCGCATGAAGGACTTCGATGCGAAGGGCCGCGTGAGCTAGCGCTTCGTCGGTCAGTTCTCTTTCTGCGGGCCGCATGTGGCTGGTCGCGCAGTTCCCCGCGCCCCTAGGGGGCGCTCCCGCCCCCAGGCCCGCCCTCACCAGGACTCACACCCATGTTCCGTACTGCCCTGCGCAACGTGCTCGCGCACAAGGCCCGGCTCTTGATGACCGTGCTCGCCGTCATGCTCGGCGTCGCGTTCGTCTCCGGCACGCTGGTCTTCACCGACACCTTCGGCTCCGCCTACAAGAACAAGTCGGCGAAGAGCTTCGACCACGTCTCCGTCGCCGTCCGCCCCGACGGCGGCTCCCACGACAACGACGGCCAGGAGGCCAAGCAGACCCCCCGGCTCACCGACGCCCTGCTCGGCAAGGCCAAGGAGCTGCCCGGCGCGGAGTCCGCGATCGGCGCGTACTCCGGCTTCACCGCCGTCGCCGACAAGGACGGCAAGCTCGTCGGCGGCGAGTGGGGCACCACCGGCGCCAACTACTACCCCGGCAAGGACGGCAAGGACCCGCGCTACGACTTCGCCGAGGGCCGCGCCCCGAAGTCCGGGGCCGACATCGCCCTGGACAGCCGTACCGCCGACCGCGCCGGATACGAGGTCGGCGACACCGTCCGCTACTCCACCGACGGCCCCGTGAAGACCGCGAAGATCTCCGGCATCTTCGACACCGACGACGGCAGCGTCGTCGCGGGCGGCAGCCTCGTCGTCTTCGACAACGACACCGCGCGCAAGGTCCTCGGCAAGTCCGAGTACGACGAGATCGACGTGAAGGCCGCCGCGGGCACCAGCGAGACCGCCCTGAAGAGCGCCGTCGAGAAGCTCCTGCCGAAGGACACCGAGGCGGAGACCGGGGCCTCGCTCAAGGACGAGCAGGACCGGATGATCGAGCAGAACACCAGCGCCATGAGCCAGGTGCTGCTGATCTTCGCCGGGATCGCGCTGTTCGTCGGCATCTTCATCATCGCCAACACCTTCACCATGCTGGTCGCCCAGCGCACCAAGGAACTGGCCCTGATGCGGGCCGTCGGCGCCTCGCGCCGCCAGGTCACGCGCTCGGTCCTGATCGAGGCGTTCATCGTCGGCCTGGTCGCCGCCGTCGCGGGCTTCGCGCTCGGCATCGGCGTGGCCGTGGGCCTGGAGTCCCTGATGAACGCGGGCGGCGCCTCGCTGCCCGACGGGCCCCTGGTCGTCGGGCCCACGACGATCGTGGTCGCGCTGCTCATCGGCGTCGTCGTGACGATGCTGGCCGCGTGGCTGCCCGGCCGCCGGGCCGCGAAGATCCCGCCGGTCGCCGCCATGAACAGCGTCCACGCCTCGCCCACCACGCGCGGCCTGGTCATCCGCAACACCATCGGCTCGGTCATCGTCGCGCTCGGCGTGGTCATGCTGTTCATGAACGACAACTACGTGAAGTCCGGGGGCGCCGCGACGATCCTCGTCGGCGTCATCGTCCTCACGCCGCTGCTCTCCCGCCCGTTCATCGCCGCCGCGGGACCGCTGCTCAAGCCGTTCGGCGTCACCGGCAAGCTGGCCCGCCTCAACTCGGTGCGCAACCCGCGCCGCACCGCCTCCACGGCCTCGGCCCTGATGATCGGCCTGACCCTCATCACGGCGATGACGGTCATCGCGACCTCGCTGGGCAGCGCCATCAACAAGATGGCCGCCGACTCCCTGAAGGCCGACTACACCGTCTCGATGGCCAACTACCAGCCGCTGAGCCCCAAGGTCCGCGCCGACCTGGCCAAGCTGCCGGACGTCGAGGCGTCCAGCCCGCTGCGCTCCACCTGGGGCGAGGCCGACGGCACGTCCACGCGCATCACGGGTGTGGACCCGAAGTCCTTCGGCAAGCTGGTCTCCCTCGACTACACCAGCGGCTCCGCCGCCGGCTTCAAGGGCGGCAGCGTGCTCGTCGACGACGGCACCGCGAAGAAGAAGGGCCTGAAGGCGGGCGACACCGTCCCGGTGAAGTTCGACGACCACAAGACCGTCCGTCTGACGGTCGCGGGCGTGTACCAGTCGAACGAGATGCTCGACGGCCTGTTCACGCCGACGGCCGTGGTCGACCCGCACCTCAACAAGATCGCCGACCAGCAGGTCCTGCTGAAGATGAAGGACGGCGTGAGCGACGCGTCGGAGGACGCCGTCGTCAAGGCCCTCGGCGACAACCCCGCCATCAAGATCCAGGACAAGGACGACATCAGCAACGAGATCGGCGGCGCCATCAACCTGATCCTCAACATGCTGTACGGCCTGCTCGCCATGGCGATCCTGGTCGCGGTCCTCGGCGTGATCAACACCCTCGCGATGTCCGTCTTCGAGCGGAAGCACGAGATCGGCATGCTCCGTGCGATCGGCCTCGACCGCGCGAAGATCAAGCAGATGGTGCGCCTGGAGTCCGTCGTGATCTCCCTGTTCGGCGCGGTGCTCGGCGTCGGCCTCGGCCTGTTCCTCGGCTGGGTCGCGGGCGACAGCATCTCCGGCTCGGTGAAGACGTACACCATGGAGATCCCCGCCGGGCGGATCCTGCTCTTCCTCGCCATCGCGGCGGTGGTGGGCGTGCTCGCGGCGGTGTGGCCCGCGCGGAGCGCCGCGCGGCTGAACCCGCTGCAGGCCATCAAGTCCGACTGACGTCGGGCTGAGCGGGGGCCCGGGTGCACCAGCACCCGGGCCCCCCTTTTTTTCAGTGCTCCGTCTGCCTTTTCAGTGCTCCGTCTGCGGGTCCGTCGTGGCTTGTCGCGCAGTTCCCCGCGCCCCTTCGGGGCGCCAGTCACGAGCCCGCAACGGCAGGCCCGATCTGCCGTCCTCCGGGGTCCTGACCGCGAGGACCTGGTTGACCCCGATGCGGTTGCGCTCGAAGGCCAGGGCCGACGCGGCCATGTACAGGCGCCAGATGCGGGCGCGGCCCGGCGTCGTCAGGCGCTGGCCCCGCTTCCAGTCGGCCTCCAGGTTGGCGACCCAGCGGCGCAGGGTGTGGGCGTAGTGCTCGCGGATGGACTCCACGTCGCGGACCTCGAAGCCCGCGCGCTCCAGGAGGCCCACGGTGGTGCCGAGCGGGGCCAGTTCGCCGTCGGGGAAGACGTAGGCGTCGATGAACTCGTCGACGGAGTACGCCGCCTCGTCGCCCAGGGGGCGGCGCGCGATCTGGTGGTTGAGCAGCCTCCCGCCGGGCTTGAGGAGGGTGTGGAGGTCGCGCGCGTAGTCCAGATAGCGGTCGGAGCCGACGTGTTCGGCCATGCCGATGGACGAGATCGCGTCGTACGGGCCGTCGCGCACGTCGCGGTAGTCCTGGACGCGGATCTCGACGCGGTCGGTCAGGCCCTCCTCCGCGATGCGCTTGCGGGCGTACGCGGCCTGCTCGCGGGAGAGCGTGACGCCGACGACGTGCACGCCGTGCTCGCGGGCGGCGTGGATGGCCATGGAGCCCCAGCCGCAGCCGACGTCGAGGAGGCGCATGCCGGGCTTCAGGCCGAGCTTGCGGCAGATCAGTTCGAGCTTGTCGCGCTGGGCGTCCTCCAGGGTGCTCCCGGGCTCCTCGAAGTAGGCGCAGGAGTAGACCATGGAGGGGCCGAGGACCAGCTCGTAGAAGTCGTTGCCGACGTCGTAGTGGTGGCTGATGGCCTGTCTGTCGCTGCCCTTGGTGTGCCGGTGCAGCCTGCCCTGCTTGCGCATCTCCTCGCGCGGCACGGGCGGCGGCACGAACGGCGCGGCGAGCGCGAGCAGCGAGCGGACGGCGGCGCGCACCCGCGGGTCGCGCAGCGACTGCCGCAGCGTGGGGGCGTCGTCGTCGCGCTCCCAGATGAACTCGGCGAGCAGGTCGAGGGCTTGGTAGAGGTCGCCCTCGACGTCGAGGTCCCCGGCCACCCAGGCCCGGGCGAGCCCCAGCTCCCCGGGCTTCCACAGCAGCCTGCGCAGGGCGCGCCGATGGCGTACGACGAGGACGGGCGCCCCCGGCGGGCCCTCCTCCGAACCGTCCCAGGCGCGGATCCGAACGGGGAGCCGGGCTCCCAGCATCTGTTCGGCGATGTCCTTCAGCCGCGAAGCGGCGTCCTGCATGGCACACACCTCCGCAATGGGGTACCCCGGAACGGTTCGACTCCACGTAAACACCAGCGGCACGTCCGCGCAGTCCCGTCACGGCGTCACGAATCGGCAAAATACATGTACGGGGCATGAAAATCGGCCAACGGGAAGCGCTCCTTCCCGTTCTTCCCACCGGGACGCGAAAAACCCGAAGGGCCCCCGCTCCACGGATAGCGGGGGCCCTTCGGGTCTTGATACGACGTGCGCCGGGCCTTAAGAGGCCTTGGCCTTCTCCTCGACCGGAGCGGCGGCGGCCGGCTTGGGCGCGGGCTTGGCGGCCTCGTAGAACTCCTCGCGCGGGGTCTCCATCGCACCGAGGGAGACGACCTCGCGCTTGAGGAACATGCCGAGGGTCCAGTCCGCGAAGACGCGGATCTTGCGGTTGAACGTCGGCATCGCCATGCCGTGGTAGCCACGGTGCATGTACCAGGCGAGACGGCCCTTGAGCTTGATCTTCATCTTGCCCATGACGATCATCGCGACGCCCTTGTGCAGGCCGAGACCCGCGACCGCGCCCTTGTTGGCGTGGCTGTACTCCTTCTGCGGGAAGCCCCGCATGCCGGAGACCACGTTGTCGCCGAGGACCTTGGCCTGGCGCAGGGCGTGCTGGGCGTTCGGCGGGCACCAGGCGTTCTCGTTGCCCGCCTTGCGGCCGACGAGGTCCGGGACCTGGGCGTTGTCGCCCGCGGCCCAGATGTAGTCGGTGCCCTGGACCTGGAGGGTCGTCTGGGTGTCGACGTGGCCGCGCGGGCCGAGCGGGAGGCCGAAGCGGGCGAGCGCCGGGTTCGGCTTCACACCGGCGGTCCAGACGATCGTGTTGGAGTCGACCTCGAGGCCGTTCTTCAGCACGACGTGGCCGTCGACGCAGGAGTCCATGGAGGTGGAGAGGTAGACCTCGACCCCGCGGCTCTCCAGGTGCTCCTTGCCGTACTGGCCGAGCTTCGGGCCGACCTCCGGCAGGATCTTGTCGGCCGCGTCGACCAGGACGAAGCGCATGTCGTCGCGGGACACGGTGTTGTAGTACTTGGCCGCGTCGCGGGCCATGTCCTCGACCTCGCCGATGGTCTCGGCACCGGCGAAGCCACCGCCGACGAAGACGAAGGTCAGCGCCTTGCGGCGGACCTCCTCGTCGGTCGTGGAGTCGGCCTTGTCCAGCTGCTCGAGCACGTGGTTGCGCAGACCGATGGCCTCCTCGATGCCCTTCATGCCGATGCCCTGCTCGGCGAGGCCGGGGATCGGGAAGGTGCGGGAGACCGCGCCCATGGCGATGACCAGGTAGTCGAACGGCAGCTCGTACGCCTCGCCGACGAGCGGCGCGATCGTGGCGACCTTGCGGTCCTGGTCGATGGTCGTGACCCGACCGGTCAGTACCTCGGCCTTGGGCAGCACGCGTCGCAGCGGGACGACGACGTGCCTCGGCGAGATGCTGCCGGCGGCGGCTTCGGGGAGGAAGGGCTGGTACGTCATGTACGAGCGCGGGTCGACGACCGTGACGGTCGCCTCGCCGTAGCGCATCTTCTTGAGAATGCGACGAGCTGCGTACAGGCCTACGTACCCACCGCCTACTACGAGGATCCTGGGACGCTCCGTGGTGCTCATGCCATTGAGTATCCACCCCCTCGGAGGGGGTCGCTCGTGCGCCCCTTCACAAGGATGGGTGGGGCCTCTGCTACACTTCGCCGCCCACGTGACGGAGGTCATGACACCTCAGGGGAACCAGCCGGTGCCGCGAGTCGTTGTCAACCCCTCTTGAGCAGCCACTCCGGGCCGCAACGCCGGGTGAACCACTCCTCGGTTCACACGCCTGTAACGCCTGCGATGCGCCGCGAACGTCAGTCTCGCGCCTTCAAAACCCCGCCTCCGGACCCGAAACTCCTCGGAACCACGCCCTACAGGGCCGTTTTCCTTGTGAAGAACTTCACGAACTTTCCCGACGGAGTGTCGCCGCCGGGCCGCCGAAGCCGCCCGACGGCTGCTCAAACGACATCCGCCCCGCTCAAGCGATGATCCACCGGGCCTCGCCGAGAGGGTCCGCGGGGCCTCGCCGAGGGGGCCCGCGGGGGGCTAGGCGTCGAGCTCCTCCGCCACCTTCCAGGCGATTCCGTCCAGGATGTCGTGTTCGCTCACGACCACCTCGCGGGCACCGACCCGCTCCATGATCGAGAGCAGCACGAGGGCGCCCGCCACGATCACGTCGACCCGGCCCGGGTGCATCACGGGGATCGCCGCGCGCTCGGCGTGCGTCGACTGCGTGAGCCGCTCCACGATGGCCTTGACCTGCTCGTACGAGACGCGCGAGTGGTGGATCGCGGCGGACTCGTACGCGTCGAGGCCGAGCGCGATCCCGGCCACCGTGGTGACCGAGCCCGCGAGCCCCACCAGGGTCCGCGCCGCGCGCAGCGGGACCGTCTCCTCGGCGAGGTCGAGCGCCGCGGCGATGTCCGCGCGGACGGCGGCGAGCTGCTCGGCGGTCGGCGGGTCGGTGACGGCGCCGTCGCGCACGAAGTGCCGCTCGGTCATGCGGACGCAGCCGACGTCCACGGAGCGGGCCGCCCGTACGCTGCCGTCGCCCACGACGAACTCCGTGGAGCCGCCGCCGATGTCCACGACGAGGTAGGGCGTCTCCAGGTCGGCGCGGCCCGTCAGCTCCTTGGTGGCGCCCGTGAAGGAGAACTCCGCCTCCTGGTCGCCGCTGATCACCTCCGGCTCGACGCCGAGGATGTCCAGGACGCCGCGGACGAACTCCTCGCGGTTCTCCGCGTCGCGCGACGCGGAGGTCGCCACGAAGCGGGTGCGCTGCGCGCCGTGCTCCTTGATGACGGCGGCGTACTCGCGGCAGGCCGCGAAGGTCCGCTCCAGGGCCTCGGGGGCCAGGCGGCCCGTCTTGTCCACGCCCTGTCCGAGGCGGACGATCTGCATGCGGCGGTCGAGGTCGACGAGCTCGCCGGTCCGCGGGTCCGCGTCCGCGACGAGGAGGCGGATCGAGTTCGTGCCACAGTCGATGGCGGCCACGCGGGTCACGCTGGGTGCTCCTTTGCGTTGACGGGTAGGGGGCAGCGGGGGGGCTGTGCCCACCCGTTCCGCCCTGCGGAACGACTGCCCACAGCGGGGAAGCGGCTCAGCAGGCGTCGCCCGAGACACACGGGCCCTTGCGCCACCACTCCGGGAGCATGGCGATGGCCTCGTCGCCCAGGGGGTTCACGCCGGGGCCCGCGGCCAGGGAGTGGGCGACCAGGACGTGCAGGCACTTCACGCGGTCCGGCATGCCGCCGGCCGAGGGAAAGCCCTCCAGGACCTCGATGGAGTCGCGCCGGGCGATGTAGTCCTCGTGCGCCGCGCGGTACGCGGCGGCGAGCTCCGGGTCGGTCGCGAGCCGCTCCGTCATCTCCTTCATCACGCCGTTCGCCTCCAGCGTGCCGATCGCGGAGGCCGCGCGCGGGCACGACAGATAGAACGTCGTCGGGAACGGCGTGCCGTCCTCCAGACGGGGGGCCGTCTCGACCACGTCCGGGTTCCCGCAGGGGCAGCGGTGCGCGATGGCCCGCAGGCCGCGCGGCGGGCGGCCCAGCTGCTCCTGGAACGCGGCGATGTCGGCGTCCGTGGGCGCGGTGGACTCGGTCTGGGGCGGGGGCGTTTCCATGCCTGTCTTTCGGTGGGTGCGAGGGTCGGATCAGTTGTCGTCGGGACGGCCCGCGGCGCCGGAGCCGTCCGCCTTGTCGATGCCGTCCCAGACGTTGGAGTACCAGGGCCGGTCGGTGCCGCCCCCGTCGGGGCGGTGGCGTTCGGCGGCCTGGGGGTCGATCACCGTGAAGCCGGTCTCGCCGGGCATCACGTAGTGCAGCCGGTCGCGGATGCGCTGCTCGGCGTAGGCGTCGTCCTGCCAGCGGGCCTTCTCGTCGCGCAGGCGCTCGACGTTCTCGCGGTGCTCGGCCTGCTTCTGCCGCTGCTCGGCGATCTCGGCGCGCTGCGCGACGTACTGCCGTATCGGGTAGGCGAGCGCGACCACCAGCGAGCACACCACGAGGACGAGCAGCGCCGCGCGCCCGGTGAGCCGGGAGCGGCGGGCCTGGCGCTTGGTCTGGGAGCGGTAGACGCGCTGCGCGGTCTGCTCGCCGAGCAGCTTGAGCCGCGTCGCGGTGGAGAACCGGTCGCGGTTCTTCACTGCCATGTCCGCCTCCCCACTACGTGCGTACGTCCCCGCACACGGTACGGGACCGAGTACGGGGACGTACGTACGACTGGCTAGGCCTTAGCCCTTGAAGCGCGGGAACGCGCTGCGGCCCGCGTACACCGCGGCGTCGTCGAGGATCTCCTCGATGCGCAGCAGCTGGTTGTACTTGGCGACGCGGTCCGAGCGGGCCGGGGCGCCGGTCTTGATCTGGCCGCAGTTCACCGCGACGGCGAGGTCGGCGATGGTGACGTCCTCGGTCTCGCCGGAGCGGTGGGACATCATGCACTTGAAGCCGTTGCGCTGGGCCAGCTCGACGGCGTCCAGGGTCTCGGTCAGCGAGCCGATCTGGTTGACCTTGACGAGCAGCGCGTTGGCGGCGTCCTCGTCGATGCCGCGCTGGAGGCGCTCGGGGTTGGTGACGAAGAGGTCGTCGCCGACGATCTGGACCTTGTCGCCCAGCTTCTCGGTGATGATCTTCCAGCCGTCCCAGTCGTCCTCGTACAGCGGGTCCTCGATGGAGACCAGCGGGTACGCGGAGACAAGCTCGGCGTAGTAGTCGGTCATCTCGGCGGCCGAGCGGGACTTGCCCTCGAACTCGTAGGAGCCGTCCTTGTAGAACTCGGACGCGGCGACGTCGAGCGCCAGCGCGATCTGCTCGCCCGGGACGTAACCGGCCTGCTTGATGGCCTCGACGATGAGGTCGAGGGCGGCGCGGTTGGACTCCAGGTTCGGCGCGAAGCCGCCCTCGTCGCCGAGGCCGGTGGACAGGCCCTTGTTCTTCAGGACCTTCTTCAGCGTGTGGTAGACCTCGGCGCCCCAGCGCAGGGCCTCGGAGAAGGACTCCGCGCCGATCGGGGCGATCATGAACTCCTGGATGTCGACGTTGGAGTCCGCGTGGGATCCGCCGTTCAGGATGTTCATCATCGGCACCGGCAGCAGGTGCGCGTTCGGACCGCCCAGGTAGCGGAAGAGCGGCAGGTCGGAGGCCTCGGAGGCGGCGTGGGCCACGGCGAGGGAGACGCCGAGGATGGCGTTGGCGCCGAGGGAGCCCTTGTTGTCCGTGGCGTCCAGGTCGAACATGGCCTGGTCGATCAGGCGCTGCTCGGTGGCGTCGTAGCCGACGAGCTCCGGGCCGATCTGCTCGATGACGGCGAGGACGGCCTTCTCCACGCCCTTGCCGCCGTAGCGGTTGGCGTCTCCGTCACGGAGTTCGATGGCCTCGAAGGCGCCGGTGGAGGCGCCGGACGGGACGGCGGCACGGCCGGTGGAGCCGTCGTCGAGGCCGACCTCGACCTCGACCGTGGGATTGCCTCGGGAGTCCAGGATTTCCCGGGCTACGACGACGTCGATGGACGGCACGAGCATCTCCTTATGGGATGTGACGCGGGGTACGCGGGGGTACTAGGGGCCGCGCTGGCCCCTGCGACACGAGCCTAACCGGCTCCGGGGCATCGGCCATCCGACCGCCCAGCACATGGACGGGCCGACGGGCCGAACGCGGATAGTTCCCTCAGCAAACAAACTACCGGACAAAAAGGTACCGCCCCGGTGCGGCGGGGGGACGCGCACCGGGGCGGTAGCCCATGGGGACGGGGCGGCTCCGGGCGCTGCCGGGGCCGGGGCGGGTCAGCTGAGGTGCAGCTGCTGGCCCGGGTAGATGAAGTCGGCGTCGGAGACGATGTCGTCGTTCAGCTGGTACAGCTTCTGCCAGCCGCCCTTGACGTCGTGCTCCTGGGCGATCTTCGACAGGGTGTCGCCGGACTCGACCTTGTACTCGCCGTCGCCCTTCTTCACGACCTTGCCGGTCGGGGTCTGGACGGTCTTCTTCTCGACCTGCGGGGCGGCCTGCTGCGGCTGGTGCTGCGGCTGCGCCTGCGGCTTGGGAGCGGCCTGCTGCTGCGGCTGCGCCTGCTGCTGGGGCCGCGGCTTGTTCTGCTGCTGCGGCTGCTGCTGGCCACCGCCGGAGGAGCCGCCGCCGGTGTACGGGGAGCCGGACAGGCCCACGCCGCACTTCGGCCACGCGCCCTTGCCCTGGCCCGCGAGGACCTTCTCGGCGATCTCGATCTGCTGGGCCTTGGAGGCCTTGTCGGCGGTCGGCGCGTACTTCGTGCCGCCGTACGCCGCCCAGGTGGAGGCGGAGAACTGCACGCCGCCGTAGTAGCCGTTGCCGGTGTTGATGGACCAGTTGCCGCCCGACTCGCACGCGGCGACGCGGTCCCACTCGGCGGGAGTGGCGGCGTTGGCCGTGCCGGCGGCCATCAGCGGGGCGGCGACAGCGGCACCGGTGACACCGACGACGGTGGCGGCGCGGGTGGCCTTGTCGAGCTTGGTCGGACGACGGTGCTTGCCCTTGCCGGAACGCAGCATGAAGTGATCCCCTCACCGACGCCTGCGAGGTGAGCTGTCGGGTTCGGGCGGGTGAGTGCCCGGCCGCACGTCCTAGCGCGCGACTTCACCCCTAGCCGTGTCCGTGCGTCCCGCGGTCTGGCGACCGCTCAACGTCCGGGCCCGGCACTTACCTTGGGTCCCCCGCTCCTGCCTTCGGCGCTCGAAGCGACGACTGTTCCCGTCCGGCCGTTGGCAGGATTCGGCGTACCGACCGGCGGGGCCCGCTGTGGCGAGCGGTCATGACCGTAGTCAGGCAATCATCCGAATTTCAAAGACGATCAGGGCTTCTGAGACCCATCTCTCACTTGCCTCTCACCGTCTTTAAACCGGACATTCATCGCGAACTGCCGGGCTTTCGGCCTACTTCCCGCCCGGCTTCCCCTCAGTCACTTCCTTGCCGTCCGCCCCCAGTTCGAGCCGCTGACCGGGGAGGATGAGGTCCGGGTCGGAGCCCACGGTCTTCTTGTTGCCCGCGTACAGATCCGTCCAGCCGCCGTCAAGGTCGTGGCTGTCGGCGATCGCCGAGAGGTTGTCACCGGAGCGGACCGTGTACGTGCCCGCGGCGCGCTCGGTGCCGGGGACGTCCCGCGCGTCGCCGCGCGAGGCGTGGCGCCCGGGGCCGGTGTCGCCGGACGGGGCGTTCTCGTCGGCGCGGTCGCCGCGGTGGCGGCCGGCGGAGCCGTCCCGGGGCGCGTCGTCCGCGCCGGGCCCGGCGCTGTCGGACTCCCGCGGCGAAGCGCTGTCGTCCGCACCGGACTTGTCGGAGCCGTCGGCGGCGGGCTTGCGGTGCTTGCCGCCGCGCCCGTCGCTCTTCCCGCCCTCGTCGGCGCGGTCGGCGTCGCCGTCCCGGCTGTCCGTTTCGTGACTCTTGTCTCGCGCGTCGGCGGAACTGCCGGGCCTCTCGGCCTTCTCGGAGCCGTCCGCGTCCGTGGCGGCGCCCTCGCGCTCGCCCTTCGCGTCCTTCTCCCCGGCCTTGCCCTTCTCGCCCTTGTCCTCGTCCTTGTCCTTCTCCTTGCCCTCGTCCTTGCCGGACGCGGCGGACCCGTCGGAGTCCGCGGGGCGCGGCGGGGACGTCGGCAGGCCCGGGTCGACGTCGGCGGCCTCGCCGCCCTTCGTCAGGCCCGCGGCCGGGGCACAGTTCGGCCAGGCGTCGGGGCCCCGGTCGGCGAGCACGTTCTCGGCGACGTGGATCTGCTGGGAGCGGCTCGCCTGGTCGGCGCTCGGCGCGTAGGAGAGGCCGCCGTACCGCTCCCAGGTGTCCTGGGTGAGCTGGAGGCCGCCGTAGTAGCCGCTGCCCTTGGCGCTCCACGCGCCGCCGCTCTCGCACTCCGCGACCTTGTCCCACGTCTCGGCGTCCGCCGCGCTCGCGCTCGACGCGCCGAGGAGCGGGATGGCGATGGCGGATCCGGTGACGCCCGCCGTGACGAGGATCGCCGGGACCTGGCGGGGGCGACGGTGACGGCCTTGGCCGGAGAGCATGCAGGTGCCTTTCGTGGACGACAGGTCGGGCGCGGCGCGAGCGCGCGAGCGCGCGGGTGCCGGGCCGTCGTGAACGTAGCGGCACTCGAACGCCAGTCACAAGTCGGTTCAGCCGAGATCACGCGAAAGTCACATTGTTGACGGCCCATCAGCACGAGTGGCCCGCGGGGCGGGTGTGAAACGCACCGGCAACGTCCTGAGGCCCCGCATGATGAGCCCGCCGCGCCACCTCAACTCCTCCGGGGCCGAGGCCAGTTGCAGGTCGGGCAGGCGGCGCAGCAGGGTGGCCAGGGCGGTCTGCCCCTCCAGGCGGGCGAGCGGGGCGCCGAGGCAGTAGTGGATGCCGTGGCCGTAGCCGAGGTGCTGGTTGTCGCGGCGGGACAGGTCGAGGCGGTCGGGCTCGGCGAAGCGGTCGGGGTCGCGGTCGGCGGCGGCGAGCACGACGAGCACCGGGTCGCCCGCCGCGACGTCCTGGCCGCCGATGCGCAGCGGCTCGGTGGCGAACCGCCAGGTGGCCAGCTCCACGGGCCCGTCGTAGCGCAGGAGTTCCTCCAGGCCCGTGGCGAGGAGGCCGGTGTCGCCCGCGGCCAGGGAGCGCTCCAGCAGGGCCCGCTGCTCGGGGTGGGTGAGCAGGGCGTACGTGCCGTTCCCGATGAGGTTCACGGTCGTCTCGAAGCCGGCGAAGAGGAGGATGAAGGCCATCGCCGCGGCCTCGTTCTCGGTGAGGTGCTCGCCGTGGTCGGAGGCGCGGATCAGCCCGGAGATCAGGTCGTCGTCGCCCTCGTCCGCGAGGGACTCCCGCTTGCGGTGGATGAGCTCGGCGAGGTAGCCGCGCATCTTCTTCACCGAGCGCGCCACGCCGCCGCGCGGGCCCCCGCCGTGCCGGATCATCATCCCGGCCCAGTCCCGGAAGTCGTCCTGGTCCTCGCGCGGTACGCCGAGCATGTCGCAGATGGCGTAGATCGGCAGCGGGAACGCGAACTCGTGGATGAGGTCGGCCTCGCCCCGCTCCGCGAACCCGTCGATGAGCTGGTCCGTCAGCTCCTGCACCCGGGACTCGAACTCCGCCACGCGGCGCGGCGTGAACGCCTTCGACACCAGGCGGCGCAGCCGGGTGTGGTCCGGCGGGTCGATGTTCAGCAGATGCGTCATCAGCTCGGCCTTGCGCTCACCCGGGATGCCCGTCTTGCCCTTGGCGTGCGCGGGCTCGTCGTGGTGTGCCGGGTTCTTGCTGAGGCGCTGGTCGGCCAGGGCCTGGCGCGCGTCCGCGTAGCGGGTGACCAGCCAGGCCTCGACGCCGCTCGGGAGCCGCCGCTTCGTCACCGGGGCGTGCTCGCGCAGCCAGGCGTAGGCGGGGTAGGGGTCGCTGGCGAACTCCCAGGTGAAGAGCTCGGGCTGTGGGGGGACGGGGGGCTTGTCGTGCATGCGGTCGACGGTAGCCGCCCGTCCCTCGCGGTGCGCCCCAGGCCCGCCCCTTCCCGATCCGGGGGGCTCCGCCCCCCGTGCCCCCCGTTTGTCGGCGCTCCGCGCCTCGTCCTCAAACGCCGGACGGGCTGGAACTGTCGCCGGTTGCGGCAGATCTTTCAGCCTCTCCGGCGTTTGAGGAGCGGGGGTCTGGGGGCGGAGCCCCCAGGAAGCGGGAAGGGGCGGGTCAGGGGCGCCCCGCGAGGGTTACGCCGTCTCCGCCGTGCGGATCGCGTCCCGGTAGGCGCGGGCCGCCGCCCGTAGCGCGGCTTCCGGGTCGATGCCTGCGGCCTCCGCGCGGACGGCCATCGCCAGGAGTTCGTAGCCGATGCCCTCGCCCGTCGGCAGCGGCACGTCCAGGGCGGCCGTGCGGGCGCGGGAGGCGAGCTTGGCGGCGAGGGCGAGGCCGGGCTGGCCGAGGGGGATGCCCTCCGTCACGGAGTCGCGCTGCTTCTCCACCGCCTTGGTGCGCAGCCAGTGCGCCTTGACCTCCTCGGGCGTCGAGGCCGTGTCGTCGCCGAAGACGTGGGGGTGGCGGTGGATGAGCTTGTCGACGATGGTGCCCGCCACGTCGTCCACGGAGAACGGCGCCTGATCGTCCTCCTCCGCGATGCGCGCGTGGAAGACGACCTGGAGCAGGACGTCGCCCAGCTCCTCCCGGAGTTCCGTGCGGTCGCCGTCCTCGATCGCCTCCACCAGTTCGTACGCCTCCTCGATGCCGTACTTCGCGAGGCTGCGGTGGGTCTGGCGCGACGACCACGGGCACTCGGCCCGGATGCGGTCCATGACCTGGACGAGGTCGAGGAGGCGGGCGCCCGGCAGGTCGTACGAGCCGGGGAGCAGCTCCAGGTCCGGCATGGCGTGGCGGCCGGAGCCCGCGAGGCGGGCCAGGCCGTCCGTCAGCGGGCGGTCGCCCTCGGCCGTGGCCACGACCAGGACGGTGCGGCCGCCCGCGCAGGCGCGCACCAGTTCCTCGGCGGTGGGTGCGGCCTGCTTGACGTCGACGCCCGCCTCGCGCAGATACGGCAGCTGCGGATGGCCGGCGTCGGCGCACAGCACGTCGTCGGCGGCGTGCAGGGCCTGCCAGGCGGGCCAGGACAGGAGGCCGGGGGCTACGCGGTGGCTGGTGGTGAGCAGGACGACGCGCCCCGCCGGGGTTTCGTTCACCGCTCGAACGTAACCCACGGCCGCGACGGCGGCGGAGCCGCGGCGGAGGTCAGGCCGCCGCTTCGCGGAGCCAGGGGGTCTTGGTGTCGACCCGCTTGTTCTGGGTGGTGTCCCAGGTGCCGTAGCGCGGGTTCACATCGACGTCGAGCTTCTTGGAGGCCTTGGACAGGGCGGCCCAGAAGGTGTCCTGGCCCGCCTTGGAGGTCATGTCGGCGCCGAGCTTCGCCGACAGCTTCCGGGCCTCGATCTCCGTGCGGATGCTGTCGTCGAGGCGCTTGGGCGCGATGCTGTACTGCTGGAGCCAGCCCGCCTCAAGGGCCTTGCGGCCGCCCGCCTGTTGCGTCATCTCGGCGCGGGTGGTCTGGATCTCCTTGCGGGTGACGCTCACCCCGGCGTCGCGCGCGGCGCGGTGCAGGACCCGGTCGAGGACCATCGTGTGCAGCGTGTTGCGGGTGAGGCTGCCGGTCTTGGCGATGACTTGCTCGTACTGCCGGTCGTCGGGGACGGCGGCGCGCTGCGCGGAACGCACCTCGTTCACCCGGTGTTCGAGCTGCGCCACCGTGATGCGGTCGTCGCCCACGACGGCCGCGGCGCCGGGGCGCGCGTCACTGCCGCAGGCGGTGAGGAGCGGGGCAGCGGCGACGGCCGCGGCGGAGAGGAGGAGCGCGGTGCGACGGCGGCGGTGCAAGTTGGCCTCCCGGTGGAGAGATTGTGCTTCGCTGCACAAAGTCTTGCGGTGATCGATGGTAGGCAGCGGTGGTCGTCTCGGCCACCCTTCCCCCAGAACTCGTCCGGTTCGTTCAGGGGGACGCGCCACCACCAACGACTCACCGGGAGTTGGGGCACCCCCGGTGCCCGGAATCCGCCCTATCCGCGCACTTGCCCCAGCCACTGGAGGGTTCGGCGGATCTCCGCGGGGAAGGGGTGCCCGACGCCGTGGACGCGCTCCGCGTCCAGGACGAGGCGGGCCAGCGTGTCGTGGGCCGCCGAGCGGTCGCCGAGGGCGAGCAGGAGGTGGCCGATGCGGCGGCGGATCTCCAGGGACTGGCGGATGTCGTCGGTCGCGTACTGGTTCTCGTAGTAAGGGAGCAGGGCGCGGTACTCGGCCAGGGCCGCGGCGGGTTCGCCGAGCTGCTCCAGGCACTGGGCCGCCTCGTAGCGGAACTGGAGGGACTGCGGGTCGGCGTGGCCGGACTCGGCGGCGCGCTGGTCGGCGAGGCGGCGCAGCTCGGGCAGGGCGCGGCGGTACTGGCCGTCGTCCATCAGCGTGGCCGCGTACTGCTTGCGCAGGGTGCGGACGACGGGCGAGTGCTCGCCGTGCTGGGCGGCGGCGGCCGGCAGGATCGAGCCGAGGACGTCGACGGCCTGGGTGATGCGGCCCTCGCCGAGCAGCCGCTTGACCTCGTCGACGGCGCGGGCGACGTCCTGGCCGTGGCCGGGCCGGGGCGGCTGGGCCTGGGGGGTGGCGGCGGGGGTCGCGGCCCGGTCGGGCCAGGGCGCGTGCGGGCGCAGGAAGGGGCGGGTCGGGTCGAGCGGGCGGCCGGACGGCGCGGAGCGCGCGGGCAGCAGCGGCACCAGCTCCTCGTAGACGTCCTGGGCGCTCGCGGGCCGGTGCTGGGGGTCCTTGGCGAGCAGCCGCAGGACCAGGGACTCGACGGACTCGGGGACCTCGGGGCGCAGCCTGCGCACCGGCAGCGGCGGCTCGTACAGGTGCCGGTGCAGCACGCCGAGGGCGGTCGAGCCGGAGAACGGCACGTCGCCGCTGAGGAGTTCGTGGAGCAGCACGCCGAGCGCGTACAGATCGGTGTACGGGCCGACGGCGCCGCCCATGGCCTGCTCCGGCGCCATGTACGAGGGGCTGCCGATCGGGGAGCCGGTGTGGGTGAGACGGGTGGTGTCGGTGTCCATGACCGAGGCGATGCCGAGGTCGAGGATGGTGAGCGTGCCGTCCTGGCGGACCATCACGTTCCGCGGCTTGAGGTCGCGGTGCACGATCGGCACGGCGTGCACCGCGGAGAGCACGGCGCACAGCTGGGCGGCGACGGCGACGGCCCACTGCCAGGGGTAGGGCGCGTGCTCGGCGAGGTGGTCGCCGAGGTCGGCGCCGTCGACGTACTGCATGACGAGGTAGAGGTCGTCGCCGTCGCTGCCCGCGTCGTGCACGGTGACCAGGCCGGGGTGGTCGACCTGCGCGGTGACGCGGCACTCGCGGATGAAGCGGCGGCGCAGCTCGTCGGCCTCGGCGCCCGCGACCTTGTCCGGGCGGAGCAGCTTGACCGCGACGCGGCGGTCCAGACGCTGGTCGTACGCCGTCCAGACCTGGCCCATGCCGCCCTGGCCGATGAGGGTGGCCAGCTCGTAGCGCCCGGCGACGACGCGTCGGTCGGTCCCGGATGCCACGGTCAGCTGCCGCCTTCCTGCTTGCGCAGATAGTCGCTCAGCTCGTCGAGCTCGGCGCGGACCTGGTCGATGCGGGCGGGCTGCTGGCGGCCCGGCGGGGTCGGCGGCGGGGCCGGGCTCGGCGCGGGCGCGGGGACGGGCGTGTTCTGCGTCGGGTAGCCGTACGCGGGCGGGGACGGCTGCGGGGGGTAGGCCGGGAACTGCGTCTGCTGGTACGGGGCCTGGGCGCGGGCGAGCCGCGCGTGGTGGCGGATGTCCATGGTCAGGTAGTAGGCGATCACGGGCACCAGGGTGGCGACGAGGATCGTCATGCCCGTGTTGCCGGGCCCGGTGAACTCCTCGTCGCCCTTGTCGACGCCGATGAGCACGACGGCGAGCACGTCGAGGGCGACGACGGCCACGAAGAGCACCCAGTCGCGGACCGCGCGCGTGACGAGCGCGAGCCGGAGCATCGCGGCCCACGCCAGCAGGCCGCACGTCAGGGCCGCGAGCACGACGAACAGCACGCGCAGCGTCACGGGCGAACCCGTCGACGGGGGCCCCGGGGTCGGCGGGGGCGGCGGCGCATAGCCGTGGCCGTGCATGGCTGCTCCTGGTTACCTGACGAGACGGACGGTTGAGGATTCGAGCGTATAGGCCGACTCCGCGGACCCGAATCGGGTTGTACCGAACCGTTGTCGTACTGATCACGCGGTACGTGTCGGTCCGGCGCTCCCGGTGCGCGTGGTGCGGGTGGTGCCGGTCGTGGGGTCGGTCGTGGGGTCGGTCAGGGGGCGGCCGCGGGGCCGGTCGTGCGGTGGGTCACGGGGCCGGGTCGGGCTCGTCCGGCGCGACCGTGCCGTCGGTGAGCCCGTCGTACATCCCGCGCACCAGTTGCTCGCCCAGGCGGCCCGCGAGCCGCAGCGCGTCCTCGAAGGCGGCGAGCGCCCGGAACCGCTCGCCGTAGCCGCGCTGGCGCTCCGGCGGGAGGCGGGGCAGCTGGAGGCGGCGCACGTCGAGCCGGGCGGAGGTGGAGGCGTAGCTGCTGGCCCGGCGGGTGTTGGCCGTGCCGCGCAGGAACCCGGCGAGGAACCAGGGGTCGAGCGCCGCCGGGTCGGGGCGCAGCAGGGCGAGGCCGCGGCCGAGGGCGGCGCCCGCGGTGGTCCCGTCGACGACGCGGGCGGCGGCGGTGCCGGAGACGGGCACGACGACGTCGCCGGGCTCGGTGAGCACGGGCCGCTCCGGCCGCTCGGTCAGGGAGGTGTCGTCGTGGGGCGCGGCCGGGACGGCGGGCGGCGCGCCGGTGAGCACGTCGTGGTCGGTGAGGACGGGCACGCCGGGGGCGCCGCCGACGCCGCCGGTGTGGATCACCAGGTGGCCCGCGCGGGCCAGTTCGCCGACGGTGGTGAGCGGCCAGCGGGCCGTGTCGGGGGTGCCGGGCGCGGCCCGCGGCGGGGTGAGCTCGGCGGTCAGGCGCAGGGTCTCGCCGAGCCGGTCGCGGACCGCGCGCAGCTCCGTCGCGCCGCCGCCCGCGGCCCGGGGCGGCAGGCGGCGCGCGGGCGCCAGGTCGACCTCGTCGTCGAGGAGGTCGAGCACGGGCACGGACAGGGCGAAGCCGGGGATCTCGGCGAGGGTGCCGTGCCGCTCGAAGCGGCGCCAGGCGTCGAGCACGGCGTCCTGCACCGGCGGCCAGGCGCGCGGGTCGCGCCCGTCGGTGTGGCGGGACTCGGGGTGGCGGGGGTCGGGGTGCCTGCCGTCGGCGGCGGCCGCGGCCCCGGCCGCCTCGACGAGGAGGGCCTCGGGGGCGGCGGGCGCGCCGGGGCCCGGCCTGCGCAGGACCCAGACGTGCAGCGGCAGGTTGTACGGGGGCGCCGCGCCCGGCGGCAGCGCGATCACGGCGCGCAGGGCGCCGCGGCGCAGCAGGTCGGCGCGGATGCGGCGCCCGGAGCGGCGGGACGCGGCGGCGGGCGGCATCAGCAGGACGGCGGTGCCGCCGTCGCGCAGCCGGGCGAGGGCGTGCTGCACCCAGGCGAGTTCGGACTCGGTGCGCGCCGGCAGGCCGTACTCCCAGCGGGCGTCGTAGGACAGCTCGTCGTGGCCCCAGTTGCGGTCGTTGAACGGCGGGTGGCACAGGACGGCGTCGACGGCGAGATCCGGGTGGGCGTCGGCGCGCAGGGTGTCGGCGGCGGCGGTGCGCACGGTGGCCGGGGCGTCGGAGCCGAGGGCCAGGCGCAGCGCGGTGAGCGCCGCGAGGTCGGCGGCGCTGTCCTGGCCGTAGAGCTGCTGGCCGGGGGCGCCGGCGGCGGCCCGCAGCAGGGCGCCGGTGCCGCAGGCCGGGTCGAGCACGCTGCGGGCGGGCCCGGCGAGTTCGGCCATGAGGTCGGCGGGGCCCTGGGGGGTGAGCGTGTACTGCCGGGGGTTGGCGTCGAGGTGGCGGCCGAGCAGGAACTCGTACGCCGTGTGCGCGCCGAGTTCGGCGGCGAGTTCGGCGGCGGAGCGCAGCAGCGGGACGGACGGCAGGAGGTCGGGCGTCGCGGGGACGGGCACGGCGCGGGTGCGCCGCGGCTTGCCGAACCTCGGTGTGAGCACGGCGTCCAGGGCGTCCGGGAGCCCGCGCGCCAGGTGCGCGTCGGACACCGCGCTCAGGCGCAGCCAGTCGGTGTGCCGGTCGTGTACGAGGAGCAGGCCGCAGCCCGCGTGCAGCAGGGCGGTGACGGGGCCCGCGGGGTGGCCCGCGAGCTGCTGCCAGACCCGTTCGCGCAGCGGCACTTCGGAGAGCTTGCCCTGGCCGCGCAGCCAGCGCTCGACCTCGGCGAGCGCGAAGGAGGGGCTGGTGTCGGTGCCGCCGACGGGCTTGGGGAAGTCGGCGTGGCGGCGGCGCCAGTTGCTGACGGCGGCGCGGCCGACTCCGGCGAGGCGGGCGATCCCGGCGGCGGTCACCTCGGTGGCCCCCGGCCCGGCGGCCCCGCCTTCGTCGTACGCCGCGACGTAGGTCGCTTCGCGCGTCGCGCCGTGCGTCACGTCGCGCGTCGCGCCGTGCGCCGCGTCATGCGTCACGCCGCGCGTCGCGTCGTACGTCACGTCCCCCCTGCTCCCGCCCGGCCGCGTCGGCCCGCTGGTCCCCACTGCCCCGCCCCTTGTCACATCGGTCCCGCGTGCGGTGCGCGTCGGTCATCGCCCACCGCGTGTGACGCCGAGCCTACCCAGGCGAGTCGGGCGAACCCCTTTCACGGCCGTTAACCACCCATCGACCGTGAACAGTGTTGACTCGGTTCACAAGCATCTGGTCTGATGTCCGAGCTGAACACGAACTCCCTGGGGGGACTCTCCATGCACGCCTACTCGCGCCGCACCGCCTTCGCCGCGCTCTGCCTCGCCACCGCCGCGACCGTCACGCTCACGGCCTGTGGGGGCGACAAGTCCGACGACACCAAGAAGGCGGCGGCCACGAAGAAGAAGGACCCGTTCGCGGACCTCTCGGGGCCCCAGATCGTCGACAAGGCCATGAAGGCGACGTCCGGCGCGTCCTCGGTCCGTATGAAGGGGTCCATGTCGGAGGGCGGCGGTCCGGGCTCCATCGACCTCGCGCTCGACACCAAGGGGAGCTGCGTCGGCACCATCGGCACCGGCGGCGAGGGCTCGGTCGACCTGATCGGCACGGGCCGGACGGTGTACATGCGCAACGACGCCGCGTTCCTGCGCTCCGAGATGAAGGGCGAGCCGAAGGCCGACGTCCAGGCGTCGATCGACATGATGGCGGACCGCTGGGTGAAGACCACCACGACGAAGTCCGACGAGAAGGACTTCGACCAGTTCTGCGACCTGAAGACGGTCCTCTCCGACTTCAAGGACACCCGGTCGGCGGCGCGCAAGGGCAAGGCCACCACGGTTGACGGCACCCCGGCGATCACCCTGCACGAGACCGACGGCGAGGGGCGGGCGACGCTCTACGTGGCCACCGAGGGCAAGCCGTACCTCCTGAAGGCGGTCAACGACCCCGGCAAGGGCAAGAAGCGGGACACGATCGTCTTCACCGACTTCGACAAGCCCGTGAAGGCGACCCCGCCGAAGGGCGACGTGCTCGACCTCGACAAGCTGGACGGCTGACCCCCACCGGACCCGGCCGACGGACCCCCACCGGGCCCGCCGGGCGGACACCCACCGGACCCACCAGGCGGACGCCCGCCGGGCCGTGCGGCACCCCTGTCACAGGGCGTGCCGCACCCACACGTTCGGCTCGACGTAGACCGCGCAGCCCTGCTCCGGCACGCGGTGCACCGGCACGAGCGCGCCCGGCACCTCGACGCGGCGCTCCCCGCCGGGCCCGTCGAACGGCAGCCCCGTCCACTCCCGCCACTGCGCGAGCGAACCCGACACCGTCATCGACACCGGCGCCACCTTCGCGATGACGCCGCCCGCGCGGACGTGGACGCGCAGCCAGGGGTCGTACGGCAGCCCGTCGTCGCGGGTGCGCCGCGCGTACTCCTCGATCGGGGTCGCGGGCTCCTGGTGCTTGGCGTTGGGCCGCACCGGCGCGACGACCTCCGCGAAGCCGCGGGCGCGCGCGTTCTCGCGCATCGCGGCCAGCATCCGGCCGGAGAGGCCGTGCCCTTGGCACGCGGGGTCGACGGCGACCTCGATCGCGCTGACCGTGTCCGCCTTCTCACCGCCGTGCCGGTCGTCGAACGCCCAGACCAGGACCTGGTCCCAGCCCCCGTCCGGCAGCTCGGCGCGGTCGCCGCCCCGCTCCTCGGAGCGCAGCGCGAACGGCACGCTGAACGCCCGTGCCACCACCCGCTCCTGACCGTCCGTGGCCAGCAGGACGTACTCCGGGAACGCCTCGGGGATCAGGCCCATGTGCGACCGGGCGACCAGGTCGTGGCCCACGAACTCGGCCCAGGAGTCGTCCATGGCCCACATCGGCCCGGCCAGACCGGGTCGCTCGGCGAGGGTGGTGATCGTCAGGTCCACGCGCAGCACGCTAGCCGCGCGGGCCCGGCCCGCCCACCGAATATCCGCGCACCACCGCCGGATGTCCGCGCGCCACCGCCGAATGTCCGCGCGTCACCGCGCCCGGAAGCGCTCCGGGGCCCGGGTCGGGCTGCCGCCGCCGGGGAGCTTCTCCCGCGGGCAGCCCGACAGGACCTTGCGCATCGCGTCGCGCTCGGCGCCCGTCACCGACAGCTCGTACTTCTTCTTCACGGCCACCTGCCGGGCCACATAGGTGCAGCGGAAGCCCTTGTCCGGCGGCAGCCACGTCGCGGTGTCGCCGTCGCCCTTGCCGCGGTTGGGGCCCGCGTCGACGGCGAGCAGGTTCAGGGGGTCGTTGGCAAGGGCGATGCGCTTGCTCGCGTCCCAGCGCTGGGCGCCCTTCTGCCAGGCGTCGGAGAGCGCCACGACGTGGTCGATGTCGACGCGGCTGCGGCCGCGCGTGAACGTCACGTCCTTGCCGGTGTACGGGTCGGGCGCGAGCTTCCCCGCGGTGACCACGCAGTCGCCGCCCCGGAACTTCACGTCCTTCAGGTCCCGCTTGAGTATGTCGTCGCGGGTGCCGCAGCCGTTGGAGTCGGTGTCGGCCCAGGCGCTGCCGAAGCGCGCGCGCTCGTAACCGGTCTTGGGGGCGCGGCCCTTGACGGTCAGTGAGTCCACGGCGGCGAGCGCGGAGCCCGCGCGGCCACCGGGCGCGCCGCCCTTCCCGGCCCCGTCCTTCTCGTCCTTGTCGCAGGCGGCCAGGCCGCCGAGGGCGACCACCAGTACGACGGCGTGAGCGGCCGCGCGCCGCCCCGTGACTCCGAACCTCACGAATTTCCCTCCCATGGAACGGTCCCCACCGTACTTGCATTGCCGGGTTGGGCCGTCCGCAACCTGCGGGTTCGTGGTGGCTGGTCGCGCAGTTCCCCGCGCCCCTTCGGGGCGCTACCTCGGAGGTAATCGCGCGCCGCCGCGCGCCCTGGCAGTCTCAAGGGACGATCACGTCAAACGAGGGAGTCCCCATGGTCACGGAAGCCCGCACGGTCGAGGACGCCACCCGCGCCACCGTCGACGCCTTCTTCGCCGCGCGCCTCGCGAACGACACCGCGCGCCTCACCGAGATCTTCGCCGACGACGTCGACTGGCTGCTCGCCGAGAACCCGGTCGTGCCGTGGATACGCCCGCGCTCCACCGCCGCCGAATGCGCCGCCCAGGGCGAGGAGTTGGCGAGTCACACGGTCGCCGAGGACGCGCGGGCCAGCGTCGACACCTACCTGGTGAGCGGGCAGGACGCCGTGATCATGGGCCATCTGTCGGGCACCGTACGCGCCACCGGGAAGTCCTTCGAGGGCCCGTTCGCGCTGCGCCTGACCGTCGAGGGCGGCCGGATCACCCGGCACCACCTGTACGAGAACAGCCTCTCCATCGCGGCGGCGTGCACGCCCTGAGCGCGCACGCCGCAACGCGCCGGGAGCACGCGCGCCGCCACCCGCCCGAGGCGTGCGCGCCGCCCGGCTACGACCCGAGGACCGAGGCCAGGAACTCCCCCACCCAGCCGAGCAGTTCCCGCCCGACCAGCGGCTTGCCGCCGACCTTCGCGGTCTTCGGCCGGGGCACGAGCACCTGGTGCGCGGCCCCCTTGATGACCGAGCCGGGGTAGAGCCGCTTCAGGCGCAGCTCCTGGGACTCCCTCAGCTCCACCGGAGCGAAGCGGATGTTCGTGCCCTGGAGCACGATCTCGCCCACTCCGCAGGCGCGGGCCAGCATCCGCAGGCCCGCCACGAGCAGCAGGTTCTCGACCGGCTCCGGCAGCTTGCCGTAGCGGTCGGTGAGCTCCTCGCGGACGGCCTTGACGTCCTCCTCGGAGTTGGCGGAGGCGATCGCGCGGTAGGCCTGCAGGCGCAGCCGCTCGCCGGGCGCGTAGTCGTGCGGGACGTGCGCGTCGACCGGCAGCTCGATCTTCACCTCAAGGGGCGGCTCCTCCTCGGCGCCACCGCCCTCCAGGGACTTGCGGTAGTCCGCGACGGCCTCGCCCACCATGCGCACGTACAGGTCGAAGCCGACGCCCGCGATGTGCCCGGACTGCTCGCCGCCGAGCAGATTGCCCGCGCCGCGGATCTCCAGGTCCTTCATCGCCACGTACATGCCCGCGCCCATCTCCGTGTGCTGGGCGATCGTCGCGAGCCGCTCGTGCGCGGTCTCCGTGAGCGGCTTCTCCGGCGGGTACAGGAAGTACGCGTAGCCGCGCTCGCGGCCGCGGCCGACGCGGCCGCGCAGCTGGTGCAGCTGGCTCAGGCCGAAGTTGTCGCCGCGCTCCACGATCAGGGTGTTGGCGTTGGAGATGTCGATGCCGGACTCGACGATCGTCGTGGACACGAGTACGTCGAATTTCTTCTCCCAGAAGTCCACCACGACCTGCTCCAGGGCCTGCTCGGACATCTGGCCGTGGGCGGTGGCGATCCGCGCCTCCGGCACGATCTCGCGCAGCCGGGCGGCGGCCCGGTCGATGGACTCCACCCGGTTGTGGATGTAGAAGACCTGGCCCTCGCGCAGCAGTTCACGGCGGACGGCCGCGCCGATCTGCTTCTCCTCGTACGGCCCCACGAAGGTGAGCACCGGGTGGCGCTCCTCGGGCGGCGTCGTGATCGTCGACATCTCGCGGATGCCGGTGACGGCCATCTCCAGCGTACGGGGGATGGGCGTGGCCGACATCGTCAGCACGTCCACGTTGGCGCGCAGCTTCTTCAGCTGCTCCTTGTGCTCGACGCCGAAGCGCTGCTCCTCGTCGACGATGACCAGGCCCAGGTCCTTGAACTTCGTCTCGGAGGAGAAGAGCCGGTGCGTGCCGATGACGATGTCGACCGAGCCGTCGCGCAGCCCCTCCAGGGTCGCCTTCGACTCGGTGTCGGTCTGGAAGCGGCTGAGCGCCCGTACCTTGACGGGGAACTGGCCGTAGCGCTCGGTGAACGTGCCGAAGTGCTGCTGCACGAGCAGCGTCGTGGGCACGAGGACCGCGACCTGCTTGCCGTCCTGGACGGCCTTGAACGCGGCGCGCACCGCGATCTCCGTCTTGCCGTAGCCGACGTCGCCGCAGATCAGCCGGTCCATCGGGACCGACTTCTCCATGTCCTCCTTGACCTCGGCGATCGTCGTGAGCTGGTCGGGCGTCTCCGCGTACGGGAACGCGTCCTCCAGCTCGCGCTGCCAGGGCGTGTCGGGGCCGAAGGTGTGACCGGGGGCCGCCATCCGCGCCGAGTACAGCTTGATCAGGTCCGCGGCGATCTCCTTGACCGCCTTCTTCGCGCGGGCCTTGGTCTTGGTCCAGTCGGCGCCGCCGAGCCGGTGCAGCGTGGGGGCCTCGCCGCCCACGTACTTGGTGATCTGCTCCAGCTGGTCCGTCGGGATGTACAGGCGGTCGCCGGGCTGGCCGCGCTTGGCCGGGGCGTACTCCACGACCAGGTACTCGCGGGTCGCGCCCTGCACGGTGCGCTGCACCATCTCGATGTAGCGGCCCACGCCGTGCTGCTCGTGGACGATGTAGTCGCCCGGCTCCAGGGTGAGCGGGTCGATGGTCTTGCGGCGGCGGGCGGGCATGCGCTGCCCGTCCTTGCCCGCGGCCTTCTGGCCGGTGAGGTCGGTCTCCGTCAGGACGGCGAGCCGCAGCCGCGGGTCGACGAAGCCGTAGTCGATGGAGCCGCAGGCCACGTGCACCACGGACGGGGTGAGCTCGGCGAGGTCCGCGTCCAGGCGGGCCGCGATGCCCTCGCCGCCGAGCACCTCCACGGTGCGGGCGGCCGGGCCGTGGCCCTCCGTGACGTACACCGTCCGCCAGCCGTCGGCCAGCCAGCCCTTGGTGTCGGCCAGCGCCTTCGCCGTGTCCCCGCGGTAGGTCTCCGGGGCGTGCATGCCGAGCGTGAGCGTGTCGTCGTCCGCGTCGAGGTCGGCCGCGAACGGGCTCACCGACCACCACATCATGCCGAGCTCCCTGGCCCGGTCGCGGACGTCCGCGATGCCCCACAGCGAGGCCGCGCCCACGTCGATGGGGGCCTCGCCGCCGCCGGCCGTGGCCGCCCAGCTGGCCTGGAGGAACTCCTGGCTCGTCGCCACCAGGTCGGCGGCCCGTGTCCGCACCCGCTCCGGGTCGCACACGACGGCCATCGCGCCCTCGGGCAGCACGTCGAGCAGCAGCTCCATGTCGTCCACGAGCACCGGGGCGAGGGACTCCATGCCCTCGACGGCGATGCCCTCGGCGATCTTGCCGAGCAGTTCGCCCAGCTCGGGATGGGCCTCGGCGAGCTCCCGGGCGCGGGCGCGCACGTCGTCGGTGAGCAGCAGCTCCCGGCACGGCGGCGCCCACAGGCCGTGCTCGGCCACCTCCAGGGACCGCTGGTCGGCGACCTTGAAGTAGCGGATCTCCTCCACGTCGTCGCCCCAGAACTCCACCCGCAGGGGGTGCTCCTCGGTGGGCGGGAAGACGTCGAGGATGCCGCCGCGCACGGCGAACTCGCCGCGCTTCTCCACCAGCTCCACACGGGAGTACGCGGCGGCGCCGAGCGCGTCGACCACGTCGTTGAGGTCGGCCGAACGCCCGGTGCGCAGGGCCACGGGCTCCAGGTCGCCCAACCCCTTGACCTGGGGCTGGAGCACGGAGCGCACGGGCGCCACGATCACGCTCACGGGGCCCGTCTCGGGGTCGGCGCCGTCGGTGCTCGGGTGCGCGAGGCGGCGCAGGACGGCCAGGCGGCGGCCCACGGTGTCGCTGCGCGGGCTCAGCCGCTCGTGCGGCAGCGTCTCCCACGAGGGGTACTCGGCCACGCCTTCCGGCGGCAGGATCGTGCGCAGCGCCGCGGCCAGGTCCTCGGCCTCGCGGCCGGTCGCCGTCACGGCGAGCACGGTCCGCCGTGTCTCGCGCGCGAGGGCGGCCACGGCGAAGGGCCGGGCGGCCGGGGGGCCGACGAGGTCGATGTGGTGCCGGTTGCCGTCTGCGGCCGCCTTCACCGCTTCGGTGAGGGCCGCGTCCTTGACGACGGCGTCCAGCAGTCCGTGCAGGGTCATGAAGGGGCATCCCGTCCGGGGGGCGTGGGCAACGCGAACCACCCGACACGTCGCACGGGCCGGGGGGCCTCCAGCGTACGACGCCCGGCCGGAGCCCACGCCCCGGCGAGCCCCGGGGCGTGGTGCTCGGGCGGTGTTCTAGAGGTGCCCGGCGGTGCGGACGGCGTTGTAGTACGTCTTCGCCGTCTTGTTGCACGCGTCCTTCATCTTCTTGCGCAGGGCGGGCGTGAGCGGGTCGGCCCAGAACTTCCTGCCGCACTGCTTCTGCATATCCTGAAGAAAGACGTCGTCAATACGCTTGCGGTGATACTTCTTGAAATTGTACTCACCGGCGTACTTCTTGTAGTTCCGGTAGCCGAAATCATGCCGGTAGCAGGAGAAGGTGAAATCGTATCCACCGGGCTGCTTCTCGGTCGCGGGGCCCGAGCAGTAGTCGGTGTCCCAATTGAACCGGAAGTAGTTCGAACCCTGCCGGTAGAGACCCAGGTACTTGAACCACTCGTCACGCGAGGCGTCGCCCTTGCTCGTCAGGGCCTTGAGCTTCTGCAGCCGGTAGGCCGCGCCGACCATGGGCAGCGCGGTGGCCGAGGCGTCCGCCTTCGCGGCGTCCGAGACCGAGGCCGGAGCCTTCGGTTCCGTGTGCGCGACGGCGGGCAGCGCCGAGGTGGCGACGACCGCACCGGCCAGCAGGGCACCTCCAAGAGAGATACACGCTTTATTCACTTTTCTCCATTCCCCGTTGTCCCCGTTGTTCCCCGTTTACGCCGATGCCCCGCCGCCCGGACAGTTCCGGGTGGCGTGCTCGGCCGGGAGTAAATTAGCCCATCACCCGGCGCCCGCAAAGGGAAAATCGGAGAAGAGCGCTTACCGTGGCGCACACCACAGTGCCCCGGCCGTGCGGGCCGGGGCACCGTGGGTGTCGCTCGCGGGTGGCGCTACTCCGTCGCGATCGCGTTCAGTACGTTCATCCGGCCCGCCCGGAACGCCGGGACCAGGGCGGCGAAGAGGCCCACGAAGGCGGAGCCCACGAAGACCGCGATGATCGTCGGCCAGGGGATCTCCAGGACCTTCAGGCCCTCCAGGGCGAGGAGCTTCTGGGCGGTCGCGCCCCAGCCCATGCCCAGGCCGAGGCCGAGGAGGGCGCCGAAGAGGGCGATGACCACCGACTCCATGCGGATCATGCGGCGCAGCTGACGGCGGGAGAGGCCGATGGCCCGCATCAGGCCGATCTCGCGGGTGCGCTCCACCACGGAGAGGGCCAGGGTGTTCACCACGCCCAGGATGGCCACGATGATCGCGAGGCCGAGGAGGCCGTAGACGATGTTCAGGAGCTGGCCGACCTGGTCCTTCAAGGTCTGCTTGAAGTCGGTCTGGTCCTGGACCTTGAGCTGGGGGTCCGTCGAGAGGGTCTTCTTGAGCGCCGCGTAGGCCTCGTCCTGCTTGCCGTCGACCGCCTTGGCGAAGACGGTGCCGCTCAGCGGCATCCGGTCGGGGGCGACGTACCGCTCGACGGTGGTGATGTTCAGATACATCGCGCCCCGGTCGAGGGTGCCCTCCTCCTCGGTGATCGCCGCGAGCTTCAGCTCTCCGGTCCGGCCGTCGTCGAACGCGACCTTGAGCTTGTCGCCCACCTTCAGGTGGTGGTCCTTGGCGAAGCCCTCGCCCACCGACATGGCGTTCGCCCCGTAGGCGGCGGACATGTCGCCCGCGGTGGTCTCGCGGCGCAGGTCCTGCACATAGGTGCGGTCGTTCGCGCTGAGGTCGACGCCCTTGTCGGTCTTGCCGTCGGGGGTGGTGATGTCGGCCTTGACCTCCTTGTAGCGGGTGGTGTGGGCGACGTACGGGGTGTCCTTGAGGCGCTGCTCCACCTGGTGGCTGACCGGCTGCCTGCCCTGGATGATGAAGTCCGCGCCGACCGACTTGTCCAGCTCGTCCGTGGCGGAGGCGACCATCGACGTGCCGACCACCGACAGGCAGGCCACCAGGGCCAGGCCGATCATCAGGGCGGCGCCGGTGGCGCCGGTGCGGCGGGGGTTGCGCAGGGCGTTGCGCTCGGCCATGCGGCCGACGGGGCCGAACATCCGCAGCAGGACCGCGCTGATCGCACGGACCACGAAGGACGCGAGGACCGGGCCGATGACGACGAAGCCGATGAGGGTGAGGACGACGCCGAGGCCGAGGAAGAGGGAGCCCTCCTTCGCCTTGTCGGCCGCCGCCGCGGCGTAGAGGCCGAAGACTCCGGCGCCGGTGAGGACCAGGCCGAGGACGGCGCGGACGGATCCGGACCTGCCGTCGGCCGGGGTGCCCGCGTCGCGCAGGGCGGCCATCGGGGAGACCTTGCCCGCGCGGCGGGCCGGGAGGTACGCGGCGAGGACGGTGACGATGATGCCGAGGAGCAGGCCCACCACCGGGGTCGTCACCGAGATGGTGAGGTCCTCGGTGGACAGCTCCATGCCGATGCCCGACATCAGCTTCATCAGGCCGACCGCGAGGCCGATGCCCGCGCCGATGCCGAGGACGGAGCCGACGACGCCGAGCAGCAGGGCCTCGACGAGCACCGAGCGGTTGACCTGCTTGCGGCTGGAGCCGATGGCCCGCATCAGGCCGATCTCGCGGGTGCGCTGGGCGACCAGCATGGAGAAGGTGTTGATGATCAGGAAGATGCCGACGAGGAAGGCGATCCCGGCGAAGCCGAGCATCGCGTACTTCATGACGTCCAGGAAGCCGCCGACGGACTTGCGGTTGGCGTCGGCGCTCTCCTTCTGCGTCTTGATCTTGTACGCGGCGGCGTCGGCGCCGAGGGTCTTCGCCACGTTCGCCTTGAGCAGGCTGTCGCTCACACCGCTCGCTGCGGTGACGTTGACGTGGGTGAACCGGCCGGTGGCACCGAGCAGTTCGCGCTGGGCGGTGGCGGTGTCGAAGTAGACCACGGTGGCGCCGGGGTTGGTCACCTTGAAGGTGGCGATGCCGGAGATCTTCGCGGTGAAGCTGCCGGTGGCGGCGATGGTGCGCAGCTCGTCACCGATCTTGAGGTTCTTCTTGTCGGCGGTGTCGGCGTCCAGCATCACCTCGGTGGGGCCGCGCGGGGAGTGGCCGGAGGTGATCTCCATGGACCGCAGGTCGTTCTTCGTCCAGTTGCCCGCGAGGGTGGGGGCGCCGCTGGAGGGGCCGATGTCCTTGTTCTTGGAGTTGACGACGGTGACGCTGTCGCTGCTGATCGCGCCCTCGGCGGACTTCACGCCGTCGGCCTTCTTCACCTGGGCGACCGTGGCGGCGGGCAGGGTCTCGGGCTTGCCGGTGCGCGGGCCCTCGTCGCCCGCGTCCGGCGCGTCCTTCGGGGTGAGGGTGACGTCGGAGGACGTGGCCGCGAAGAGCTTGTCGAAGGTGGTGGACATCGTGTCGGAGAACACCAGGGTGCCGCACACGAAGGCCACCGAGAGGACCACGGCGACCGCGGAGAGCGCCATGCGTCCCTTGTGCGCGAAGAAGTTGCGCATCGAGGTCTTCAGGACGGTCATGACGTGCGCCCCCGGGCGTCGAAGTGCTTCATGCGGTCCAGGACCTGCTCGGCGGTGGGGCTGTACATCTCGTCGACGATGCGGCCGTCGGCCAGATACAGCACGCGGTCCGCGTACGACGCGGCGACCGGGTCGTGGGTGACCATGACGATGGTCTGGCCGAGCTGCGTCACCGACGTGCGCAGGAAGCCGAGGACTTCGGCGCCCGCGCGGGAGTCGAGGTTTCCGGTCGGCTCGTCACCGAAGATGATCTCGGGCCGGGAGGCCAGGGCACGGGCCACGGCGACGCGCTGCTGCTGACCGCCGGAGAGCTCGGTGGGCCGGTGCTTGAGGCGCCCGGCGAGACCGACGGTCTGGACGACCTGGTCGAGCCAGCCCTTGTCGGGCTTGCGGCCGGCTATGTCCATCGGCAGCGTGATGTTCTCCAGGGCGTTCAGCGTCGGCAGGAGGTTGAACGCCTGGAAGATGAAGCCGACGCGGTCGCGGCGCAGCTGGGTGAGCTTCTTGTCCTTCAGGCCGGTGATCTCGGTCTCGTCGAGGTAGATCTGCCCGCTGCTGACCGTGTCGAGGCCCGCGAGGCAGTGCATCAGCGTGGACTTGCCGGACCCCGAGGGGCCCATGATCGCGGTGAACTGGCCGCGGGCGATGTCCACGTCGATGTGGTCGAGGGCGACGACCCGGGTCTCTCCGGAGCCGTACGCCTTGACGACCTGGCGTGCCCGCGCCGCGACGGCCGTACGCCCGCCAGTTCCCCCGTGCCTGGGAGTGGATACAGCCGTTGTCACGGTAAGTCTCCTATGTCGGTGACGAGGTGAACGCGTGTCGGCGCGCCCACGTGGATCAGTGTGGATCGCCGGGGTACTCCGGCGCCCTGGTGCCCAGCGCAGTCTTTTCCTGGGGAAAACCCCACCCCCCGCGCTGTGGTTCGTCGCAGGGCGCGGAGCCGGACCCCCGTTACCGGCCCCACGCCCCGTGCCGCGTGCCGCTCCCGGCGGCCCGGCCCGTGCCCGGCGCCTTCGCCCCGTGCCGTGCCCGGCGGCTTCGCCCCCGTGCCCTGCGGCGTAAAGCAAATCTAAGGACGGGCCCGCGCCTTCTCGTCCTCCGTCGGTACCAACGTCCCCCTGTCCCTAGTACGGAGGTCCCCCTAGGGGTTCTCCACCCGGCGGTGGAGCGCTTCTCAGGGTCGCTCCACCCCCTTGTTGACCAAGCAACCGCCCTACCAGGGGAGAAGCTCTCCACCCCCTCCCTGGAGCGCGCCAACAGTGAGAAGGTGACCGGGGCAACCGGTGCAGGGGGAAAGGACTTTGGCCATGGCGACAGCGCGGGCGCGGCGCTCGGACCGGCGCGGCGCCGTCGTCGCCGCGCTCATGCTCGTCATGGCGCTCGCCGCCCTGGACGCCACCATCGTCTCCACGGCCGTACCGCAGATCGTCGGCTCCCTCGGCGGCTTCTCCGTCTTCTCCTGGCTGTTCTCCGGCTATCTGCTCGCCGCGACGGTCACGCTGCCCGTCTACGGGAAGCTGTCCGACACCTTCGGCCGCAAGCCCGTCCTGATCGTGGGCTGCGCCCTGTTCCTCGCCGGCTCGGTGCTGTGCGCGCTCGCCTGGGACATGGGCTCCCTGATCGCCTTCCGCGTCCTCCAGGGCCTGGGCGGCGGCGCCCTCCAGGGCACCGTGCAGACCGTCGCCGCCGATCTGTACCCGCTCAAGGAGCGCCCCCGCATCCAGGCCAGGCTCTCGACCGTGTGGGCCGTGTCCGCCGTCGCGGGCCCCGCGGTCGGCGGCCTGCTCACCGCCTGCGCGGACTGGCGCTGGATCTTCCTGATCAACCTGCCCGTCGGCGCGTTCGCGCTCTGGCTGATCGTCCGCCACCTGCACGAGCCGGTACGCCCGCCGGGCGAGCGGCACCGCGTCGACTGGCCCGGGGCGCTCGCCGTGTTCGCCGCGGGCGGGGCGCTGCTCACCGCGCTCGTCCAGGGCGGCGTCGCCTGGGACTGGCTGTCGCCGCCCTCGCTCGCGCTGTTCGCGGCGGGACTCGCGTGCGTCGGCGCGGTCGTGGTCATCGAGCGACGCGCCGCGGACCCGATCATTCCGGGCTGGGTGTGGCGGCGCCGCCCCATCGCCGCCGTGAACCTGGCGCTCGGCTCGCTCGGCCTGCTGATGGTCGCGCCCACCGTGTTCCTGCCCACCTACGCGCAGTCGGTGCTCCAACTCGCCCCGACGGCCGCCGGTTTCGTCCTGTCCATCATGACCCTGAGCTGGCCCGTGTCGGCCGCCCTGAGCCAGCACGTCTACCGGCGCATCGGCTTCCGCAACAGCGCGATGACCGGGATCAGCGCCGCCGCCTGCGTCCTGTTCGCCTTCCCGCTGCTCCCCTACCCCGGCGCGGCCTGGCAGCCCGCGCTCCTGATGCTGCTGCTCGGCGCCGCGCTCGGGCTCTTCCAGCTCCCCCTGATCGTCGGCGTCCAGTCGACCGTCGGCTGGGCGGAGCGCGGCACGACCACCGCGTCCGTCCTCTTCTGCCGCCAGATCGGCCAGACCATGGGCGCGGCCGTCTTCGGGGCGATCGCCAACGGCGTCCTCAGCTCCAGGCTCGGCGGCGCGGGCTCGCTCGACGCGGTCGCGAAGTCCCTCGACGACCCGGGCTCCGTCGCCGACCCGGAGCGGCTGCGCCGGGCCGTCGACGCGGCCGTGGACGCCGTGTACGTGGGCGCGGCCTGCGCGGCGGTGCTGTGCCTGCTCGTCCTGCTGCTGCTCGCGCCCCGGCGGTTCCCCGTCATCCAGGAGCCGGACGCCGAGGGGACGAACGTCGAGGGGGCGAACGCCGAGGCGCCGGAAGCCGACGAGGCGGGCGCGGAGCCCGCCGCCGAAGCCGGGGCGCAACAGGCGCCCCAGGAGGCGCAGTTGACTCGTACGCGCCCCGAGAAGCCCCATACCGACTGATCAGTATGGGGAAAAGCCCACGCGCCTCCACTACCTGCCAGTAACGTTCTCGGCCCTCGCTCCCTCGCGGTCCGCACCGGACCGCACCCGCGGTCCCCTGCCGGACCCGACGCGCGGCCCCCCACCGGCCCGCGTCCGCGGTCCGCACCGGACCGAAGCCGCGCAAGGAGACGCAAGGAGACCGGGATGCCCCACCTCCCCCCAGACTCGTCCCCCCACCCTCCGTACGGTGCCCCCGACCCACAGGACCCGTACGCCGCCTCGTACGACCCCACCAGCCCACAGACCCCGTACACCCCCACCGCCTCACCGCCCCCACAGCCCCCGTCGCACCTCACCTACCCCTGGCAGCCCCCCGCCCCCGCCCCGCAGCCCGCGACCCCGTGTCCGCGCCGGGGCCCCGCCCCCGGGCACCGCGGCGACCTGCGCCAGCTGCGCGGCGCCTACCGGCGGCAGCGCCGCGTCGCCACCCTCACCGCCCTCGGCTGCTTCACGCTCTTCCTCCTCCTGTCCGCCTTCGCCCCCGCCCTCATGACCGGCCCGGTCACCGGCGGCCTCACCACCGGGCTCCTCGCCGGGCTCCTCCAGCTGCCCGTGATGTGCCTGGCCACCGTGGTGTACGAGATCACCGCCCGGCGCCGCCTGGACCGGCTCGCCGCCCGGCTGCGCACCCACCTCGAACGGGAGGCGAGCCGTGCCTGACACCACCCAGGGCACCTCCCTCGTCGCCTTCACCGCCGTCGTCACGCTCACGCTGCTGCTGTGCGTGATGACCGGCCCCGACCGCGACGACCTCGGCGAGTTCTACACCGGCTACGGCCGCCTCACCCCGCTGCGCAACGGCCTCGCCATCGCGGGCGACTACATCTCCGCCGCCACCGTCCTCGGCACCACCGGCATCATCGCGCTCCTCGGCCACGACGGCGTCGTCCTCGCCCTGAGCACCGCGCTCTCCCTGATGCTGCTGATGTTCCTGCTCGCCGAACCCCTGCGGAACGCCGGACGGTTCACCATGGGCGACGTCCTCGCCCGCCGCCAGCCCGGCCGCCTCGTCCGGGTCACCGCGAGCGCCGCGACCCTCGCCGCGCTGCTCCCCCTCATGCTGGTCCAGCTCGCGGGCGCGGGCGACCTGCTCGCCTTCATCCTCGGCTTCACCGGCCCCGGCCTGAAGACCGGCTGCGTGATCACGCTCGGCGCCCTCATGATCAGCTACGCGGCGATCGGCGGCATGAAGGGCACCGCCCTCATCCAGATCCTCAAGGTCGTCATCCTGCTCGGCTCCGGCGTCGCCGTCGCCGCCCTCATCCTGCGCCGCTACGACTGGGACCCCGGCGCCCTGCTCGCCGCCGCCCGCGCCGGCAGCGGCCTCGGCCCGGCCTTCCTGGAGTCGGGACTGCAGTTCGAGGACAGCCCCGCGCCCCGCCTCGACATGATCAGCTCGGAGCTCACCGTGGTCCTCGGCGGCGCCTGCCTGCCGCACGTCACCATGCGCATGTACACCGCGCGCACCGCGCCCGAGATACGGCGCTCGCTGTCCTGGGCCGTGGCGTGCGTGGCCCTCTTCGTCCTCGTCATCACCGTCATCGGCTTCGGCGCCACGGCCATGCTCGGCCGCGCGGCGATCGCCGGGCACGACCCGCAGGGCAACACGGCCTATCTGCTCGGCTCCCGCGCGGTGCTCGGCGCGGACACCTCCACCGCCGAGACGCTCCTCTTCACGACCGTCACCACCGCGATCTTCCTGACGCTGCTCGCGTCCGTGGCCGGAATGATCCTCGCCTGCGCCAACTCCCTCGCCCACGACGTCTTCGCCGCCTGCCGCCCCGACCTCTCCCCGCGCCACGAGCTGGCGCTCGCCCGGGGCTGCGCGCTCGCCGTGGGCGCGGGCGCCATCAGCCTCGCGGTCCTCGTCCGGGACCGCAGCCTCCAGCCGCTGGTCACCCTGTCGTTCTGCCTCGGCGCGTCCGCGCTCGCACCCGCGCTCGGCTACGCCCTGTTCTGGCGGCGCTTCACCCGGGCCGGACTCCTGTCGACCCTCATCGGCGGCACGGTCGGCTGCATCGTGCTCATGACCGGTACGAACCTGGTGTCCGGCTCACCCGGCGCGGCGTTCCCCGAGCACGACTTCGCCTGGTTCCCCTTCACCACGACGGGCGTCGTCTCGATCCCGCTGGGCTTCCTGCTCGGCTGGCTCGGTACGGTCCTCAGCCGCCGCCCCACCCGGCGCGCGGCGCGGGCACGCTACGAGGCCGTCGAAGCCCACCTCCTGGCCGGGCCCCGCCCTCAGGAGGCGTCCCCCGGGCTCTGGCCGGGGACGTCGCCGTAGCCCCGGCCGGTCAGCGAGGCCAGGCTGTTGCGGACGTGGTCCATGTGCGCCCGCACCTCGTCCCGGCGCTCGCCGTGCTCGCGCAGCAGCCGCTCCGTCTCCCGCCCGACCCGCTCCTCCCGCACCCGGGCCCCCGCGATCAGCTCGGCGGCGCGCGCGGCCGCGTCCTCCTCGCGGTGCCGGGCGGCCTCCTCCGCCTCGGCGCAGGCCCGCCGCGCCTCGGTGAGACGCGCCTCGGCCGCGGCGACCAGGGCCGCCTCGCGGGCGTCGGCGACGGCCTCCCGCTCGGCGATCTCCCGCTCCGTGGCCTCCCAGCGCTCGGCGTGCTCCTTCTCCTGCTCCGCCAGGAGCCCGCTCGTGCGCCGGCGCATCTCCCGCAGCGCGGCGAGCGCCTCCCCGCGCCACTCCTTCGCGTCGCGGCGCGCCGCGGCCCGCAGCTCGTCCTCGGCGGCCCGCGCGGCGAGCAGCCGCTGCCTGGCCCGCTCCTCGGCCTCGCCCCGCACCGAATCGGCGTACGCCCGCGCGGCCCCGCGCAGCTCGGTGACGGCGGCCGCGACGGCCTGCCCGAGCTCGTAGGTGTCCGCCGCCGCGGCGTCCCGCACGGCCGCGGCCTCCTCCTCGCTCAGCGCGAGCAGGTACTGGGCGCGCCGGCCGAGTTCGTCGTACGTCTGCGGGGCGAGGCGCGCGACGGCCTCGCGCAGCCGCGCCGCCTCCTCGCCCATGTCCCGGGCGAGGACGGTGAGGCGGGCGGCCCGCTCCCACGCGGCGTCCCGGTCCCGGGACAGCGCGTCGGCGTACGCGTCCACCTGCTCGGGACGGTAGCCGCGGCCGCGGCCGGTGACGAAGCCATGAGGTGACGCACCGCTGCCGCTCATCCTGGTTCCCCTCTTTCGCCCACACGGACTCTCACCGTCGCGCTGACTCTCTCCGCCGCGCCACCCGCGTACAACGCGATTGGCGCACATCTTGATGGATCAAGCGGAAGTGGTCATAACACGACACTCCGTCAGCGCCACCCGGTCAAGGATGCGCCAATTGGGACCAGAAGTCGGAATCGGGGTGCCGTTCCGCCGTACGTCGAAGAGCCGTTCGGCCGCCGACCGGGGGCGCAGCGCCGGGGCGCCCGACCCGTCGTACAGGTCGAGCGCCCCGGTCGCACACCGCGTACGGACTACAGCAGGCCGTCCCACATCTGCTCCAGGAGCACCGACCACCAGCTCTCCGGCGACGACAGCGCCGCCGGGTCGAGCGCGGCGAGCTGCGACTGGAAGTCGACGGTCCAGCGACCCGCCTGCTCCTGGTTGAGGCCGTAGCGCAGCCGCCACATGCGGCCGAGCAGCGCCAGACAGCGCACGAACTCCGGCAGCCCCGTGTTCACGAACTGCGGCGGCACCGGAGCCCCGCCAGGACCCGCCTCCACCGGCACCGCGACGATGTGCGCCGTGCCGTACTGGACACAGACGGCCCGGCCGAAGTCGCTGCCCATCACCAGGTACGAACCCGCGTCCGACGCGGGCGCCACCCCCCGCTCCTGCGCCAGCTCCGCGAGCGTCGGCACCGGCCGCCCCGGCTGGGCCTGCGCCCAGAAGAACGGACCGAAGTCGAGCGGAAGCCCCGCCACGACGAGCGTGTGCGCCACGACGTCCGGCACGCCCTGCCGGGACACCGCCCGCTGGTCGAACCGGAACACCCCGGGCCCGAACGCACCCGCCAGCTCCTGCGCCACGGCCTCCGGCGGCACCGGCGGCGTCGGCGCCACCGGCGGCAGCGGCGCCCGCACCGGCGCCGGACGCGCCGGACCGTCCGCGACCTGGTGCAACTCGCCCTGGTGCGCGAGCAGTTGCTGCATGCCCTGCTGCCGCGACGCGTGGTCCCTGCCGTACGGCGCGATCGAGGTGATGCGCGCCTGCGGCCACGTCTCGCGGATCATGCGCGCGCAGTACGCGCCCGGCAGCTCGCACGACTCCAGCTCCGTGTGCAGCTCCAGGACCTGGTCCGCCGGGATGTTCATGCCCCGCAGCTCGTGGAAGATCTGCCACTCCGGATGCGGGGTGCCCGGCGCCGACCGCCGGATCACCTGCTGCTCGGACCCGTCCGGGGCGCGGTACCGCAGCACCGCCTGATAGCCGGGGCCCACCGTGGGCTGCCCCACGGGCGGCTGCGGATAGCCGTACGGCTGCCCGGCACCGGGCGGCGGCATACCGGGCCCCGGCGGCACCATGCCCGGGGCGGGCGGCGGCATGCCGGGCGCACCCGGGGCCGCGGGCGGCGGGGGCGCACCCGGACCGCCGACGGCGGGACCCGCGAGCATGGTGGCGGCGTGGTGGACACCGCCACCGGGCGCACCCGGGGCGCCGGGCGCGCCGGGCGGCTGCGGCGCACCGGGAGCACCGGGCGGGCCCGGAGGCTGCGGCGCACCGGGAACACCCGGGGCACCGGGAGGCTTGGGCGCCCCGCCGAGGCTCGGGTCGGCCAGCATCGTCGCCGCGTGGTGCACCCCACCGGGCGGCGCACCCGGAACACCGGGCGGGCCCGGGGGCTGCGGCGCACCAGGAGCGCCGGGGGCACCAGGAGCAGCCGGAGGCTGCGGCCCACCGCCCAGGCTCGGGTCGGCCAGCATCGTCGCCGCGTGATGGACCCCACCGGGCGGCGCACCCGGAACACCGGGAGCGGCAGGCGGCTGCGGGGCACCGGGAGCAGGCGGCTGCGGCGCACCGGGAGGCTGCGGACCTTCGGGGCCGAGCGACGACACGAGCTGCGTCGCCACATAGGCACCACCGGGCGCACCGGGCTGCGGCGCGCCGCCGCCCTCGGCCGCGGGCGGCGCCTCAGGGCCGGGCGGGGGCGGCGTACCCGGACCACCCGCGGCCGCACCGACGGGCGGCGGCGGCACACCAGGGCCGCTCGGCGTCGCACCGGCGGGCGGCGGCGGCAGGCCCGGACCACTCGGAGCCACCCCGGCGGGCGGCGGCGTGCCAGGGCCCCCCGGAACCCCGCCCACCGGCGGAAGCGGCGTACCCGGCCCACCGGCAGACGGAAGCGGCGCACCAGGCCCGCCCGCGGTCGGAAGCGGCACATGAGAGCCACTGGCACCCGGACCAGAGGGCGGCGGCGGCACCGGGGGACCACTGGCAGCCGGACCGGCGGGCGGAGGCGGCACCTGCGGGCCGCTCACCGCCGAGCCGACGGGCGGAGGCGGCAGATCCGGGCCGCTCACGGCCGAACCCGCGGGCGGCGGAGGCAGATCCGGGCCGCTCACGGCCGAACCCGCGGGCGGCGGCGGAAGCTGCGGGCCACTCACCGCGGCACCCGCAGGCGGCGGCGGAAGCTGCGGCCCACTCACCGCGGCACCCGCAGGCGGCGGCGGAAGCTGCGGCCCCGAGCCCGGCGCCCCGGGTGCCGGGTCGTCCAGGGCGGGCGCGACCGCCGTCCTCGGGAGCTGACTGCCGCCCGACATCAGCGCGGTCTTCGCCTCCGGCGACACGCTCGGCGGCGGCACGTCCTCCTCGTCCCCGTCCAGATTCACCGGCGGCGAGAACACCGTCGCGGGCAGCGGCACCGCCACGTCGTCGTCATCCCCCCCGATGTTCGTGTCCGTACCGGCCCACGGCGTCTCCGACGACGGCACACCGGAACCGGACACACCCACCGACGCCCCGGCGGACCCACCGGCGGCAGGCCACGACGTGCCACCACCCTGCGGCGCCGCCGGAACAGGCCCCGCCGACGTCGCCGCGGGCTCCGGCTCCGGCTCCGGCGAAGCCACGGCCGCGGGCGCGGGCGCGGGCGCGGGCGCGGGCTCCGGAGCGGACGACGACGACCGCCGGTCCGGAATCCCCAGCTTGTCCGCCGCCTCCTGCAACCACTCCGGCGGACTCAACAGGAACGACGTCTGGTTCAGATCCATGCGCTCCGGCGCCGCGGGCGCGGCAGCGGGCTCCGGCGCGTCCGGCACCCCGTACTCCTCCTCGTACCGGCGGATCACCTCACCCACCGGCAGCGCGGGCCACAACGTGGCCTCACCGCTGTCCCGGGCGATGACGAGACGCTGACCGCCACCGTCCGAACGCGGACCGCCCTCGCGGTCCTCCGCCCACACCACGAAGCCCAGGTCGAACTCCCGCACCCGCACCTCACGGTGCCCGGGCGCCGGCACCTCACCGTTGATCCACTCCTCGGCGCGCTCCTGCGCCTGTGCGAAGGTCACCATCTCGGAGCTCACTCCCCCACCGGGACGACGCGCGCGAAGCCGCCGTCCACCATCAGGTTCGCCACGGTCTCCAGCTCGGGCGGACTGCCCGCGAGCCGGGACAGGAACGCGTCGAAGTCGTCCCCGCACGGCAACAGCAGCCGCTGCACCCGCTCCGCGGGCGCCCAGGACGGATCCACGTCACGCGCGTCGTCGTACGCGCAGAACCACACCGAGCCGATCCGATCGCCCTTCACCTTCACCGCGAGCAGACCGCCCTGCACAAAACCGACCCCCAGGAAATCCTTGGTCAGATGGTCGCGCAGACACTTGTTCACGTACACCAGGTCGTTCACGGCCGCCTCGTCACGCACCGTGAAGAACGGCTGGTCGATCAGCAGACCCAGCTCCGCGTCCAGAGCCGTCCCCACCGGCGCACAGCCGCCCGCCGCCTTCAAGAAGGAGCGATACGCCCCCGGCAGCCGATAGCCCAGATCCTCCTCGACCCCCGCGACCTGGCCCTCCGTGACCGCCAGCGCCCCCTTCGGCAACGCCAGGTGCGCCGGACGCGTCTCCTGCAACGGACGCGTCCCCCGCTTGCCGTGGTCCACGGCCGACGTGGCGATGCCGCCGTGATGCCGCAGCAACGCCTTCACCTCGACCGGCACCAGCTCAAGACGGCGACCACCCGGCACGTGGTGCCAGGTCCAGCCGTGCGGCGTCGCCACCGCCGGAATCGTGTCCCACAGCTCATGGCCCGACGCCGCGAGCGCCGCGTTCGCCGACACGTAGTCCGTGAGCCGCAGCTCGTCCACACCGAAGCCCTCCGGCGGCTCCGCGATCTCCGCCGCCGCACGCGCGTACGGCGAGAAGACCGGATAGCCCTCACCGTCCACCCGCACGCCCCTGGGGTGCCGCGCGGCACGGACCGGATCCGGGAAGTGCACGACCTGCCCGGCGTAGGCCGCGTTCGGCGGCGCGGCCTGCTGCCCGAGCCGACCTGGCCGACCTGTCGTCATGGCGGTTGCCCTCCTGCGGCACTGTCGAGGTTCACGAATGGCGACAGCCTATGCGGAAGGACGACACGGGTCATCGGCCCGCCGGATCCGTGACCACCCGCCACGAGCCCGTCACCCAGAGACGAAACCCCGCCGTGTCGCACCGACCCAGCTTCCGTACCACGCGCCCCATTTGGCAGTCTGTTCCCGCAACGCGGGGGCGTGGCACCAGCGGCCGACGCCGCGGGCACGGGGAGGGAAACACCACATGCACACGGCACAAACCAGCATGTCACGGACCACCGATACATCCACCGAAAGCGCCGGAACCGTTCACTCCACGACCACAGCCACCACCGCGCGCACCCCGGGGACCCCAGGCACCCCCGGCGGCGACCCCCGCGTCGGCTGGAGCAGCGTCCCCGCCGACGCACCCATCCTGCTCCACCGCCGCGACGGCATCCTGCCCACCGTCGCCGCCGCGCTCTCCGTCCGCGGCACCACCCTCACCAGCACCCCCAAACGCGGCGAAGAACCACCCGACCTCCACCCCCTCGTCCAGGACTTCCTCGACGCCCTCCCCAGCGCCCAACGCGAACGCTTCACCGGACGCTGCGCCGAAGCCCTGCTCGTCTCCCGGCACCTCACCACCGCCGACGCCGGCCGCTCCAAACGCGCCCGCCGCAAACCCATGACCAACGGCGAAGCCCGCAAAGCCCTCAAGCACGCCAAACTCACCACCCGCCGCATCCGCGAGGACGGCGACCCCCTGCACGGCTCCTTCGCCCGCCCCTGCCGCTCCTGCACCGCCCTCACCGACCACTTCGGCGTCCGCGTCGTGGACCCCACGGCGGCCGACGGCTGACACCCCCGCCGCACCGACGCAACCGCACCGCAACGCACCGCACCGCACCGCACCCGAGGGCGCCCACCACCATGCACACCGACCACTCCACCCGCTTCCCCGTACCCGTCGACGCCGCCCTGCGCACCGCCGGCTGGCGCCCCGGCCGCTGGGACATCAAACAGGCCGAGATCTGGGCCGACGTCCTGCGCCGCCACACCTCACCCGCAGGACACCAGCACGCCGTCTTCCCCGCCGCCGTCGAAGCCTGGGCCGAATTCGGCGGCCTCCACATCACCCCCCAGGGCCCCGGCCGCCAGATAGCCCCCGCCACCCTCCACCTCGACCCCATGTACGGCCTCCACACCGCACGCACCCTCGGCGACCTCGGCCGCGCCCTCGGCACCGAAGTCAGCCCCATCGGCGAAGAGACCGACACCCAGGCCCTCATCGCCATCGACGCCCGCGGCCGCCTCTACAGCCTCGACCACACCGGCGACTGGTACCTCGGCCAGCACATCGACCAGGCCCTCACCACCCTCATCGCAGGCACCCAGCCCGTACGCCTCACCGCCGGAGCGTAGGCGCTCCGCTGGATTTCACCGCCCCGTGCCGCCCGGCCACTGCGCCGCCCGGCCACTGCGCCGTCCGGCCACGCGCCGTCCGGCCACTGCGGGTCCATCGTGGCTGATCGCGCCCACGCGGCGGAGCCGCCATCGACACAGCCCCGCGCCCCTACGGGGCGCTCCCGTACGGCGGCAGACGCCGAGATCAGGCCCCGGCCGCCCCCGCCGGAAGCACCGCCGACACCCGGAAACCACCCGCGTCCGTCGGCCCCGACACGAACACCCCGCCGAGCGCCGTCACCCGCTCCTTCATCCCCACCAGACCATTGCCGCCACTCGGCAACCGCGCATCCGCAGGAGCCGTCTCCGGCGGCGGCCCGTTCTCCACCTGCATCGCGATCTCCACACCCCGATGCGCGAGCCGCACATACGCCTTCGCACCCGCCGCGTGCTTGAAGACGTTCGTCAACGCCTCCTGCACCACCCGGTACGCCGTCTCCTCCACATCCGCCGCATACAGCCGCGCCTCACCCTCCACGGACATGTCCACCACCATCCCCGCCGCCCGCGACTGATCCACCAACTCGTCCAGCTCCGCCAGACACGGCCCCTCCGCCAACTCCGCGGCCTCCCCACCACCCGCCCGCGACGCCGCCCGCGACGCCGCCTCCCCCACCGCCGCCAACGGCACCGGCACCGGAGCCGGAGCGGGCTTCGGCGGAGCCTCCCCCGCCCGCAACACCCCCAACATCTCCCGCAACTCCGTCAGCGCCTGCCGACCCATGTCCCCCACCAGCGCCGCGTTCTTCACCGCCTTCTCCGGATCCTTCCGCGCCACCGCCTGCAACGCCGCCGCGTGCACCACCATCAGACTCACCCGGTGCGCCACCACGTCGTGCATGTCCCGGGCGATCCGCGTCCGCTCCTCGTTACGCGCCCACTCCGCCCGCTCCTCCGCCCGCTCAGCCAGCAACTGAAGCTCCCGCTCCAGACTGTCCGCACGCTCCCGCAACGACTCCATCAGCCGCCGCCGCGCACCCACATACAGACCCAGCAACAACGGCGGCGCCGTCACCCCCAGCGACGTACTGATCGCGATGAACGGGATGACCCCCTCGCCGATCGTCAGATCCCCGCTCGCTATGTCCTGATTCGCCCGCACCATCGTCACGATCAACGTGCCCGCCAGCGACATCCCCGCAAGCGCCCCGATGATCCTGCGCGGCAGCTCCGACGCCGCCAGCGTGTACAGACCCACGATCGTCATCAGGACGCCCATCTGCGCCGGCGTGATCGCCACCGCGATCAGCACCACCGCGATCGGCCAACGACGACGCAACACCAGCGTCGCCCCGGCCAGCACCCCGAAGCCCACCCCCACCGCCAGCGGCAGCCCCGCGTCCCGCGCGAACTCGACGCCCTCCGCGCCGCACTCGGCCGCCGACACGACACCGAGCCCCACATCGAGCACGGCACTGCGCCGCCGCTCCCACCACCACGGCCCTGTCCTGGCCGCGGTTCCGCTGTCCCCCGTCGTGGTCATGTCTTCCAGCCTACGGGCGCCGACGCCCGGTTTTCCGGTGAGTTTCCGGCACGCGAGCACCCCGCGGCCCTACCCCGGCGGGCCACGGACGACGCCCGAACCGCCAGGTAACCCTCGAACAGTTGAACCGCCCAGATTTTCGACCCGGAACCCCGAAATCCGAACGAGGCTCGCCGCATGACCGAGATCACCGACTTCCCCTCCCTCCGCGCCCGAGCCATCACCCTGCGCCGGGAGGGCCTCAGCCGCCGCCAGATCCGCGACCGGCTCCACGTCTACAACAACGACCTCCTCAACCGCCTCCTGGAAGGCGAGCCCGCACCAGAGTGGACCAAGCGCCCCAACGCCAAGGACGACCTCAAGGAGAAGGCCCGCGAGCTACGCCTCCAGGGCTGGACGTACGACAAGATCAAGGCGGAGCTCGGCTGCTCCAAGAGCTCGGTGTCCCTCTGGGTGCGGGACCTGCCGACGCCGGAGCGACGACAGCGAACCCGCGAAGAGGCTTCAGCCATCGCCAAGCGCAGTTGGGAGCCAAAGCTGCGGCTGCGCGAAGAGGAGCGCCAACGCACGAAGAAGGCCGCCATGGACGAAGTGGGGCAACTCACCGACCGTGAGCTGTTCCTGATCGGCGTCGGGCTCTATTGGGCCGAGGGAACCAAGAGCAAGCCCTACAAACGGCGCGAGCGCGTCACGTTCGTGAACAGCGACCCGGGAATGGTCAAGATCTTCCTGAGCTGGCTCGACCTCCTCAACGTCGAGCGCGAAAACGTGCGCTTCTACGTCATGATCCATGAGACGGCGGACGTGCCGGGCGCCGAGCGGTACTGGGCGAACCTCGTCGGCGCCGACCGCTGCGCCTTCAACAAGACGACCATCAAGAAGCACAACCCCAAGACCGTGCGCAAGAACGTGGGCGAGACCTACCGCGGCTGCCTGGTGATCCAGGTCCGGCAGAGCGCAGAGTTGTACCGTCGCATCGAAGGCGCCTGGTGCGGCATAGTAGGGGCTGCGTCCGCAGGGGATCTTCCTAATCGGACATAGCGCCCATCCCGGGTCGTCTAAGGGCAAGACGTCAGATTTTGGTTCTGATCATGGGGGTTCGAGTCCTCCCCCGGGAGCATTGCTCGGTTCGGGTCCTGACCTAAAGGCCAGGGCCCGCTTCCTTTTGGCCTTGTGGGCCGCCCCGGGCGCCCCGCCCGCCCAAGGCCCCCGGCCCGATTACGCCCCGGTATCCTGCGGATGTCCGAACCCCACGCATCCGAAGCCGAAGGGCACCCCCGTGAGCGCCAATTGCCCGGCAGCCGTCGTCGTCCTCGCAGCGGGTGAGGGCACCCGTATGAAGTCGGCCACCCCGAAGGTCCTGCACGACATCTGTGGCCGTTCCCTCGTCGGGCACGTGCTCGCTGCCGCGCGCGAGCTCGCGCCGGAGCGCCTGGTCGCCGTCGTGGGGCACGGCAGCGAGCGCGTCACGGCGCACCTCGCCGAGATCGACCCGCAGGCCCGCACCGCGTACCAGGCGGAGCAGAACGGCACGGGCCACGCGGTCCGCATCGGCCTGGAGGAGATCGGCGGCAGGGTCGAGGGGACCGTGGTGGTCGTGTGCGGGGACACCCCGCTGCTGACGGGCGCGACCCTGCGCCGCCTGGCGGAGACCCACGCCACCGACGGCAACGCCGTCACCGTGCTGACCGCCGAGGTCCCCGACGCGACCGGTTACGGCCGCATCGTGCGCGACCCGGCGTCGGGCGCGGTGACGGCGATCGTGGAGCACAAGGACGCCAGTGACGCGCAGCGGGCGATCCGGGAGATCAACTCCGGGGTGTTCGCGTTCGACGGTCAGCTGCTGGCGGACGCGCTCGGCAAGGTGCGTACGGACAACAGCCAGGGCGAGGAGTACCTGACGGACGTGCTCGGCATCCTGCGGGAGGCGGGGCACCGGGTCGGGGCGTCGGTGGCGGGGGATCACCGGGAGATCGCGGGGATCAACAACCGGGTGCAACTGGCGGACGCGCGGCGGGTGTTGAACGACCGGCTGCTGACGGAGGCCATGCTGGCGGGGGTGACGGTCGTGGACCCGGCGTCGACGTGGGTGGACGCGACGGTGACGTTCGAGCGGGACGCGCTGGTGCATCCGGGGACGCAGCTGCTGGGGGCGACGCACCTGGGTGAGGGTGCGGAGGTCGGCCCGAACACGCGCCTGAAGGACACGGCGGTGGGTGCGGGCGCGCGGGTGGACAACACGGTGGCGGACGGTGCGGAGGTCGGCGAGGGGGCGTCGGTGGGCCCGTTCGCGTATCTGCGGCCGGGTACGCGGCTGGGGACGAGGGCCAAGGCCGGTACGTACGTGGAGATGAAGAACGCGACGATCGGTGAGGGCACGAAGGTGCCGCACCTGTCGTACGTGGGGGACGCGACGATCGGTGAGTACTCGAACATCGGGGCCGCGAGCGTCTTCGTGAACTACGACGGTGAGGCCAAGCACCACACGACGGTGGGGTCGCACTGCAAGACGGGTTCGGACAACATGTTTGTGGCTCCTGTCACGATTGGCGACGGTGCTTACACGGCGGCGGGGTCCGTGATCACGAAGGACGTGCCGCCGGGTTCGCTGGCCGTCGCCCGTGGCCAGCAGCGGAATATCGAGGGCTGGGTGGCCCGTAAGCGTCCGGGGAGCGCGGCGGCGAAGGCGGCCGAGGCGGCCTCCCGGGGGACCGGGAACGCGGTCGGCGAGGGCTGACCGGCAACCTGACTGGAAAAAGGTGCGCTGAACACCGCGTACCGTGATAGGTGCACACCAATCGGCTGACTCGTGGCGCGGCCTATGTCCTGGGATGCGGAGTATCGCTCCTGGACCTCTGGATGTATCGCGGGTGCAGCAGCGGAAGAACTCGTCTGAGGAGACAGTGCTGTGACCGGGATCAAGACGACCGGCGAGAAGAAGTTGATGTTCTTCTCCGGCCGCGCCCACCCCGAGTTGGCCGAGGAGGTTGCCCACGAGCTGGGCATCGGCGTCGTACCGACGAAGGCCTTCGATTTCGCCAACGGCGAGATCTACGTGCGGTACCAGGAGTCGGCACGTGGCGCGGACTGCTTCCTGATCCAGAGCCACACGGCTCCGATCAACAAGTGGATCATGGAGCAGCTGATCATGATCGACGCTCTGAAGCGGGCCTCCGCGCGGAGCATCACCGTGATCGTGCCGTTCTACGGCTACGCCCGTCAGGACAAGAAGCACCGCGGCCGTGAGCCGATCTCGGCGCGTCTGGTCGCGGACCTGCTGAAGACGGCGGGCGCGGACCGCATCGTCTCGGTGGACCTGCACACCGACCAGATCGTGGGCTTCTTCGACGGCCCGGTCGACCACCTCTTCGCGCTTCCGATCCTCGCGGACTACGTGGGCGCGAAGGTCGACAGGGACAAGCTCACGGTCGTGTCCCCGGACGCGGGCCGGGTGCGGGTGGCCGACCGCTGGTGCGACCGTCTGGGCGCGCCGCTGGCGATCGTGCACAAGCGTCGTGACAAGGACGTCGCCAACCAGGTGACGGTCCACGAGGTGGTCGGTAACGTCGAGGGCCGGGTGTGTGTCCTGGTCGACGACATGATCGACACGGGTGGCACGATCTGTGCGGCGGCCGACGCGCTGTTCGCGCACGGTGCCGAGGACGTCATCGTGACGGCGACGCACGGTGTGCTGTCGGGTCCGGCGGCGGACCGGCTGAAGAACTCGAAGGTGAGCGAGTTCGTGTTCACGAACACGCTGCCGACGCCGAACGAGCTGGAGCTCGACAAGATCACGGTGCTTTCGATCGCTCCGACCATCGCCAACGCGGTGCGGGAGATCTTCGAGGACGGGTCTGTGACCAGCCTCTTCGAGGAGCAGTCGGGTCCGACGGACTGAGTCCTGCTTGATCGTTTTGGGTGCGGCCTCCCTGCCGAGTAGACTGTTGAAGTTGCTCGGCGAGGGAGGCCGTACGCGTTTGTTCCGAACGCGGGTACGGCGGTCCGTTATCGACGCGCTCTTCGTAGCAGGCCAGTCGTATGGCCGGGTGACACCTTCGTTCACCTATCTACGAGGAGTGCCCCATGTCTGAGGTCAAGCTCAGCACCGAGATCCGTTCCGAGTTCGGCAAGGGTGCCGCCCGCCGCGTCCGTCGTGAGAACAAGGTTCCCGGCGTGCTGTACGGCCACGGCACGGACCCCGTCCACGTCACGCTGCCGGGTCACGACCTGATGATCGCCCTGCGTACGCCGAACGTCCTGCTGTCCCTGGACATCGACGGCAAGAGCGAGCTGGCGATCCCGAAGGCCGTGCAGCGTGACCCGCTGAAGGGCTTCATCGAGCACGTCGACCTGCTCCTGGTCAAGCGTGGCGAGAAGGTCACCGTCGAGGTTCCGGTCCACACCGAGGGCGAGCTGGCCGCCGGTGGCAACCTGCTCGAGCACGTGCTGTCCACGCTGCCGATCGAGGCCGAGGCCACGCACCTCCCCGAGGCCGTCACGGTCTCCATCGCGGGCCTGGAGGCCGGTGCCTCCATCCACGCCAAGGACATCACGCTGCCCGCCGGTGCGACCCTGGCCGTCGACGCCGACACCGTGGTCCTGCAGGTCCTGGCCGCGCAGGCCGAGGAAGCCCCGGCCGAGGGCGAGGGCGACGCGGCCGCCGAGGCCTGAGCCGCTTTCTCGAGGCAGTGACAACCGCCGTCCAGCGCCCCGGCGCTGGGCGGCGGTTGGGCTGTGAGCAGCGATGGAGGAGACACCCAGATGACGACGGACCCGAGCGCTCCCTGGCTGGTCGTGGGGCTCGGCAACCCCGGGCCCGGCTACGCGATGAACCGGCACAACGTGGGCTTCATGGTCGTCGACCTGCTCGCCCAGCGGATCGGCGGCACGTTCAAGCGTGCCGGCAAGGCCCAGGCGCAGGTCCTGGAGGGTCGTCTGGGGCCGATGGGTCCCGGCAGCCGCCGTGTCGTCCTCGCCAAGCCGACGTCGTACATGAATCTGTCGGGCGGTCCGGTGACGGCGCTGCGCGACTTCTACAAGGTGCCGACGGCGAACGTCGTCGCCGTCCACGACGAGCTCGACATCGACTACGGCACGCTGCGGCTGAAGCTCGGTGGCGGTGACAACGGGCACAACGGTCTGAAGTCGATGACCAAGGCCATGGGGTCCGACTACCACCGGGTCCGCTTCGGCATCGGCCGCCCGCCCGGGCGGATGCAGGTCGCGGACTTCGTACTGAAGGACTTCTCCTCCGCGGAGCGCAAGGAGCTGGACTACTTCGTGGACCGGGCCGCGGACGCGGTCGAGTGCCTGGTCGTGGAGGGCCTTGAGCGGGCCCAGGGCACGTACAACTCCTGAGCGGTGGGGGGCTCTTCTCTCCCACCCTCCCGCCCGTGCGGCCCCGGTTGCCCGGCTCGGCCCCGGCCTGGCGACTTTCCCGCCGTCGTCCGGATGCTCCCCCGCCCACCCGCCCCCTTTCGGGGCGGGTGGGCGGGGTTTTTTCAGCCCGGGGTCCCTGGGCGGGAGCCTCCTCGGTCGGGCTCAGCTCACAGGTGGCCCTGTTCCTCCCGGCGCCTGCGAGCGATCGCCGCGAGCAGCGCACCTGCCGCGAGCAGCGCCGCCGCGATCCCGGAGGCCAGCCACGCTCCCCCGGACCCGGTGTCCGGCAGCGTCGGCGGCCGGGTCGACTCCGAGGGCGAGGGCGAGTGCGACGGAGAGTCCGAGGGCGACGGGGACGGGGACGGGGAGTCAGACGGAGACGGGGAGGGGGACGGGGAGTCAGACGGCGAAGGCGAGGGCGAAGGCGAGTCAGACGGGGACGGGGACGGGGAAGGCGAGTCCGACGGCGACGGCGACGGGGAATCCGACGGAGACGGCGACGGCGACGGGGAGTCAGACGGCGACGGCGACGGCGACGGGGAATCCGACGGGGACGGCGACGGCGAAGGCGAGTCCGACGGCGAAGGCGACGGCGACGGCGACGGGGAATCCGACGGCGAAGGCGAAGGCGACGGGGAATCCGACGGCGAAGGCGACGGCGACGGCGACGGGGAATCCGACGGCGAAGGCGAAGGCGACGGCGAGTCCGACGGGGACGGAGAGGGCGACGGGGACGGGGAATCCGACGGGGAGGGGGACGGGGACGGGGATGGGGACGGTTGGACCTCGTCGACGACCCAGGGGGCCTCGGTGGCCAGGAGGCCCCGCGTGGAGCCGTCCGGCTGGCGGCGGTCGCCCGAGATGGCGATCTTGTTCCAGGTGCGTTCCCCGCCCTCGAACGGCTCCCCGTCCGGGGAGCGCTCCGGCACCTCCATCAGCCAGCGCAGCGTATAGCGCTCACCGGCGGAGAACACGTGCCCGTCGAAGTCGAAGCGGATGGAGCGGATCCGGCTCCAGTCGGTGACGTCGTCGGCGGGGACGAAGGAGGGGTCGGTCTCGCCCTCGCACTGGAAGGGCGCGCTCTTGTCGGGGGTGTTGTCCATCTCGGGGCGGCAGGGGTCGGGTTCCTCGGAGTAGGTGATGGTCACGGGGGCGCCGCCCGCGCCGATGGGTCCGGTGAGGGTGGGGCGCCACTGGCTGGTCACGTCGTCCTCGTAGCGGCCGCTGGTGACGCCGTAGGTGCCGGGTGCGGGCAGCAGGTCGTAGGCGACGACGTTGGTGAGGTCGGTGTTGCCCATGTTGCCGAGGACGGTGCGGTATTCGACGGTGCCGCCGATGGTGGACCGGCCGACCTCGTCCTCCTTGCCGGGGACCTCCGCGGAGCCCTTGAAGGCGTCGTCCTCGTCGCCCTTGACCTCTTTGGTGACGAACAGGGCGGAGGATTCGGCGATGGCGAAGTCGTCGGTGGCCTCGGCGACGTTCTCGGTGGTGTCGCCGTCGCCGTCGATGTCGTGGGTGTCGGTCCTGCGGGTGTTGATGGGCCGCTCGGCGTCGTAGAGCCCGGCGCGGTTGCCCGCGTAGTCGGCGCTGTCGGGCGAGCCGCCGTAGGTGCCGCTGGCGACGCCGGGTTCGACGGTGGTGCGGAACTCGTACGTGCAGGAGGAGTCGTCGGCGGGGATCTCGGCGCCGGGTGCGGCGGTGAGTTCGACGCGGGTGCGGCCGTCGGGGCCTTCGGAGACGGTCTCGGTGAAGCGGTCGGCGGCGGGGCAGTAGTCGGGCTGGCCGTCGGCGAGGGTCCAGGAGCCCTTGTCGTAGGCGAGCTGGCGGGGGACGAGGTCGACGAAGCGGGGGCGCAGCGGGGAGGAGCCGGTGCGGTAGCGGTCGTTGCGGAGGGTGACGGTCCAGGTGTGGCTGCCGCCGGGGCCGACGGGGGTGGGGTCGGTGGACTTGGTCAGCTCGGGCTGGGAGACCTCGGGTTCGATGTGGAAGCTGGTGCAGGACTCCTCGTCGGCGGTGCCCGCGGCGCCGGTGAGGTTCAGGCGGGCGCAGTTGTCGACGTCGCCGCTGCCGCCGGGGAGTCCGCTGCCGTCGGCGCTGCCGCCGATCTGGGCGATGAGGCTGGTGCCCGCGGCGAGGCCGGGGACGTCGACGCGTACGGACACGAGGTCGCCGAGGCGGCTCAGGTCGATGGTCTGGCCGCTGGGGGTGATGGTCTCGGTGGTGCCGTCGCGGCGGGTGACGGTGACGGTCCAGTCGCCGGTGTAGGCGCCGCCGGAGGGGGTGGAGAGGCTGAGGGTCTGGGGGGTGAAGCCGGTGGGGAGGGTGTCGCCGAGGCGGGCGTCGGCGGGGTCGGTTCCGGTGTTGGCGAAGCGCAGGACGTAGGAGACACGCTGGCCGTCGGCGGCGAGGGGGGTGTCGACGGATTTGTCGAGGGTGCCGGAGACTTCGCCGCCGCCGGTGCCGACGACGGTGTCGGCCGTGTCGGACTTGGTGATCTCTTCGGTGCCGGGGCCGAAGGGGTCGCCGCTGATGGTGGCGGTGTCGGTGAGGGTGGTGCCGTCGGCGACTCCGTCGCGTACCTTGACCCGGATTTCGTGGACGACGCCGTAGGGGTAGGTCTTGACCTGGGCGAGCTGGTCGCCGGGGCGGTCGGGTTCGGTGTCGACGGGCCAGCTGATGGTGCGGGTGGCGGGGTCGTAGGTGTATCCGGCGGGGGTGGCGTCGACGAGGTCGACGCCTTCGGGGAGTACGTCGGTGAGGACGGCGTTCTCCAGGGCGAGGTTGCCGCGGGGGCGGTTGGCGTTGCGCGGGTCGTTGGTGGCGGTGACCTTGTAGGTGATGGTCTCGCCGGGGCGGGCGCGGGAGGGGCCTTCCTTGCGGACGGCCGGGTTGGGTTCGGCGGTGACGGTGACGACGGCGTCGTCGGTGCTGGGGGTGCCGTCGCCGTTGGTGGCGGTCGCGGACATGGTCGCGCGCTGGTCGCCGGGGGGTGTCCAGTAGTCCTCGGTGGGCCAGCTGACGGTGAGCTGTGAGCTCTGGCCGCTGGCGATGGAGCTGTAGGTGACGGTGACGCTGCCGTCGTCGTGGGCGGTGACGCCGGTGATGCCGGGCGGGTACGGCTGGGAGATCACGCCTTTGCCGGAGGCGCCGGGCGGCGGGGTGAAGGTGACGGTCACCGACTGGCAGTCTCCGGGGATGGAGCACTGGATGAAGCCGTTGTAGGTGACGTGGTCGCCGGACGGCACCGGCGTGGTGCCGGGGTCGAGGCGGACGCTCATGCGGGCGTCGGCGCGGGCCGCGCTGTCGTGGGGGGCGAGGGCGAGCGCCGCGAGGGCGGTGAGCAGGACGGCCACCGCGGCGCCGAGCGCGCGACGGTACCGGTGGGCGAGGAGGACCACAGCACTTCCGACCACGAGGGGACCTGAGGACGGGTCAACTGTGGGGCGGCCGGGTCCGCTCTCACCGCTACGACAAGGCGTTAAGCGCACTTTTCACCTGAAAGGCCCCGAACCGCACCGGTTCGGGGCCTTTTGGTCGTGCGGTGGGGTCAGCCGGTGTTGCGCAGTCCGGCGGCGACGCCGTTGACGGTGAGCAGCAGGGCGCGGGCGAGCAGCGGGTCGGCTTCGCCGCCGTCGGCGGCCGCTTCGCGCTGGCGCTTGAGGAGGGCGACCTGGAGGTAGGAGATCGGGTCGAGGTAGGCGTCGCGGATGGCGAAGGTCTGGCGGAGCACGGGCTGGGCGTCGAGGAGTTCGTTCTCGCCGGTGACGCGGAGGACTTCGCGGACGGTCAGCTCGTGTTCGGCCTCGATGGTGGCGAAGACGTGCTTGAGGTCGTCGGGCACGAGGGAGTCGACGTAGTGCCGGGCGATCCTGAGGTCGGTCTTGGCCAGGGTCATCTCGACGTTGGAGATGAAGTTGCGGAAGAAGTGCCAGTGCTCGTGCATCTCTTCCAGGACGGTGTCCAGGCCCGCTTCGCGCAGGGCCTTGAGGCCGGAGCCGACGCCGAACCAGCCGGGCACGATCTGCCGCGACTGGGTCCAGCCGAAGACCCAGGGGATGGCGCGCAGGCCGTCGAGCGAGACGCCGGAGCCGGGGCGGCGGGAGGGCCGGGAGCCCAGGTGCAGGTCGGCGAGCTGGTCGACCGGGGTGGAGGCGAGGAAGTAGGTCGGCAGGTCCGGGTCCTCGACCAGCTTGCGGTAGGCGGCGTGGGCGGCGTCGGAGACGACGTCCATGGCGGCGTCCCAGCGGGCGAGGGCCTCGTCGGACTGGCGCGGGGCGGTGTGCAGGGCGGAGGCCTGGAGGGTGGCGGCCACGGTGAGTTCCAGGTTCTCGCGGGCGAGCGAGGGCACCAGGTACTTGTCGGAGATGACTTCGCCCTGCTCGGTGACCTTGATCTCGCCTTCGAGGGTGCCCCAGGGCTGGGCGAGGATGGCGTCGTGCGAGGGGCCGCCGCCGCGGCCGACGGTGCCGCCGCGGCCGTGGAAGAGGCGCAGGCGCACGCCGTAGCGGTGGGCGACGTCGCGCAGGCGGCGCTGGGCGCGGTGGATCTCCCACTGGCTGGTGGTGATGCCGCCGAACTTGGAGGAGTCGGAGTACCCGAGCATGACCTCCTGGACGTCGCCGCGGAGCGCGACGAGCCTGCGGTACGAGGGGTCGGCGAGCATCTCGTCGAGGATGACGTCGGCGGCGCGCAGCTCGTCGGTGGTCTCCAGGAGCGGCACGATGCCGATCTTGGCCCAGCCGGCGTGCAGGTCGAGCAGGCCGGCCTCGCGGGCGAGGACGGCGGCGGCGAAGACGTCGTCGGCGCCCTGGCACATGGAGATGATGTACGACTCGATGACCTCGGGGCCGAAGACCTCCAGGGCCTTCCGCACGGTCTCGAAGACGCCGAGGGTCTTGTGCCCGGCGGCGTCGAGGGGGGCCGGGGACGGCGCGAGCGGGCGGCGCGACCTGAGCTCCTTGGCGAGCAGCTTCTGCCGGTACTCGCGGGGCATGTCGGCGTAGCGCCAGGACTCCTCGCCGAGCCGGTCGAAGAGCTGGCCGAGGGCGTGGTGGTGGGCGTCGGCGTGTTCGCGTACGTCCATGGTGGCGAGCTGGAGGCCGAAGGCGGCGAGGGTGCGGATGGTGCGGTTCATGCGGCCGTCGGCGAAGAGGGCGCCCTTGTGGGCGCGCAGCGACGTCTGGATGAGCGTGAGGTCGTGCAGGAGCTCGGTGGTGCCCAGGTAGTCGCGGCCGGGTTCGTGCGCGGTGCCCTTGGCCAGGCGCTGCTTGGTGTTCTCCAGCTTCTGGCGGACGCAGGTGGCCTTGAGGCGGTAGGGCTCCTCGGCGTTGAGGCGCTTGTAGCGGGGGCTGATCTCGGGCAGGCGCTCCAGGTCGGCCTGGAGGGAGGCGAGGAGCTCCTCGGTGGCGCCGGTGTAGCGGATGGAGTTCGACAGGAAGCTGCGGAGTTCGTCGATGGTGTCGAGGGCGTCGTTGATGCCGTGCTCGTGCTGGAGGATCAGGACGTCCCAGGTGACCTCGGGCGTCACGTTGGGGTTGCCGTCGCGGTCGCCGCCGATCCAGGTGCCGAAGGTCAGCGGGCGGGTGCCTTCGGGCAGCTGGACGCCGACGCGCTCCAGTTCGGCGGTGAGGTCCTCCAGGACGTCGCCGACGGCTCCGGCGTGCAGTTCGTCGAGGTAGTAGATGGCGTTGCGGGCCTCGTCGGCGGGCTCGGGGCGGACCACGCGCAGTTCGTCGGTCTGCCAGACGAGGTCGATGTTCTCGGCGAGGCGGATGTCGTGGCGGCGCCGGTCGGAGGGGATGACCGGGGTTTCCAGGAGTTCGGCGACGCGGCGCAGCTTGTTGAGGACGGAGCGGCGGGCGGCCTCGGTGGGGTGGGCGGTGAAGACCGGACGCACGTTGAGGTGCTCGACGGTCTGGCGCAGGTGCTCGGGGTCGGCGTCCTTGAGCCGGTCCGCGGTGCGGGCGAGCAGGCCGCCCTCGGCGGCGCGGCGGGCGCGGAGCTCACGGCCGCGGTGCACCTGCTCGGTGACGTTCGCGAGGTGGAAGTAGGTGGAGAAGGCCCGTACCAGCTTGGCGGCGGTCTCCAGCTCGGTGCCGCCGAGCAGCTTGGCGGCGGCCTCGCCGTCCTCGCGGGTCAGGCGGCGGACCTTCTCGACGAGGTCGAGGAGCTCGGGGCCTTCCTGGCGGACGAGGGTCTCGCCGAGGAGGTCGCCGAGGCGGCGGATGTCGGCGCGCAGCTCGCTGGTGGCCGTGGCCGTCGCGGTGCTCGCGGCGGCCTGCGGGGCGGTCTGGTCGTCGGCACTGCTCACAGGTGCGGCTCCTTGCGGTGAATCCCGGCCCCGCGGGGCGCTGGGAGACGGTGGGCACGTCTGGGAGGGGTCCCGGTGGGTGAACCGGGGGAGATAACAGAGCGGACCGCGCTGTCCGACCGATCCAAGGATAGGTGTCGATGCGTTCCGGCTGTCTCGCGGCCTCTTGCCGCCGGGCCGCGCGCTGCGATACTTACGTGCCCGTAGGTTACGGTCCCGTAGGCGCGGCATGCGCCGGCCGCGGCGCGGGCACTCGCTCTCATGGCACATGGCCTGCGCACACACCCTCGACCCCCCAGGGGAACGCCCAATGACCACAAGCCCCGATGTCATCGAAGAATCTCAGGGGGCGCCGAGCGGCGCCCCGCTCCCGTCCGCGACGCTGGGCGGCGAGCAGAAGGGTTCCCTGGAGCAGATCACGCTGCTCCTGTTCATCGCCGTCCCCTTTGTCGCCCTGGTCGCGGCGGTGCCGCTGGCCTGGGGCTGGGGGGTGAGCTGGCTCGATCTGGGTCTGCTCGTCTTCATGTACTTCGTGGGCTGTCACGGCATCACGATCGGTTTCCACCGGTACTTCACGCACGGCTCGTTCAAGGCCAAGCGTCCGCTGCGGATCGCCCTCGCGGTGATGGGTTCGCTCGCGGTCGAGGGCCCGCTGGTGCGCTGGGTGGCCGACCACCGCAAGCACCACAAGTTCTCCGACGCGGAGGGCGACCCGCACTCCCCGTGGCGGTACGGCGAGACGGTGCCCGCCCTGATGAAGGGCCTGTGGTGGGCACACATCGGCTGGCTGTTCGACCAGGAGCAGACGTCTCAGGAGAAGTACGCGCCGGATCTGATCAAGGACCCGGCGATCCGGGCCGTCTCGCGTCAGTTCGTTCTGTGGACGCTCGTGTCGCTGCTCTTCCCGCCGCTGGTCGGCGGTCTGGTGACGATGTCGTGGTGGGGCGCGGTCACGGCGTTCTTCTGGGGCTCACTCGTCCGGGTGTCGCTGCTCCACCATGTGACGTGGTCCATCAACTCCATCTGCCACGCGGTGGGCAAGCGGCCCTTCAAGTCCCGTGACCGCTCGGGGAACGTGTGGTGGCTGGCCGTCCTCTCCTGCGGCGAGTCCTGGCACAACCTGCACCACGCCGACCCGACGTCCGCGCGGCACGGTGTGATGCGGGGGCAGATCGACTCCTCGGCGCGCCTGATCCGCTGGTTCGAACAGTTCGGCTGGGCGTACGACGTGCGGTGGCCGTCGCGGTCCCGGATCGACGCGCGCCGCAAGCCGGCCGACGCGATCGATGCCCCTGGCAACCGTCGGGCCGCTGACGCGGCATGATGGAACACGTGGCGACCGACTCCAGCACTCCGGGCACGAAGGGCTCCTCCCGGGCCCCGAAGAGCCCGTCGAATTCGAACAACGACAAGCCCCGGCGTACCCGCCGGACCCGTATGACCGGCGCCGAGCGCCGCGAACAGCTGCTGGACATCGGCCGCACCCTGTTTGCCGCCAAGGGCTTCGAAGGCACCTCCGTCGAGGAGATCGCGGCGAAGGCCGGCGTCTCCAAGCCGGTCGTGTACGAGCACTTCGGCGGCAAGGAGGGCCTGTACGCGGTGGTCGTGGACCGCGAGATGCGGCAGCTCCTCGGCATGGTGACGGGGTCCCTGACCGCCGGGCATCCGCGGGAGCTGTGCGAGCAGGCGGCCTTCGCCCTCCTCGACTACATCGAGGAGTACACGGACGGCTTCCGCATCCTGGTCCGCGACTCCCCCATCCCCCAGTCCACGGGCTCCTTCGCCTCGCTGATCTCCGACATCGCGACGCAGGTCGAGGACATCCTCGGGCAGGAGTTCAAGACCCGCGGCTTCGATCCGAAGCTGGCGCCGCTGTACGCGCAGGCGCTGGTCGGCAGCGTGGCCCTGACCGGGCAGTGGTGGCTGGACGTGCGCAAGCCCAAGAAGGCGGAGGTGGCCGCGCACCTGGTCAACCTGGCCTGGCACGGGCTGGACGGGCTGGAGCCGAAGCCGCGGCTGATAGGCCACCGCAAGGCCTGACGACGGTTCGCGAGCCCCCCACCGCTACCGCGGCGGGGGCGTCTCCCACCCGCCCGGCGGGGCCTCTCCCACCTGCCCGGCGGGGGCGTCTCCCACCTGCACGGCGGCGGCCTCCCCCGCCCGCCCGGCGCAGGCCTCCCCCGCCCGCCCAGCGCAGGCCTCCCCCGCCCACCCAGCGGGGCCTTTCCACCCACCCGCCCGAGGCTCCCCGCCTTGCGAGGCCGGGCCCTGACGCGGAGCACCACCCCCGAGGCCGCGATCCCGCAGCTGACGCGCGCGGTTCCCTTCCCACCCACCCACCCGAAACTTTCGGCCTTGCGAGGCCGGGCCCCGACGCGCAGTGCCGCCCCCCAGGCCACGGTCCTGCGGCTAACGCGGCGGTTCCTTCCCCGCCCACCCGCCCGAAACGCCCCCGCCTTGCCAGGCCGGGCCCCGACGCGCAGCGCCACCCCCGAGCCCACGGCCACCGCAGCGGTCCCCTCTCCCACCCACCCGCCCGAAACTCCCTGGCCCACAGCGCGGGACGCCTGCCGTCGGTGCCCCACGCTGGCGCCCCGGTGACACGGGGCTTGCGCTGCGCGCCCCCGGGCGGTCCCACCCACCCGCCCCCACCGGGGCCGGGCTCTCCCAACGGGAACGCCCCGCCCTTGCGAGCCCACCGTCTCAGCGCGGGGCGCTACCGCGGCGGACGGCTTCCCACCCGCCCACCCGAATCCCCCCGGCTTCGCGGGCTCGGCCCCGACGCGGAGCGCATACGGCCCCCACCCGGGGTGGGGGCGGGCGGCGGGACCGCCCCGCCCTTGCACGGCCCGACCCGACGCACAGCACTTACGGGTAACACCGCCAGACCTCCACCCCAGGCCGGGGCAGGAGGCGGGCCCCGGCATTGCACGACTCGGCCCCAACACGCAGCGCTCACGGGTAACACCGCCAGACCTCCACCCCAGGCCGGGGCAGGAGGCGGGACCCGGCATTGCACGACTCGGCCCCAACACGCAGCGCTTACGGGTGACGCCCCCAGACCCCACCTCAGGCGGGGGCAGGACGCAGGACGCACCCCCGCCCTTGCACGGCCCGGCCCGACGCACAGCGCTCACGGGTGACACCGCCAGACCTCCACCCCAGGCGGGGGCAGGAGGCGGGGCCACCCCGCGGCATTGCACGGCCCGGCCTCGACACGCAGCGCTACGGGTGGCGCCCCCAGAGCCCACCCCGGGCCGGGGGGGGGCGGGCGGCGGGACCGCCCCGGCTTTCCACGGCCGGGCCCCGACGCGGAACGCATGCCGCTGACGCCCCTCCAACCTCCGTCCCAGGCTGTGCACGGCCTGCCTCCGGTACGGGGCGCTTGCCGCTGGCGCCCCCAGACCCCACCTCAGGCGGGGGCGGGAGACGGGCCCCCGGCATTGCACGGCCCGGCCCGACACGCAGCGCTTGCGGATGGCGCCACAGCCCCCCCACCCCGGGCCGGGGGGGGCGGGCCCCGGCGTTGCACGGCCGGGCCCCTCCACAGCGTGCTTGCGGGTGGCACCCCCAGGCCCCCGCCCGGGGCGGGGGGCAAGCGGGCTGCGAGACGCCCCCCGGCATGGGGCAGCCCGGCCCGACGCGAAGCGCATGCCGCTGACGCGCCATCCCCCAGCCCGGCGGCACCGGGCCGCGCTGCGCGCCACCGGGGCAGGCCCACCCGCCCACCTCACCTGGCCGAACTCCCCGGGCGGGACCACCCTCGACGTGCGAAGCCCGGCCCCGGCGCGGAGGGCTGCCCCCGCAGACGTCTCCCACCCAGCTCAACTCCGCCGACCCGGCCCCGACGCGGAACCCTTGCCGGTGATGCCCCACAGCCCCCGGCCCGGGCTGCTCAAGCCCCATGCGGGCGCTCGCGGTCGGTGACCCATCGACCCCACCCCGGGTGGGGGCGGGCGGTGGGACCATCCCCCGCCCTGGGCGGCCCGGCCTCGGCAAAGGCGCTTGCGGTCGGCGCCCCCAGCGGCACCGCCCCGGGTGGGGGCGGGTGGCGGGACTGTCCCCGGCCTCGGGCGACCCGGCCTCCGCGGAAGCGCTCGCGGGTGGCGCCCTTCACCACCGCCCTGGCCCGGGCGAAGGGCGGGGCGGGACCACCCCGGCGCACCGGTGGTGCCCATGGACTCCCGGCCTGGGTGGGGGCGGCGGGAGGGCTCCCCCCCCCGGCTCTACCCGGCTTGGCCCCGGCGAAGGCGCGGGCAGTGCGAGGCTGCCCCCGGCTCCACGCGACTTGGCCCCGCCGAAGGGGCGGGCGGCGGTCCCCCACGGAACTCGTACCGGGCGGGGCGGGTGGCGGGGCCGTCCTGGTCCGGCGAAGCCTGACTCCGGCGTGGGGTGAGGGGCCTACGGGCCGGGCCCCTGACCGCCAGGTACCGCCCCGGCGGCGCGCAGCGCAGCCCCGTGTCGCCGAGGCCGCGGGCGAGCACCCCGCCTCGGGGCCCCGCGGCCGGGCGGTGAGGCGGCCCCCTCGGCGGAGCCCATGCCCGGACCGTGGGGCGGCGAGCGGGGAGCCCTCCTCGCTGGGGCCCATGCCCAGGCCCTGGGGCGGCGACCGAAGAGCGCCCTTCGGTGAAGCCCAGGCCCGAGCCGTGGGGCGGCGGGCAGGACCGACCCTCGGTAGAGCCCATGCCCGGACCGTGGGGCGGCGGGCGGGGAGCGCCCCTCGGCGGAGCCCGCGCGCGGGCCCTGGGGCGGCGGGCGGGGAGCGCTCCTCGGTAGAGCCCGCGCCGGAGCCCTGGGGCGGCGACCGGCGCTCCTCGGTGGGGCCAGCCGCGGGGGCACGGTCCGAGGGCCCCGGGTGGGGCTCAGGCCCGGGCGGACGGTTCCAGGAACTCCAGGCGGTTGCCTGCCGGGTCGTGGGCGTAGAAGCGGCGGTGGCCAGGGAGCGCGTCGTCCCAGACGACGCCGACCCCGTGGGCCACGAGCCGCGCGGCGTACGCGTCGATGCCGACGACCCGCAGCCCGGGATGGGCCTTGCGTGCGGGCCGGAAGCCGTCCTCGATCCCGAGGTGGAGCTGGACGGCCCCCGCCCGGAACCAGCAGCCGCCGCGCGCCGCGAGCCCCGGCGGCTTGGGCACCTCCTCCATCCCGAGGGCGTCCGCGTAGAAGGCGCGCAGGGACGGTTCGCTGCCGGGCGGCGCGGCCAGCTGTACGTGGTCGAGGGCGGTCAGCATCACACCGCCTCCTCGGCCCCGGCCTTGCGGGCCACCGCGAAGAGGCGGCGGAAGGGGAAGACCGTGCCGTGGTCCCGCCGGGGGTAGGCCGCGCGCAGCAGGGCCCCGTACTCGTCGAGGAAGTCCCCGGTGGCCCGGGGGTCGTCGGCGAGGGCCGTGAGGACGGGCCGGAGTCCGGTGCCCTTGACCCAGTCGAGGACCGCGTCCTGACCGGGCAGGACCTGGAGGTAGGTGGTCTCCCAGACGTCGGCGGCGCAGCCGAGCCCGCTGAGGAGGTCGAGGTAGGCGGCGGGTTCGAGGACCGCGTCCGCGTGGCGCAGGCGCCCGGCGAGGCGTGTGCGCCAGCGCGGCGCCGCCGCCAGGTCCCGCATCAGCGCGTGGCTGGGCGCGTCGAAGTTGGCCGGGACCTGGAAGGCGAAGGTGCCGCCGGGCGCGAGGGCGTGGATCCAGGCGGCGAAGGAGTCGGCGTGCCCGGGCACCCACTGGAAGGTGGCGTTGGACAGGATCAGGTCGTACGGCTCCGGCGGCGCCCACCGGGCGAGGTCGGCGTGGGCGAAGTCCACGCGGCCCCCGCCGGGCGTGGCCCCGGCGTGGTCGGCGGCGCGCTCCAGCATCTCGGGCGAGTTGTCGTAGCCGGTGATGTGGGCGCGGGGCCAGCGTTCGGCGATGAGCGCGGTGGAGTTGCCGGGCCCGCAGCCGAGGTCGGCGATGCGCGGGGGCCGCCCGTCGGCGGGCGCGCTCACGTGGGCGAGCAGATCGGTGAGGGCGCGATTGCGGTGGCCCGCGTGGCGCAGGTACTGGTTCGGGTCCCAGGTGGGGGACGCGGGAGACGGCGTGGACGGCATGAGGGGGCTCCTCTGCGGCGCACGGGCGCGTGCGTACGGCGATCGCGTGCGTACAGCGGTCGCGTGCGTACAGCGATCACGTGCTTACAGCGATCGCGTGCGTACGACGGTCGCGTGCGTACGGCGATGACGTAGGGGCGCGGGTGCGGACGGGCGGGGCCGTACGGGAGGGGCGCGGCGGCGGGCGTCCGCGCGCGGCCCGGGGTGTGCGCGGCGCGTGGCGCGCACACCCCGGGCGTGCGGATGCACGCCGTACGGCCACCCCGTGCGGACTGGGCGTGCCGATCGGTCCTCGCCATCCTCACCCCCCAACTATCTTGACGTCAAGAGACTTCATGTCGACAGACCCCCTACACTGATCGTCATGGAGGACGAGGTCGACCGGCTGGTCGCTGCATGGCGTCGGGAGCGCCCTGACCTCGACGTGGAACCGCTCGAGGTGCTGAGCCGCGTGAGCAGGCTGGCGCGCCATCTCGACCGGGCACGTCGGCTGGCGTTCTCCGAGCACGAGCTGGAGCCCTGGGAGTTCGACGTACTGACGTCGCTCAGACGCGCGGGCGCCCCCTATCAGCTGTCCCCGGGCCAGCTCCTCACCCAGACCCTGGTGACCTCGGGCACGATGACGAACCGCATCGACCGGCTCGCCAAGAAGGGGCTCGTGGAGCGCCTGCCCGATCCGAGCGACCGCCGTGGCGTGCTCGTGCGGCTCACTGATGAGGGCCGCGACCGCGCCGACCAGGCCCTCGCGGGACTCCTTGAGCAGGAGCGGGCGATCCTCGGCGAGCTTTCGCGCGCCCAGCGCGGTGAACTGGCGGCGCTGCTACGCCAGTTGACCGCCCCGTTCGACAACGTCCCCGGCTAGGTCGACGGGCCCGACCCCGGCCCTGCGGGCGAGGGCGACGGCGGCGAGCGTGGAGTGCACGCCGAGTTTGCCGAGCACGTTCTGCATATGGGTGCGGACGGTGTGCGGGGACAGGAAGAGGCGTTCGGCGACGGCCTTGCGGCCGAGTCCCGCGACCATGCAGCGCAGCACCTCGCGCTCGCGCGGCGTCAGGGACTCCACGAGCCGCTCGGACTCCGTGCGGTGCTTGCGGGCGGCCGTCAGCTCGCGCAGCACGCCGGTGAGCAGGGCGGGCGGCAGATGCGTCTCGTCCCGCAGTACGCCGCGGATGACGGTGAGCAGCCGGGACAGGGAGCAGTCCTTCGCCACCCAGCCCGAGGCCCCGGCCTGGAGCGCGAGCGCGGCGCGGCGGGGGTCGTCCTTCTCCGCGAGGACGACGGTCCGCACGGCGGGCTGCGCCGAACGCACGCCCGTGACCAGGGAGATGCCGTCCACGAGCCCGTCCGCCTGGCCGTCGTGCACCGGCACCGCCGGGCGGGCCGCGCTGTGCAGCACGGGCGCGGTGCCGCCGAGGTCGGCGTCGACGAGCAGCACGTCGTATCTGCGGCCTTCGGCGGCCGCGCGGTCAAGGCAGCGCAGCGCCGCCGGGCCGCTGCCCGCGGCGGACACGTCCACGTCGGGCTCGGCGGCGAGCGCGGCCGCGAGCGACTCGGCGAAGATGCGATGGTCGTCGACGACCAGGACTCGGATACGAACCACGGAAACCCCCACAGGCTGGAGGACGGTGGACCAAGTGCGGATACGGCGCCCGGCATGAGGGAGCGCCACAGCCGCACGGCCGCCGCCGTGCTGTGACTGCCACCCCCAGGCCGGGCGTCGTACCCGACTGTCTCGCCCCCTGAACGGCGCCGGCCCCCACCGGCGCTGTCCTTCAGAGTACGGACGGGGGCCCGGAGCGGAAGTGGATTTGCAGAACTGATTGTCCGGCGCGTTTATGGTGAGCCGTATGTTTCGTATTGAGACGGGAGTCGACAAAGAACGGCTTCGTCTGCTTCGGGCGCGCCTGCGGGCGGCCAATACGGACGCCTCACCCGTGCTGCGGGCGATGCGGGGGACCCCTGCCGAGCGGGAAGTTCCGCTCGGGATCTGGGCGTTGGGGGACGACGACGCGCTGGTCGGGGGCCTGTCCGGGCACACGTGGGCGGGGTGGCTGCACGTGGGCCTGCTCTGGGTCGCGCCGGGCGCGCGGGGCGCGGGCCTCGGCGCGCGGTTGCTCGCGCGGGCGGAGGCGGTGGCCCTGGCGGAGCGGGGCTGTCGCAACTCGCGCCTGGAGACCTGGGACTTCCAGGCCCCCGCGTTCTACGAGAAGCAGGGCTACGCGGTGGTGTGCGCCATCCCCGACTACCCGGAGGGCGTCACGGAGTACACCTTGACGAAGCGCTTGGGCTAGCCCTGCCGGGGGCCTCCCCAATCCCGCCCCTTCCCGAAACTGGGGGCTCCGCCCCCAGACCCCCGCTCCTCAAACGCCGGAGGGGCTGGAATACAGCGCCGTTTTCGGGGGTCCGAGGGGGCGGAGCCCCCTTGTTCGGGAAGGGGCGGGTCTGGGGCGCTCCGCGAGGGCTAGGCCAGGCGGCAGGCCCCCCGCGACGGCTCCGCCTCGAAGATGCGGGGGGCGGGGAAGCCCGCACGGGCGAAGGCGGTGCGGAGGGCCTTCGTGAGGGCCTCCGTCTCGCCCGCCTCCGCGAGGACGACCGCGGAGCCCCCGAACCCGCCCCCGGTCATGCGCGCGCCCAGCGCCCCCGCCCCGCACGCCGTCTCGACGGCGAGGTCGAGTTCGGCGCAGGAGATGCGCAGGTCGTCCCGGAGGGAGGCGTGGCCTTCGGTGAGGAGCGGCCCGATGCCGCGTACGTCGCCCGCGTCGAGGAGCGCCGCGACCCGCTCGACCCGGTGGTCGTCGGAGACGACGTGCCGCACGTAGCGGCGGACGCGGTCGTCGCTCAAGCGGTCCAGGGCCGCGGGGAGTTCGGCGTGCGGGACGTCGCGCAGATGGGTCACGCCGAGCGCGCGCGCCCCGGCCTCGCAGCCCGCGCGCCGCTCGGCGTACGCCCCGTCGCCCAGCTCGTGCTTCACGCGCGTGTCGACGACGAGGAGGCGTAGGCCGTGCGCGGCGAGGTCGAAGGGGACCTGGCGCACGGACAGGTCGCGGCAGTCGAGGTGCAGCACGTGGCCGGGCTCGCAGACGGCGGACGCCGTCTGGTCCATGACGCCGCACGGCACGCCCACGAACGCGTTCTCGGCGCGCTGGGCGATGAGTGCCAACTCCCGCCGGTCTAGGCCGAGTTCGTAGAGGTCGTTCAGGGCGAGCGCCGTCACCACCTCCAGCGCCGCCGAGGAGGACAGGCCCGCCCCGGTCGGCACCGTGGAGGCCAGGTGCAGATCCGCGCCGGCGACCGGGTGCCCGGCCTCGCGCAGCGCCCAGACGACGCCGGCGGGGTAGGCGGCCCAGCCGCCGCTGTCGGAGAGCGGCTGCAGGGCGGCCGCGCCGAGTTCGACGACGGGTCCCTCGACGTCGGCGGAGTGCAGCCGCAGGATCCCGTCGTCGCGGCGGGCGACCGCGGCCACCGCCGTGTGCGGCAGGGCGAGCGGCATCACGAAGCCCTCGTTGAAGTCCGTGTACTCGCCGATGAGGTTGACGCGGCCCGGTGCCGCCCACACCCCGGCGGGTTCGTATCCGTAGAGGGTGGTGAACTCCTCGGCGACGGACATGGGCCGGTTACCCCTTTCGCTGGGCGAAGGCCCAGGCGTCGGCGACGATGCCCGCGAGGCCGGCGCGGGCGGGCCGCCAGCCGAGGCGCTCGTGGGCGGTGGCGGCGGAGGCGACGAGGACCGCCGGGTCGCCGCCCCTGCGCGCGGCCACGACCTCGGGGATCGGGTGCCCGGTCACCTTGCGGACGGTCTCGATGACCTCGCGCACGGAGAAGCCGCTGCCGTTGCCAAGGTTGCAGATGAGGTGTTCGCCCGGCGCGGCGGCGTCGAGGGCGCGCAGATGGGCGTCGGCGAGGTCGGCGACGTGGATGTAGTCGCGCACGCAGGTGCCGTCGGGGGTGGCGTAGTCGTCGCCGAAGACGGAGATCGCCTCGCGCCTGCCCTGGGCGACCTGGAGGACGAGCGGGATGAGGTGGGACTCGGGGTCGTGGCGCTCGCCGAACTCTCCGTAGGCGCCCGCCACGTTGAAGTAGCGCAGGGAGACCGCGCCCAGGCCGTGGGCCTTCGCCTCGCCCGTGATCATGTGGTCGACGGCGAGCTTGGAGGCGCCGTAGGGGGAGGTCGGCGCGGTGGGGTCGGTCTCCTTGATGGGGGTGCTCACCGGTTCGCCGTAGGTCGCGGCGGTGGAGGAGAAGACGAGGGTGCGCACGCCCGCGTCGCGCATGGCGGCGAGGAGCGCCATGGTGCCGCCGACGTTGTTGTCCCAGTACTTCTCGGGCTTGGCGACGGACTCGCCGACCTGGGAGAAGGCGGCGAAGTGCAGGACGCCCGCGTACGAGGAATCCAGCCACTTGGCGGCATCGCGGATGTCGCCCTCGATGAAGGTGGCGCCCGCGGGGACGGCTTCGCGGAAGCCCGTGGCGAGGTTGTCGAGGACCGTGACCTGGTGCCCGGCCTCGATCAGATGCTGTGCGACGACGCTGCCGACATAGCCCGCGCCGCCCGTGACCAGGTACTTCGCACTCATCAACTCGCTACCTCTCGCAGTCGCTCGGCCGCGGTCTCCGGCGGCACGTCATTGATGAACACACTCATGCCGGATTCGGAACCCGCGAGGAACTTCAGCTTGCCCGAAGTGCGGCGAATGGTGAAAAGCTCGAGGTGGAGCGCGAAGTCGTCGCGGTTGACGCCGTCGGGGGCGGCGAAGGGCGCCTGGTGCCAGGCCGCGATGTAGGGGGTCGGGGACCCGTCCGCGGCGAAGAGGCGGTCGAAGCGCTTGAGCAGCTCCAGATAGACGCCGGGGAACTCGGCGCGCGCCGCCTCGTCGAGGGCGAGCAGGTCGGGGACGCGGCGCTTGGGGTAGAGGTGCACCTCGTAGGGCCAGTGCGCGGCGTACGGCACGAAGGCCACCCAGTGCGCGGCGTCCAGGACGACGCGTTCGCCCGCGCGCTCGTCGGCGAGGACGTCGTCGAAGAGGTTGCGGCCGCCGGTGGTCTCCTTGTGCGCGGCCAGGGAGCGCAGCATCAGGGCCGTGCGGGGGGTCACGAAGGGGTAGGCGTAGATCTGGCCGTGCGGGTGGCCGAGGGTCACGCCGATCTCCGCGCCCCGGTTCTCGAAGCAGAACACCTGCTGGACGGCGGGCAGGTGGGACAGCTCGGCGGTGCGGTCGGTCCAGGCGTCCAGGACGAGGCGGGCCTGCTCCTCGGTGAGGTCGGCGAAGGACGCGGCGTGGTCGGAGGTGAAGCAGACGACCTCGCAGCGGCCCGCGTCGCCCGCGAGGGAGGGGAAGCGGTTCTCGAAGACCACGACGTCGTACGTGGACTCGGGGATCTCGGTGGGCCGCTCGGGGGTGGAGGGGCACAGGGGGCACTGATCGGCCGGGGGGTGGTAGGTGCGGCCCTGGCGGTGGGAGGCGATCGCGACGCTGTCGCCGAGGAGGGGGTCCCGGCGGATCTCGGAGGTGGTGGCGACGGCGTCGAGGGGGCGCCGGTCGGGGGCGGCGCGGACGGTGTCGTCGCGCGCGTCGTAGTAGATGAGCTCACGACCGTCAGCGAGACGCGTCGAGGTCTTCTTCACGTGTGGGGCTCCTCATCCGGCCCGCCAACAGAACCGAACATAACAAACCACAAGCCAACAGCATCGTCAATGCCCACCGCCGGTGCGCATCCCCCACACCGTCAGTAATCACGTAAACCAGGCGCCCAGAGGGACTCGATCACAATCAAACAAAGAACATCAACAGAACTGTTCACTTACTGAAGCGGGCGGCGTAGGTTCCCGTCTGATCGGTTCGCGTGCCGAAGCGAGTTCTCATCGGATCCCGGAGTTCTGCATGCCCGCACCCACGTACACCCTGGCCGAGGGGCTCCGGCTGCCCACCAACGGCCTCGACTACACCATCCTCGCCCTCTACTTCGTGGTCGTCCTCGGCATCGGGTTCGCCGCCCGGCGCTCCGTGCGGACCAGCCTGGACTTCTTCCTGTCCGGCCGCTCGCTGCCCGCCTGGGTGACCGGCCTCGCCTTCGTGGCCGCCAACCTCGGCGCCACCGAGATCCTCGGCATGGCCGCGACCGGCGCGCAGTACGGCGTCGCCGTCGTGCACTGGTACTGGATCGGCGCCATCCCCGCGATGGTCTTCCTGGGCCTCGTGATGATGCCCTTCTACTACCGCTCGAAGGTGCGCTCGGTCCCCGAGTTCCTGCTCCAGCGCTTCGACAGGTCCGCCCATCTGCTCAGCTCGGCGCTCTTCGCCTTCGCCGCGATCCTCATCGCGGGCGTGAACCTCTACGCCCTGTCGATCGTCGTGGAGGCGCTGCTCGGCTGGCCGCAGTGGGTGGCGATCGTGGTCGCCGGGATCTTCGTGCTCGCGTACATCACCATCGGCGGCCTTTCCTCGGCGATCTACAACGAGGTCCTCCAGTTCTTCGTCATCCTCGCCGCGCTCATCCCGCTCTGCGTCATCGGCATGAAGAAGGTCGGCGGCTGGGACGGCCTGAGCGGCAACCTGGAGAAACAGCACGGGGACAACTTCCTCACCGCCTGGGGCGGCACCGGCATCGGCGACCCCAACCCGCTCGGCGCCAACTGGCTGACCATCGTCCTGGGTCTCGGCTTCGTGCTCTCCTTCGGCTACTGGACGACCAACTTCGCCGAGGTGCAGCGCGCCCTGTCCGCGAAGAACCTCTCCGCCGCGCAGCGCACCCCGCTGATCGCCGCGTTCCCGAAGATGTTCATCGTGTTCCTGGTGATGCTGCCCGGCCTCATCGCGGCCGTGCTCGTCCCGAAGATCGGCACGGCGGACTCGGACCTCACCTACAACGACGCGATCCCCTATCTGATGCAGGAGCTGCTGCCCAACGGCGTCCTCGGCATCGCGGTCACCGGCCTGCTCGCCGCGTTCATGGCGGGCATGGCGGCCAACGTGTCCTCCTTCAACACCGTGTTCACGTACGACATCTGGGCGCGGTACGTGGTCACGGGGCGCGAGGACGGCTACTACCTGAGGTTCGGCCGGCTCATCACCGCGATCGGCGTGCTCGCCTCGATCGGCACGGCCTTCATCGCCTCGTCCTTCTCCAACATCATGGGCTACCTCCAGACGCTGTTCTCCTTCTTCAACGTCCCGATGTTCGTGGTCTTCGTCATCGGCATGTTCTGGAAGCGCGCCTCCATGAAATCCGGTGTGTGGGGCCTGGTCGCGGGCACCAGTGCCGCGATGCTCAACTACTTCTGGATCTACAAGCAGGGCGTCGTCGACATCCCCACCGACCAGGGCGCCAACTTCGTCTCCGCGATCGTCGGCTTCGTCGCCGGCGCGGTGGTGATGGTGGTGGTCACGCTCTTCACCGCGCCCAAGCCCGAGGCCGAGCTCGCCGGGCTCGTGTACGGCACCGCGTCGCCGGGCCTGGAGGACGACGGCGCCGAGCCGGGCGACTCCGCCTGGTACCGCAGGCCCGCGCTGCTCGGGTGGGGCGCGGTGGTGCTCGCCGCGGCCTGCTACGTCCCCTACTCGTTCTGACCGGAGGTCCGAGCCACCATGTCCGACCTGCAGAAGGAAGTCTCCGACCTGGAGCGGAAGTCCGCGACGGCCGCGCGCCTCTTCGACATCCGGCGCATCATCGGGGGCCTGTTCGTCGTCTACGGCGTGATCGTGACGATCGCGGGGATCACGGCGTCCGACGCCGACCTCGACAAGGCCGAGGGCATCAACATCAACCTCTGGACCGGCCTGGGCATGCTCGCCCTCGGCCTCTTCTTCCTCACCTGGCTGTGGCTCCGGCCGACGCCGCCCCCTGTCCGGGAGGACTGACCCACGTGGGACGCCCCTGACCCGCCCCTTCCCGCTCCGGGGGCTGCCGCCCCCGTACCCCCGCTTTTCGGCGCTCCGCGCCTCGTCCTCAAACGCCGGACGGGCTGGATGTCTCCGGTGCGGGCCGCGTCTCGTCCGCAGGCCGCGGACCCATCCCGGCCGGCAGACGGGATGCGGCGCGCAGCGGCACTCTTCAGCCCGTCCGGCGTTTGAGGACGAGGCCGGAGGCCGATAGCGGCCGGGCCACGGTGGGCTGTGGGGGCTACTGGGGCGTGCCCGAGTTGTTCACGCGGCCGCCCGAGGCGGGGCGTTCCGCGCGGTCGAGGAGCCCCGTGCGGGCAGCGAGGGCGGCCGCTTCGAGGCGGGAGCCGACGCCCAGTTTCATCAGCACGCGCTGCACATGGGTCCGCGCCGTACTGGGCGCGATCCCCATGCCCGCCGCGATGAGCCGCGTGTCCTCACCGTCCGCGACCCGTACGAGCACCTCGACCTCACGCGGCGTGAGCATCTGGAGGAGCCGCTGCCCCTCGTCGTCGGGCTGTGCCGCGGGGTTGAGCAGCTCGCTGAAGGCGCCTTGGAGCAATTGGGGCGCGACGGCGGCCTCACCGGCGCGCGCCTTCATGATGGCGCGCTCGACTCCTTCGATGCGCTCGTCGTGCCGTACGTACCCGGAGGCGCCGGAGGCGAAGGCCGCCGCGATGCCGCGCGGCGACGGCACGGGCCCGAGCACCACCACGGCCACCTGCGGACGCTCCCGCTTGATCTTGACCACGGGGTCGAACATGCCCGGCTCGGCCGGTGTCGCCGTGCCGAGGAGGCACACCTCGGGGGCCCTGCTGATGACCAGTTCGGCCGCGCCCGCGGCCGGGGCGGCCGCGGCCAGCACCCGGTGCCCGCGCAGCTTGAGCGCCGACGCGAGCGCCTCGGCGAGCAGACGGTGGTCGTCGACCACCATGAGCCGCACACCCATCGAGCAACCCCCCAATGTCCCCCACGGATTCCCCCACTGGTCCCCCCACGGACCCGGGGCCCCGGCCCTCCATCCCCCGGAAGCTACACGCTTGTTCGACGTTGCGCTGCCCCTACCGTCCAGATGCAGCCCTGGATGCCGAAATCACTGCCTTTGGGGTAGCGGCAGTACGGGAGTACGGAGAGTGAACGGCCCCGGAGACGGGAAAGGCCCCGGACCGCGTGGTCCGGGGCCTTTCGTGGCGGTGTGTGACCGGTGCCCGAACGGTCGGGCACCGGTCGCACACCGGCTCACTCCGTGGTGAAGCCGAGCGCGATGTACTCCTTGTCGTCCTTGGAGTACGGCTTGCTGATCAGCTCCTTGCCCATGAACAGATGGCCGTTGCCGTACAGGACCTCGTTGGACTTGGGGACCATGCCGCTGATGGCGCTGCTGACCGATTCGGTCGCGGGCGTCTCCAGGAGCGTGGTCTCCTTCATCGACTTGCCGTCGAGCGAGACGACCTTGGCGCCCTTGTTGTAGCCGCCACCCTTGTACGCGAGGACGTTGCCGCCGTCCATGCGCAGCGGGAACATCTCGCCGTCCTTGCCCGCGTCCGCGCGGTCACCGGTGGTCTTGCCCGTGGCCAGCGAGAAGCCGATGATCTCGTTGGTGAAGCCGTAGCCGGAGCCGCCCGCGTCGTGCTGGCGCGTGGGCACGTACAGCTTGTCGTTGCCGACGGCGATCGCGCGGCAGCTGTAGACCTTGTTGACGTCGCAGTCGTGGGAGTACTTGCCGTCCTCCAGCTTGATGCGGGCGCGCAGCTTGCCGTTGTTGCTCAGCGAGAAGACGTCCGTGGCACCGCTGGCGGTGATCTCCTCGGTGTCCTGGCCGAAGACGACCGGGCTGGTCGAGATGATCTTGGCGTTGTCGATGCCCGCGGCCAGCGCGTAACTCCACTTGACGTCGCCCGACTTGGGGTCGATCAGCTGGATCTTCAGCTTGGGGTCGTCGTAGTCGCCGCACTTGCGGACCGCGACGAGCTGCTCGCCGCCCGCGTAGCCGACGTCCTTGCACTTGTCGCCGATCTGCGGCTTCCACAGGAGCTTGCCGGAGAGGTCCCAGGCGGCGCCGGTGCCGCCGGTGCCGGAGCCCGCGGCGATGGTGGAGCCGGAGATGGTGATCTCCTCGAACTCCACCTTCATGCCGCTGTTGGTGACGTCCTTGGTCCACAGCTTCTTGCCGGTCTTCACGTTGACCGCGGAGACCTGGCTGCAGTCCGGGTACTTGTTCGCCTTGGTGGCCTTGGCGTCCTTGGCGACGACCGCGGCGATGCCGTCCTTGGTGATCTCCTTGGAGACCGCGCAGGTCTCGCCGGTGAGCGGAACCGACCACTTCTGCTTGCCGGACGCGGGGTCGTAGGCGATCAGGGCGTGGTCCTTGTCCTTGCCCTGGTAGCCGGACTTGACGACGACGTCGTCGGTCAGCCAGGAGCCCTCGACGCTCCACACGTCGTCCTTGGGGACGGCCGGGGCGGGGACCTGGAAGGCCACCTTGGCGCCGGTGTCCGCCGGGGCCTTCTCCTTGGCGGGGCCGCCGGAGGGCAGGTCCTTCTTGTCGCCGCCCTTGCCGTCCTTGCCGCCGTCCTTCTTGGCGCTGGCGCTCTTGTCGTCGTCCTTCTTCGTGGACGCGTAGATCACGCCGCCGCCGACGATCAGCGCGATCGCGGCGACCGCCGCGACGATGATCGTCATCTGCTTCTTCTTGCCGCTGGCACCGCCGGGGCCGCCGGGGCCCGTGGGCTGCGGCTGCATCGACACGGTGGGCGGCTGCGGGTAGCCGTACTGCTGCTGTCCCGGCGCGCCGGGCTGGCCCGGGTAGCCGTAACCGGGCTGCTGGCCGTAGGCGGGCGCGGCGGGCTGGCCGTACGCGGGGGCCGCGGGCTGGCCGTACGCGGGGGCCGCGGGCTGGCCGTACGCGGGGGCCGCGGGCTGGCCGTACGCGGGGGCCGCGGGCTGGCCGTACGCGGGGGCCGCGGGCTGGCCGTACGCGGGCGGGGCGGGCGGCGCCTGCGGCGGAGCGGCGGGCGGCGGGGTCTGCGGCGGGGCCGCGGGCGGCGGCGTCTGGGGCGGCGGCGTCTGGGGCGGCTGCGGGGCCTGGGGCGCCTGGGGCGCCTGCGGGTAGCCGTACGGCGCCTGGCCCGGCTGGCCCTGCGGGGGCGGCGGCGGGGTGCCCGGTGCCTGCGGGTAGCCGTAGCCCGGCTCCGGGGCCTTGCCGAAACCGCCGGACGGCGGTTCCTGCGGGGCGCCGAACCCGCCCTGCGGGGGCTCGTTGGGCGGCTGAGGCGGCTGAGTCATGACGTGTTTTCCTTGGGGGGACGGAAGGGGAACGAGGCGTGGGGGAGGGTCACTTGCCGTAGGCGAGCATCAGCTTCTCGCGGCCCTGCGCGCTGCCGGACAGCCGCGTGGTGGAGAGGTAGAAGCGCCCGTCCACGTAGTCGATCGCCTTCGAGAAGAAGCCGTTCTCGATCTTCGCCGTGCCCTCGGGGTTCCTGAGGAGCGTCTTCGGCGCGTGCGAGCCGCTCGGCGCGATGGAGACGACCTGACCACCGGTGCTGTACGACGGCTTGACGTAGGCGACGAGCCGGCCGTCCTGCATCTTCATCGGCATCATCGAGGTGTCCGACGGCGACTTGACGCGCCAGTTCGCCTTGCCGGTGTTCAGACCGATCGCGACGATCTCGTTGGCGCCGCTCGTCTTCTTGGTCGGCAGGTAGAGGTACGTGTCGTCGGCGACGGCGCCCTCGCAGCCCTGGAGGTCGCTCACCATGACGCCGCCCCAGCCGCACTCGGGCGCGAAGTCCTCGTTGACCCGGACCTCGGAACGGGTCGCGGAGCTACCCGGCTTGAGCGTGGTGATGTTCCACTGCTTCTTGTCCTCGTTGGTGAGGTAGAGGACGGCCGGGGTGGTGGAGTAGACCTTGTTCAGACGCCAGCCCTTGGGGAACTTCTTCGTCCACTTGGCCTTGCCCGTCTTCGGGTCCAGCTCCTGGACCTCGTCGTGCTCGGTGGGCGTGCTGGCGCCGCAGGACAGCGCCCGCAGCATCCGGTCACCGCCGGTGAAGCCGTTCGGGAAGCAGGTGCCCTCGTCCTTCTTGCGGGAGACGAAGAGCTCGTCGCCGCCGCTCATGCTGTACGCGGTGCCTGACTGCGAGCGGCCGACCATCAGCGTGTCGCCGGTGATGGTCAGCTCGATGCTGAGCGTGGAGTCGAAGAGACCTTCCTCCTTGATCTGCTTCTGCCAGCCCTTCTTGCCCGTCTTCAGGTCGACGACCTGGAGCTGGTCGCACTTGGCGTCGCTCTTGGTGCCGCCCTTGTACGCGATGACGACCTTGCCGTCCTCGCTGACCTGCTTGGACGCCGCGCAGATGTCCTGGGGCAGTTCGAGGGCGGGCCAGGCGGGCTTGCCCGACGCGGCGTCGTAGCCGAGGACTTCCTTGTAGACGGCCTTCACGGCGACGCCGTCCTGGACCCACATGCCGGGGGCGTCCGCGCCCTTGCCGGGGGCCTTGGGGGCCTCCTTGTACCAGAGCACCTTCGACTCGCCGGGCTTGCGGCCCTCGTTGAGGTCCTCCTTGCCCGCGTGGCCGTCGCCGCTGCCGTCGCCCGGGTTGACCGGGGCGGAGGCGGTGGGCTTGGGGCCCTTGTTCTTGGACTCGGACTTCTTCTCGTCGTCACCGCCGCTGGTGAGCGCGTACACCGCGCCGCCCGCGACGAGCAGGGTGGCCACCGCGGCCCCGATGATCACCGCGGTCTTGCCCTTGAAGGGGCTCTTGCCGCCGCCACCGCCGGGCGGGGGCGGGGTCGCCGGGCCGCCCGGGTACTGCTGCTGCGGGAAGCCGTAACCGGCGGGCTGCTGCTGGCCGTAGGGGCCGGGCTGCTGGGGCTGGCCGTAGGGGCCGGGCTGCGGGGGCTGGCCGTACGGGCCCGGCTGCTGGGGCTGGCCGTAGGGGCCGGGCTGCGGGGGCTGGCCGTACGGGCCCGGCTGCTGCGGATAGCCGTACGCGCCGGCCTGCGCGGGCGGCTGCTGGGGCCGGCCGTAGCCGGGCTGCGGGGCCGGGGGAGGCGACTGTGGCGGACCCGCGGGAGGCGACTGCGGCTGCCGCGGGTCCTGTGGATCCTGTGGAGCTCCGAAGCCGCCGTGCGGCGGCTGATTGGGCGGCTGAGTCATCAGCGCTTCCCCCTTCACTGATTTTTCGGCACGCCAAGTGGTGCTCAGGCCGACCTTTCTATCACTCCAATCAAGCCATGGCCGGGACCGGTCCTGACCCTGTACCCAAGGGCGGACCGGCCCGTGATGCGTCTGTTATGCGATGCTCACGCGTTCTCCGCGAGCTCCAGCCAGCGCATTTCCAACTCTTCACGCTCGCTGCCGAGTTCGCGCAGTTCGGCGTCCAGTTTGGCCACCTTCTCGAAGTCTGTGGCGTTATCGGCGATCTGCGTGTGGAGGGTGCTCTCCTTGGCCGAGATCTTGTCCAGCTGCCGCTCGATCTTCTGGAGTTCCTTCTTCGCGGCGCGCACGTCGGCGGCGGAGGCCGCCTTGGTCTCCGGCTCGGGGCGCGCGGCGGGCGCCGGGGCCGCGGCCTCGGTCATCCGCTGCCTGCGCTCCAGGTACTCGTCGATGCCGCGCGGCAGCATCCGCATCGTGGCGTCGCCGAGCAGCGCGTGTACCCGGTCCGTGGTGCGCTCGACGAAGAACCGGTCGTGGGAGATCACGATCATCGAGCCGGGCCAGCCGTCGAGCAGGTCCTCCAGCTGCGTCAGGGTCTCGATGTCGAGGTCGTTGGTGGGCTCGTCGAGGAACAGCACGTTCGGCTCGTCCATGAGGAGGCGGAGCAGCTGGAGCCTGCGGCGCTCACCGCCGGACAGGTCGCCGACCGGCGTCCACTGCTTCTCCTTGCTGAAGCCGAACGTCTCGCACAGCTGGCCCGCGGTCATCTCCCGGCCCTTGCCGAGGTCGACGCGCTCGCGCACCTGCTGCACGGCCTCCAGGACGCGCGTGGCCGGGTCGAGCTCGGCGACCTCCTGGGAGAGGTAGGCGAGCTTCACGGTCTTGCCGACGGCGATCCGCCCGGCCACGGGCTGCGTCTCGCCCTCGGAGCGGGCGGCGTCCGCCATGGCCCGCAGGAGCGAGGTCTTGCCCGCGCCGTTCACGCCCACCAGGCCGATGCGGTCGCCCGGGCCGAGCTGCCACGTCAGGTGCTTCAGGAGCAGCTTGGGACCGGCCTGGACGGACACGTCCTCCAGGTCGAAGACGGTCTTGCCGAGCCGCGTGGTGGCGAACTTCATCAGCTCGCTGGTGTCGCGCGGCGCCGGGACGTCCTTGATCAGCTCGTTGGCGGCCTCGACGCGGAAGCGCGGCTTGGAGGTGCGGGCGGGGGCGCCGCGGCGCAGCCACGCCAGCTCCTTGCGGACCAGGTTCTGCCGCTTGGTCTCCTCGGTGGCGGCGATGCGCTCGCGCTCGGCGCGCGCGAAGACGTAGTCGGAGTAGCCGCCCTCGTACTCGTAGACGTCTCCGCGCTGGACGTCCCACATGCGGGTGCACACCTGGTCGAGGAACCAGCGGTCGTGCGTCACGCACACGAGCGCCGAGCGGCGCTCGCGCAGGTGCCGGGCGAGCCAGGAGATGCCCTCCACGTCGAGGTGGTTGGTGGGCTCGTCGAGCACGATCAGGTCCTGCTCGGCGATGAGCAGCTGGGCGAGCGCGATGCGGCGGCGCTCGCCGCCGGACAGCGGGCCGATGACGGTGTCGAGGCCCTGCGGGAAGCCCGGCAGGTCGAGGCCGCCGAAGAGGCCCGTGAGGACGTCCCGGATCTTGGCGTTCCCGGCCCACTCGTGGTCGGCGAGGTCGCCGATGACCTCGTGCCGCACGGTCGCCGCGGGGTCGAGCGAGTCGTGCTGGGTCAGTACGCCGAGGCGCAGGCCGCCGCTGTGCGTGACGCGCCCGGTGTCGGGGTCCTCCAGCTTGGCGAGCATCCGGATGAGGGTCGTCTTGCCGTCTCCGTTGCGTCCGACGACGCCGATGCGGTCGCCCTCGGAGACGCCGAGCGAGACGCCGTCGAGCAGCGCGCGGGTGCCGTACACCTTGCTGACTGCCTCGACATTGACGAGGTTGACGGCCATTTCACTCCTGACGACGGAAGACGAACCCGACCGTCCAGCGTAGTCGCCCGCCGCACGGACCTCCGGCGCCAGGAGCGCGCGGAACCGGCAGAGCGCGCGGGCTAGCGGAGCGCGCGGGGCTGACGGAGGGCGCTGGGCCGGCGGACCGTGGCCCCGGGCGCGGGCGAGGTCGCCGTGCGGGCCGTGCGGCAGGTGCCGGACGCGCGCAGGGCCGCGGCGACCTGCTCGGCGGCGTCCGCGTCCTTGACCAGGAAGGCGGTCGTCGGGCCCGAGCCGGAGACCAGGGCGGCGAGCGCGCCCGCCGCGGTGCCCGCCGCCAGGGTGTCGGCGAGCGCGGGGAACAGCGAGAGCGCGGCGGCCTGGAGGTCGTTCGACAGGGCGGCCGCGAGGGCCGTGGCGTCGCCGGTGCGCAGCGCCTCCAGGAGGGCCGTGGAGGCCTGCGGGGCGGGGGCGTCGGGGGTGAGGCGGTCGAACTCGCGGTACACGGCGGGCGTGGAGAGGCCGCCGTCGGCGAGGGCGAACACCCAGTGGAAGTCGCCGCCCACCGCCAGTTCCTGGAGCCGCTCGCCGCGCCCGGTGCCGAGGGCGGCGCCGCCGACCAGGCTGAACGGCACGTCGCTGCCCAGCTCGGCGCAGATGTCGAGCAGCTCGGCGCGGGTCGCGCCGGTCCCCCAGAGCGCGTCGCAGGCGAGCAGGGCGCCCGCGCCGTCCGCACTGCCGCCCGCCATGCCGCCCGCGACGGGGATGTCCTTGGCGATGTGGATGTGCACGTCGGCGGAGCGGCCGTGGCGCTCGGCGAGGGCGAGGGCCGCGCGGGCCGCGAGGTTGCCGCGGTCCAGGGGCACCTGGGCGGCGTCGGGGCCCGAGCAGGTGACGCGCAGCTCGTCGGCGGGCGCCACCGTCACCTCGTCGTAGAGGCCGACGGCGAGGAAGACGTTGGCGAGGTCGTGGAAGCCGTCGGGGCGGGCGGGGCCCACGGCGAGCTGCACGTTGACCTTCGCGGGGACGCGGACGGTGACGCTCACGCCGCGGCCCCCTTGTGCTCGGCGATCCGCGCGAACTCCTCGACGGTCAGGGACTCGCCGCGCGCCTGCGGGGACACGCCCGCGGCGACCAGGGCGGCCTCGGCCGCGGCGGCGGAGCCCGCCCAGCCGGCGAGGGCGGCGCGCAGCGTCTTGCGGCGCTGGGCGAAGGCGGCGTCCACGACGGCGAACACCTCCTGCTTGGAAGCCGTGGTCTTGACCGGCTCGGCGCGGCGGACCAGGGACACGAGGCCGGAGTCGACGTTCGGCGCGGGCCAGAAGACGTTGCGCCCGATGGCGCCCGCGCGCTTGACGTCCGCGTACCAGTTGGCCTTCACGGACGGGACGCCGTACACCTTCGAGCCGGGGGCGGCGGCGAGGCGGTCGGCGACCTCGGCCTGCACCATCACGAGGGTGCGCTCCAGGCTGGGGAAGGTGTCCAGCATGTGCAGCAGCACGGGGACGGCGACGTTGTACGGGAGGTTCGCGACCAGGGCCGTCGGGGCGGGGCCCGGCAGCTCGCGCACCAGCATGGCGTCGCTGTGCACGAGGGCGAAGGAGTCCGCCTTCGCCGGGAGCCGGGCCGCGATCGTCGCCGGGAGGGCCCCGGCCAGCACGTCGTCGATCTCCACGGCGGTGACGTGCGCGGCCGTCTCCAGGAGCGCGAGGGTCAGCGAGCCGAGGCCCGGGCCCACCTCGACCACGACGTCGGCGGGGCGGACCTCCGCGGTGCGGACGATGCGGCGGACGGTGTTCGCGTCGATGACGAAGTTCTGGCCGCGCTGCTTGGTCGGCCGGACGCCGAGGGTCGCGGCCAGCTCGCGGATGTCGGCGGGGCCCAGGAGGGCGTCGTGCTCGGTGCTACTCACCGCCCCAGGGTATCCGCGTGCCGCCCTGCCCCCGGCCGGACGGCACCCCTGACCCTGCGGGCCGATGGGCAGGTGGGCGGGGCCCCGGTGATCGCTGCTGGTCGGAGCCCGGGGCTAGAGGCGTTTGCCGCAGTGCGGCCAGGGGCTCGCGCCGCGCTGGACGTAGAGCTTCTTCGCGCGGTGGGTCTGTTCGGCGGCGGGGGCGTCCTGGGGGCGTCCGGAGCCGCCGAGGCCCTGCCAGGTGCGCGTGTCGAACTGGTAGAGCCCGCCGTAGGTGCCGGAGGGGTCGACCGCGTTGGGCCGTCCCCCGGACTCGCAGTGCGCGAGGGCGCCCCAGTCGAGCCCGTCGGCCCCGGGCACGGACGTGGGCGGGGCCTTCGTGCCGACCTTCACGATGCGCGTCTGCGGCTCGCGCACCACCTCGCTCTTGATGCGCCGCGGCTTCTGCTTCACGCCGTTGACGGTGCGCAGCGCGTAGGTGACCCGCCGGGCCCCTGCGTGCCCGGCCTGCACCACGGCCTCCGTGCCGCGCAGCAGCGAGGCGTCCTCGGTCTTGCGGACCTCGAAGGGGATGACCTCCTCGCGCACCTCCTTGCGGCCGGAGATGCGCATGACGGTGATGGTCTGCCCGTCGCGCGGGAAGCTGTCCGGCGGCACGGACGTCGTGTCGGAGCCGCGCAGGGTGACGCCGGACTCCTCCACGGCCTCGCGGACGGTCGCGGCGTTGGTGCGGAGGGTGCGGGCCCGGCCGTCGGCCATGACGGTCACGGTGCGCTCGGTGCGGACGTCGAGTTCGAGGCCCTCGCGGGCGATGCGCTTGCTGCGCGAGGCCGACAGATAGGCGCCCTCGGCGCGCACGCCGAGCTGGCGCAGCGCGCCGTCGACGGTGCGGGCGGTGGTCCACACCTGGCGGCTCCTGCCGTCGAGGGTGAGTTGCACGGGGCGGCCGTAGCGGACGGCGATCTCGTCGCCGCTGGCGAGCACGGTCCCGGCGGTGGGCGCCACGATGTCGTGGGTGCCGACGTCGACGCCCTCGTCGGCGAGGAGCTCCCCGACGTCGTCGGCGAAGGTGTGCAGGGTGCGGGACTTGCCGTCGACGCTGAGCTGGATGGCCTTGTCGTTGGCGACGAAGGCGGAGGTGCCGCCCGCGAGGAAGGCGACGACGAGGGCCTGCGGGACGAGCCTGCGCAGGCCGTCGGGCCGCTCGCCGCTCCGCTTGCGCCGCGCGGCGCGCCGGGTCCGGGCGCGCCCCGCGCTCCGGGGCCCCTCGGCCTGCCGGGGCAGCGGGGGCACGGTGTCGGCCTCGGCATCGGCGTCCTGGGCGGGCTCGGCGCTCCCGGGCCCGCCCGGGTCGTCCAGGGCCCCGGCCCCGGCGTACTCGACGTGCCCGTCCTGCTCGGCGTATCCGCCGTACTCCGTGGCGCCGGGCGCGCTCCCGTCGCCGCCGACCGCGTACGCGCCGTACTCCCCGGCCCCCGGGGCCATTTCGTACGCGGGCCGGTACGGATCCTCGTACCCTCCGTGCCCCACGGCGGCCGTGCCGCCCCCGTACGGCTCGTGGGGCGCGAACGGCGCCTGCCCATACGTCTCGTACTGCGGTGTGCTCACGGCGACGCTCCAGCTGACATGTGAACCACTGACAAGCCATGTGCAGATCGGCTTGCAGAACCTAGCGGAGCGGCCGTCACTCTCCAAAGCAGGGTGACTACTCTGTGTCGCGGCACTGCCCCAGGCTGTCAGGCCCTGGAACGCTTCGGCCGTTATCGATCAGTAAGCAAAGGCGCGGGCCGTGTTCGCCGAGACGGCCGCGGCCATGGCGTCCTCGTCGAGACCCTTCACCTCGGCCATGGCGCGCAGCGTGACCGGAATGAGATACGGGGCGTTGGGCCGTCCGCGGTAGGGCGCGGGGGTCAGGAACGGGGCGTCGGTCTCGACCAGGACGAGCTCCAGCGGGGCCACGGCGAGCGCCTCGCGCAGGTGTCCCGCGTTCTTGAAGGTGACGTTGCCCGCGAAGGACATGAAGTAGCCGTGCTCCGCGCACACCTCGGCCATCGCGGCGTCGCCGGAGTAGCAGTGGAAGACGGTGCGCTCGGGGGCGCCCTCCTCCTTGAGGACGCGCAGCACGTCGTCGTGGGCCTCGCGGTCGTGGATGACCAGGGCCTTGCCGTGCCGCTTGGCGATCTCGATGTGGGCGCGGAAGGACCGTTCCTGCGCGGCCATGCCCTCCGGGCCGGTGCGGAAGTGGTCGAGGCCGGTCTCGCCGACGCCCTTGACGTGCGGCAGCGCGGCGAGCCGGTCGATCTCGGCGAGCGCCTCGTCGAGCGCGGCCTCGCCTCCGGCCGCGCGCGCCCCCTGCCGCGACCATCCGTCGGGATCGCCGTGCACGATCCGCGGCGCCTCGTTCGGGTGAAGGGCCACCGCCGCGTGGACGGCGGCGTGCGCCGCGGCGGTCTCGGCGGCCCACCGGGACCCGGCGACGTCGCAGCCGACCTGGACGACCGTGGTCACGCCCACCGACGCGGCCTTGGCGAGCGCCTCCTCGACGGTGGCGGACTGCATGTCCAGGTGGGTGTGGGAGTCGGCGACCGGGACCCTGAGCGGGGCGGGGGCCGGGGGCGGGGTGGTGTCGGCGGGCATGCCCCGATCCTACGGAGCCCGTCCTGCGGAGCCCGGCCGCGGGCCCCCTCGCCCCGCCCCCGCGCCGCAGCGGGCCTCAGCCCGCCTTGCGGTGGTTCTGGAAGGGGTGCAGCAGGTCCGAGAGGTGCCAGTGGTGCTTGGCGGAGCCCTCCGCGTCCTCGGCGGAGCCGTCGCTCGCCGGGACCTTCGTGGCGGACGGCGGGTGCTCGGTGTGGGGCTGGCGGTGCATGGACTCAAGAGCGGACCGCACGGTCGACACCTGGCCCGCGCGCATGATCCGTACGACGTGGCCCCCGCAGTTCAGGCAGGTGGGCCGGGTGAGCGGGGACGGCACGCGCTGCCCGCCCGCCAGATACATCACGAACTCCTGCCCCTTGGCGTCCACGTGGTGCTCTATCTCGTACGACTGTTCCCAGCCGTGCCCGCAGCGCATGCAGGCGAACGCGTAGGACTCATGGACGACGTCGACAGCCGTGCGGTGACCGGTGTCTGCGATCTCACTCATGCGAGCTCCTCTTGTCCGCAGGACAAGCGCCACCGGCCCGGAGCGTCCTGCCCGGACCCGGGCCTGGCGGCGAGGGACGGGTGCGTCCCTGACCACCAGTGGACGCCTTTCCCGCAGCGAGTGCACCAGACCTGTGCACTGTTGGGCCCGATTTGGCATTCCCATAGGAATTCGGCCGGACGCGGGGCCCGCGCTTTTGCCTTTCACGATAGTCCTTTGCCAGGCGATGGGCCGCTCGGAGGAATAAAACCCCCGCGCCCCCGACGCCCGGCGGGGACGTAAAAGGTGCAGGTAGCAAGCGTGTGCGCCGGTATCTCACGCCCCTGCGCACACGCTGTCGCACCCGTCTCGCGCCACGCCTCAGGGCGCGTGCTTCGCCGCGACCACGGCGTCGAAAACGCGCCGCTTGGGGAGCCCGGCGTCGGCGGCCACGGCGGCGATCGCCTCCTTGCGCCGCTCCCCCGCCTCCTCGCGCACCCGGACCCGGCGCACCAGCTCGTCGTCGTCGAGCGCGTCGGCGCTGGGCTCGGGCGCGCCCGTCACGACGACGGTGATCTCGCCGCGCACCCCGTCGGCCGCCCACTCGGCGAGCTCCTTGAGGGGGCCGCGGCGGACCTCCTCGTACGTCTTGGTCAGCTCGCGGCAGACGGCGGCCCGGCGCTCGGGCCCGAAGGCCTCGGCCATCGCGGCGAGGGCGTCGGCCAGGCGGTGCGGGGCCTCGAAGTACACCAGGGTGCGCCGCTCGTCGGCGGCCTCGCGCAGGCGGGCGAGGCGTTCGCCCGCCTTGCGGGGCAGGAAGCCCTCGAAGCAGAACCGGTCCACGGGAAGCCCGGAGAGCGCGAGCGCGGTCAGCACGGCGGAGGGCCCGGGCACCGCGGTGACCCGGATGCCGCGCTCGACGGCGGCCGCGACCAGGCGGTAGCCGGGGTCGGAGACCGACGGCATGCCCGCGTCGGTCACGAGCAGCACCCGCGCGCCGCCTTCGAGCGCGTCGGCGAGCTCGGGCGTGCGCGCCGATTCGTTGCCCTCGAAGTACGACACCACGCGGCCGCCCACCGTCACGCCGAGCGCCTGCGTCAGCCGCTTGAGCCTGCGGGTGTCCTCGGCGGCCACGACGTCGGCGCGCTCCAGTTCGGCGGCGAGCCGGGGCGGGGCGTCCGCGGTGTCGCCGATGGGGGTGCCCGCGAGGACGAGCGTGCCGGTGCCGCCGGGAGAGCCCGCGGGCGTGGTGCCGGGCGTGCCGTCGGGGCTTGAGTCTGCGCTTCCTGTCACGGTTCCATCCTCGCAGGGGCGGGCCGCGGGACTGTCACAGTCTGGTTCCCTACGATGGCGCGGTGACCAGTACCGCGTCGTCCCCGGACACTCGTGAGGGCCGCCGAGCCGAGGAACAGCAGCCGTCGCCCTGGCACCGCAGACTGCGCCGCTTCGGCCACGCGGCCCGGACCGGAGCCGACGTGCGGGCCCGGCTCGTCCCGCCGTACGCCGAACCGGGCGCGCGGATCTGGGCGGCGCTCGGGGTGCCCCCGGACACCGCGCGGCGGCTGACCCGCTGGTCGGGCTGGGGCGGGCCGCTCCTGGTCGCCCTGGTGGCGGGGCTGCTGCGGTTCTGGAACCTGGGCAGCCCGAAGGCGGTGATATTCGACGAGACGTACTACGCCAAGGACGCCTGGGCGCTGCTCCACCGCGGCTACGAGCTGAGCTGGCCCGACAAGATCAACGACGCGGTCGTCCAGCAGGGCGACGGCATCGCGCTGCCCACGGACGCCGCGTACGTGGTGCATCCGCCGGTCGGCAAGTACGTGATCGCCGTCGGCGAGTGGCTGTTCGGCTTCGACCCGTTCGGCTGGCGGTTCATGACGGCGGTGCTCGGCACCCTGTCGGTCCTGATGCTGTGCCGGATCGGGCGGCGCCTGTTCCGCTCCACGTTCCTCGGCTGCCTCGCGGGCGCGCTGCTCACCGTGGACGGGCTGCACTTCGTGATGAGCCGGACCGCGCTGCTCGACCAGGTCCTCATGTTCTTCGTGCTCGCCGCGTTCGGCTGCCTCCTGGTGGACCGGGACCGGGCGCGCGCCCGGCTCGCGGCGGCGCTGCCGCCGGACGCCGACGGCGCGGTGCGCCCGGACCGGCGCGTCGCCGAGACCACGCGCCTGGGGTGGCGGCCGTGGCGCTGGGCGGCGGGGCTCTGCCTCGGCCTGGCCTTCGCGACCAAGTGGAACGGCCTGTACGTCATGGTGTTCTTCTGCCTGATGACCGTGGCCTGGGACGTGGGCGCGCGCCGCGTGGCCGGGGCGCGGCGGCCGTACGCGGCGGTGCTCAGGCTGGACGTGCTGCCCGCGTTCGTCGCGACGGTGCCGGTCGCCGTCGGCACGTATCTGCTCTCCTGGCTCGGCTGGATCCTCTCGCCGAGCGACGGCACCGGCGGCTACTACCGCAACTGGGCGGCGACGGACGGCAAGGGCGGCAGCTTCACCTGGCTCCCGGACTGGCTGCGCAGCCTGTGGCACTACGAGAACAAGGTGTACGACTTCCACGTCGGCCTGTCCTCGCCGCACACCTACCAGTCGAACCCGTGGAGCTGGATCGTCGACGGCCGTCCCGTCTCGTACTTCTACGAGTCGCCGCTGCCCGGCAAGGACGGCTGCCCGGCCGACACCAAGGAGAAGTGCGCCCGCGAGGTCCTCGCCCTCGGCACCCCGCTGCTGTGGTGGGCGGCGGGCGCCGCGCTGCTCTACGTGCTGTGGCGGTGGTTCTTCCGCAGGGACTGGCGCGCGGGCGCGATCGTCTGCGGGGTCGCGGCGGGCTATCTGCCGTGGTTCATGTACCAGGAACGGACCATCTTCTACTTCTACGCCGTGGTCTTCGTGCCGTTCCTGTGCCTGGCCGTGGCGATGCTCGTGGGCGCGCTGATCGGGCCGCCGGGCTCCAGCGAGCGGCGCCGGGTGGCGGGCGCGGCGAGCGCGGGCGTCCTGGTCCTGCTGATCTTCTGGAACTTCATCTACTTCTGGCCGATCTACACGGGCACCGCGATCCCGATCGAGTCGTGGCGGTCGCGGATGTGGCTGGACACCTGGGTCTAGCCGGGGGGGGCGGGCGGGGCTCAGCGCACCGGGAAGCCGAAGGAGTAGCCCTGCCCCTTGAGCCAGGGCAGGAGGCGGCGCAGGGCCTCGACGGTCTGGGTGCGGTCGCCGCCCGCGTCGTGGAAGAGCAGCGTCGGGCCGTTGGACAGCTCGCGCTGGACGGTGGCGACGATGGCGTCCGTGCCGGGCCGCTCGAAGTCCTTGGTGTCCACGTTCCAGCCCAGCGGGCGCATGCCGCGGGAGGCGGCGAGCTTGCGGCTGTAGGGGGTGAAGGCCCCGCCGGGCGCCCGGTAGTACATCGGCCGCACGCCCCCGGACGCCTTGGTGATCATGCGTTCGGCGTCGAGTATCTGCTTCGACTGGTAGGCCTGGGTGTCCTTGTCCATGGCGGTGTTGTGCGACACCGTGTGGTCGCACAGCCGGTGCCCCTGCGCGACCACCTTCTTGACGAGGTCCGGGTGGGCCTGCGCCTGCGTGCCCACCATGCAGAACGTGGCCTTCACGTCGTACTGGCGCAGCAGGTCGAGCATCGGCGGGGTCCACTGGGGGTCGGGGCCGTCGTCGATGGTGATGTTGACGGCGCGTCGGCCCTTCTCCGAGGCGTGCGCGATGGACTCCGGGACCGGCTTGACGGCGGGCTCGGCGGGGCCGGTCGCCTGCGGTGCCGCGTCCTCGGCGTCACCGGCCTGCGCGGTCCACACCGAGGCGCCGGTGGCGAGCAGCATCACCCCGAGCGCCGCCCCGACCACCTTGCCGTACCAGCCCCGCCCGCCGCTGTGCCGCGCCATGTCCGCCCCTCTCAACAGTCCCCAGCCCGTCCCCGGTCGCCTCGCGACCGCACGGCAAGATGAGGCGCGGCGGCCGGAGGATCCCGCTGTTACGGATCACGGACAATTCCGGGAGGGTTCGCGGACAACTCCCCCGCACGGCGGCTGGAACCACGCCAGTTGGCCCGATCCCGCCCCCGCTCCTTCCGGGCCCTTTCCGGGCCCTTTCCGACCGATCCTCAACGGATCCGTGATTCGCACTGATTAATCACGATCGAGAATGCGCCAGAACATCCGGCCAGGACCCGCCTGCCCTTGTGAAAGCCCGGGTGGAGCGCTCTTCCTCCTCCTAAAGTGAGGGCATTCCTGGGGAGGGAGCGCTTCATGCGCAAACGAGTGAAGAGCGTCATCGTCGGCGGGGTCTTCGCCGTCATGGTGGGGGGCGCCGGCTACGGCACGTACAACGTGGTGAACGCGCTGAACGACGACGGCGGTTCGGCCTCGCCCGCGGCGGCGCGGAAGAGGCCGCTCGACGCGAAGGAGGTCCGCGACACCGCGCGGACGTTCCTCGCGGCGTGGGCGAAGGGGGACGCGGACACGGCGGCCGTGTACACGAACGACCAGGAGAGCGCCGCGCGCGCCCTGACCGGCTACCGCGAGGACGCGCACATCCGCCGCGTGCGCCTGACGGCGGGCCGGATCGACGGCACGCACGTGCCGTTCTCGGTGCGCGCCACCGTGTCGTACGAGGGCACGTCCAAGGCCCTGGCGTACGAGTCGTCGTTCGAGGTCGTGCGCGGCCGGACCACCGGGCGGCCGCTGGTCGACTGGGAGGCGTCCGTCGTGCACCCCCGGCTGCACGACGGCGAGAGCCTGGAGACGGGCGAGGCCTCGGCGCCGCCCATCAGGGCCGTGGACCGCGACGGCAGGGTCCTGACGGCCGACGCCTACCCCTCGCTCGCACCGGTGCTCGCGGAGCTGCGGTCGGCGTACGGCGAGAAGGCGGGCGGCCGCCCGGGGATCGAGCTGTATGTGAAACGGGCCTCGGAGGACGCCGGTACGACGACGCTGCTCACGCTCGCCGAGGGCAGACCCGGCACGCTGCCGACGACGCTGAGCGCCGCCGCGCAGCGGGCCGCCGAGGACGCGGTCGCCCGGCACCCCGAGTCGTCGGCGGTCGCGGTCAAGCCGAGCACCGGTGAGGTCCTCGCGGTCGCCAACCACCGCGAGGACGACTTCAACGCGGCCTTCCAGGGCAAGCTGGCGCCCGGCTCCACCATGAAGATCGTGACCGCGGCGATGCTCATCGACAAGGGCGTCACCAAGGCGGGCGGCCCGGCGCCGTGCCCCTCGACGGCGACCTGGCAGAGCCAGACGTTCACCAACCTCACCGGCCTCGCGCCGGACGACGGGGCCACGCTCGCGGACAGCTTCGCGCGCTCCTGCAACACCGCGTTCGTGAAGCTCGTCGACGAGAAGCCGCTCACCGACGCCTCGCTCGCCGAGGAGGCGCGCGACAACTTCGGCCTGGGGCGCGGCGACTGGCGCACCGGCATCCCCTCCGCGGACGGCTCCGTGCCCGCCTCCACCGGCCCCGACCGGGCGGCGAACGCCATCGGCCAGGGCCGGGTGCAGCTCAACCCGCTGAACCTGGCGTCGGTGACGGCCACGGCCATGACGGGCGCCTTCCGCCAGCCCGTGCTCGTACCCAAGTCGTTCATCGACGGCGAACCGGCCACCGCGCGCGGCCTGTCCGGGACCACCTCCGCCCAGCTGCGCCAGATGATGCGGCGCACCGCGCTGTCCGGCACGGGCGCGCGGGCCATGGCGGGCCTCGGCCCCGGCGTCGGCGCGAAGACCGGCTCGGCGGAGGTCGACGGGCAGCAGAAGCCCAACAGCTGGTTCACGGGCTACCGCGGGGACGTGGCGGCCGCGGCGGTGGCCCAGGAGGGCGGCCACGGCGGGGACACGGCGGGCCCGATCGTGGCGGCGATCCTGCGAGCCACCCGCTGAACGGGCCCCGAAGGGGCGCGGGGCTGTGTCCCTATGCGGCTCCGCCGCGCGGGCGCGCCCAGCCACAACCGTCCCGCAGGCTGAACACAGCCCGATCCGACGATACTGCGAACCGTGCCCGGACGGGCGCCCGCTAGGTTGGGCCCTCGGTGAGTTGAGCAGAGTGCGGCGGGGGCCGACGGGGAATCGCGGAGGGCTGGTTCGTGGGCAAGAGAAGACGTGTCGCCGAGCGCAAGAAGGTGCGTCCGGGCGTGCTCGGCGGGGCCGCGGTCGCCGTCGTGTGCGGCGTGGGCTTCGCCGCGTACGCCCTGGCCGGGGAGCCGGAGAAGGGCGGCTCCGGCGGGGCGGACGGCAAGCCGGTGGCGACGGGCCCGCCGACGGCCGCGGAAGTGCGCACCACCGCACGGGGGTTCCTCTCGGCCTGGGCCGCGGGCGACGTGGACCGGGCGGCCGCGCTGACGGACGACCGCGCGGCGGCCCGGACGGCCCTGCGGTCGTATCAGAAGGACGCCCGGATGACGAAGGTGCGGCTCACGCCGGGCAGGCCCGCGGGCCGCACGAGCCCGAAGGTGCCGTTCAAGGCCGCGGCGACGGTCTCGTACGAGGGAAACCGCAGGGCCGAGGGCGCGGTGGGCACGGTCCGCAAGCCGTACGCGTACGCGTCGGCGCTGCGGGTGGTGCGCCGGGCGTCCGACGGCAGGACGCTCGTCGACTGGCGCCCGTCCGTCGTCCACCCGGAGCTGAAGCCCGGCGACCGCCTGGTCACCGGCGAGGCGGGCACCCCGCCGATCAAGGCCCTGGACCGCGACGGCGGCGCGCTGACGGCCGCGAAGTACCCCTCGCTCGGCACGGTCCTCGACGGCCTGCGCGACAAGTACGGCAAGAAGGCGGGCGGCACCGGCGGCATCGAGCTGCGGATCGTCCGCAAGGACGCGCGGGACGCGGCGCGCACGAAGACCAAGAGCGACGACGCGAAGGTGACGCCCGACAAGACGCTCCTGACGCTCGCGCCCGGCACCCCGGGCACGCTGAAGACGACGATCAGCCCGAAGGCGCAGGCGACGGCCGAGCGGGAGACGGCCAGGCGGAAGCGGGCGTCCGTCGTGGTGGTGAGGCCGAGCACCGGCGAGATCCTGGCCGTCGCCAACTCCAGCCCCGGCGGCTTCAACACGGCCTTCCAGGGCTCGCTCGCGCCCGGCTCCACGATGAAGGTCGTGTCCTCGGCGATGCTCCTGGAGAAGAAGCTCGCGGGCGTCGACAAGAAGCACCCCTGCCCCAAGTTCGAGACGTACGGCGGCTGGAAGTTCCAGAACGACGACAAGTTCCAGATCAAGAACGGCACGTTCCGGGCGAGCTTCGCGCGGTCCTGCAACACGGCCTTCATCAGCCAGGCGAAGAAGCTCTCCGACGACGACCTGACGAAGCAGGCCCGGGACGTCTTCGGGCTCGGCAACGACAACTGGTCGATCGGCGTGTCGTCGTTCGACGGCGCGGTGCCGGTGCAGTCGGACGCGCAGATGGCGGCGTCGCTCATCGGCCAGGGCGGGGTGCGGATGAACCCGCTGAACATGGCGTCGGTGGCCGCGACGGTCAAGTCCGGCGCGTTCCGGCAGCCGTACCTGGTCTCCCCCGCCCTGGACAAGCGGAAGCTGGCGACGGCCGCGCGGAGGATGTCCCCCGCCACGGCGTCCGCCCTGCGCGACCTCATGCACTACACGGCGGTCGCGGGCACCGCGGTCAAGCCGATGTCGGGCCTCGGCTCCGACTCCGGCGCGAAGACCGGCTCCGCCGAGGTCGACGGGCAGAAGAAGCCCAACGGCTGGTTCACGGCCTACCGCGGGGACGTGGCCGCGGCGGCGGTGGTGCAGGCCGGCGGCCACGGCGGCGACTCGGCGGGCCCGGTGGTACGGGCGGTGCTGCTGGCCGGGGGCTGAGGGCCGCGCGACGGGGCGGCGGGGCGGCGGGACCGCGGGCTGACGGATCGGCGTGCTGACGGGGCGGCAGGCCGGCGGGGCGGGCCGTCCGGTCTGCGGATACCTGGTCGCGTGGCGCGTACACGCACCGCTAGCGTGCGCCGCATGGGTACTTCTGCGAGCGACGCGTACGACACCGGCGGTTCAGCCGCGCACCCCCGATTCGCCAGGGCCCTGCGCGAGCTCGGCCTCGGCGAACTGAGCGGCGCGGTCCGGCGGTTCCCCGACCGGACCCGGACCGCCGCCGAGGCCGCCGCCGCGATCGGCTGCGCGCTGAGCCAGATCTGCAAGTCCCTGGTCTTCGCCGCGGACGGGGTGCCCGTCCTCGTCCTCCTGGACGGCGCCTCGCGCGTCGACGTCGAGCGGGTGCGCCAGGAGCTCGGCGCGCGGCGGGTCACGCGGGCCGACGCGGCCCTCGTCCGGGAGACCACCGGGTACGCCATCGGCGGGGTGCCGCCCTTCGGGCACGCCACCAGGACCCGGGTCCTCGCCGACCGTTCGCTGCTCGCCCACGACGTGGTGTGGGCCGCCGCGGGCACCCCGCACACGGTGTTCCCCATGGCTCCCGAGGCCCTCGTCGCCCACGCCGGGGGCACCCTGGTGGACGTGCGCGAGGCCGCCGGAACCGCTCGATGACCCCGCTGGTCACCGCGGCCGTCCTGCTCGCCGCCGTCGCCCACGCCGCCTGGAACGCGCTCGCCCACCACATCACCGACAAGCTCGTCGGCTTCACGCTCATCTCGGGCGGCGGCGCCCTCATCGGGCTGCTGCTCGCCCCCTTCGTGGCCGTCCCCGACGCCGGGGCCTGGCCCTGGCTGCTGCTCTCCGCCGTCCTGCACGTCGCCTACTACGCGCTGCTCATGTGGTCCTACCGGCTCGGGGACTTCGGGCAGGCCTACCCCATCGCGCGCGGCACCGCGCCGCTGGTGGTGACCCTGCTCGCGGCCATGTTCGTGGGCGAGGTGCCCGGCGGGTGGCAGGCCGCCGGGGTCGCCGTCTGCTCGGCCGGGCTCACCGGGCTCGCCCTGTGGGGCATCCGGGGCTCGGGGCGGCGGCCCGACTGGACCGCGCTCGGCGCCGCGCTCGCCACCGGCGTCTCCATCGCGGCGTACACCGTCGTCGACGGGCTCGGCGTACGGGCGTCCGGCTCGTCCCTCGGGTACGTCGCCTGGCTCATGCTCGTGCAGGGCACCGTCGTGCCGCTGTACGCGCTGTGGCTCTGGCGCGGGGGGTTCGTGGGGCGGGTGCGGCCGGCGGCGCCGCTCGGGCTGATCGGGGCGGCCCTCTCCGTCTCCGCGTACGCGCTCGTCCTGTGGGCGCAGACGCGGGCCGATCTCGCGCCGATCTCCGCGCTGCGGGAGTCCTCGATCATCGTGGGGGCGGGGATCGGGGCGGTGTTCTTCAAGGAGCGGTTCGGGGCGCCGCGGATGCTTGCTGCGGGCGTGATGGTGGCGGGGATCGGGCTGATGCTGCACGCGGGCTGATGCCCTCGCGGGGCGCCCCGGACCCGCCCCTTCCCGATCCGGGGGCTGCCGCCCCCGTGCCCCCGCTTTTCGGCGCTCCGCGCCTCGTCCTCAAACGCCGGACGGGCTGGAAGACCCAGCCCCTCCGGCGTTTGAGGAGCGGGGGGTCTGGGGCGCCTCCCGCGAGGGCTACGCCGGTACCGTGCGCAGGGCGCGGAGCACCGCCTGGGGCCGGGCGTCCGCCGTGATGCCCTTGGCCATGGTGTTGGTGACGTAGGCGAAGGCGAGGGCCGAGTCGGGGTCGGCGAGGGCGAGGGTGCCGCCGCGGCCGGGGTGGCCGAAGGAGCCCGGGGACAGGAGCGGGGCGGCGGGGCCGTGGAGCATGTAGCCGAGGCCGAAGCGGGTGCGGGTGACGAGGACCCGGTCGGGCCCGGCGGACGCCTCGCCGCGGGCGAGGGCCAGCGTCGGCGGCGCGAAGAGGCGCCCGCCCCCGTCGACGTCGCCGATGAGCGAAGCGTAGAAGCGGGCGAGCCCGTCGGCCGTGGCGACGCCGTTCGAGGCGGGCAGGGCCGCCGCGCGGTGGGCGGGGTCGTTCTCGTCGGGCGCCGGGTCGATGACCGCGAAGGCGCGCCGCGTCAGGGAGGCGGGGTCCGCGTACGCCGCGGCGACCTCCGGCTTGGGCCGGGCGCGCAGCCCGCCGCGCCCGGTGCCGGCCGTGAGGGGGCCGAGCCGCCCGACCCGGGGGGCCTGTGCGTCGGGCAGCCCCAGCCACAGGTCGAGGCCCAGCGGCCCCGCGACCTCGTCCGCGATCCAGTCGCCGATGGCGCGGCCGGTGACGCGGCGCACCAGCTCCCCGGTGAGCCAGCCGAAGGTGTGCGCGTGGTAGCCGTGGTCGGTGCCCGGCTCCCAGGCGGGCGCCTGCGCGGCGACGACCGCGGCCGCGAGGTCCGGCGAGTACGCCTCGGCGGGGGTCAGCGGCCGGTCGAGGACCGGCACCCCGGCCCGGTGGGCGAGCACGTGCCGCACGAGCGCCCGCTCCTTGCCGCGCGCCTTGAACTCCGGCCAGTACTCCGCCACGGGCGCGTCCAGGTCCAGGCGCCCGCGCTGGTGCAGCAGGAGCAGCGCGGCGGCGGCCACGCCCTTGGTGGCGGAGCGGACGATCTGGGCGGTGCCGGGTTCCCAGGGGGCGGGCGCGTCGGCGTCGCGCGTGCCGCCCCACAGGTTCACCACGCGCCGCCCGTCTCGGTACACGACGACCGCCGCGCCCCGCTCGCCGAGCGCGGTGAAGGTGCGCCGGAAGGCGTCCGCGACCGGTTCGTACCCGGGGGCGACCGTGCCGTGCACGTCCGTGTCCGCCCCCGCCACAGCCACTACGTCAGCGTCCATACCTGAGCCAACCAGCCCGCGCCGCCGAAGATTCCGCTAGCGGGCCGCTCCCGCTGTCTTCGGATCGAAGCCGAAGGGGAGTTCGAGGCGGTGGCTGCGCATCAGCTCCTCGTCGGCGAGCAGCTCGCCGGTGGCGCCGTCGGCCGCGATGACGCCCTCGCTGAGGACCAGCGCCCTGGGGCACAGTTCGAGCGCGTACGGCAGGTCGTGCGTGACCATCAGGACGGTGACGTCCAGCGCCCGCAGGATGTCGGCGAGTTCGCGGCGCGAGGCCGGGTCGAGGTTCGACGAGGGCTCGTCCAGGACCAGGATCTCCGGCTCCATCGCGAGGACCGTCGCCACGGCGACGCGGCGCCGCTGGCCGAAGGAGAGGTGGTGCGGCGGGCGGTCGGCGTACCCGTCCATGCCGACCCGGGCGAGCGCCCGGTGCACGCGGGCTTCGAGCTCCGGGCCGCGCAGGCCCGCCGCCGCGGGGCCGAAGGCGACGTCCTCGCGCACGGTCGGCATGAACAGCTGGTCGTCCGGGTCCTGGAAGACGATGCCGACCTTGCGGCGGATCTCCGCCATGTGCCGTTTGCCGACGGGCAGTCCGGCCACGGTGACGGTTCCGGCGCCCGCGGTGAGGATGCCGTTGAGGTGGAGCACGAGGGTCGTCTTGCCCGCGCCGTTGGGCCCGAGCAGGGCGACGCGCTCGCCGCGGGTGATCGTCAGGTCCACGCCGAACAGGGCCTGGTGGCCGTCGGGGTAGGCGTAGGCGAGGCCACAGACCTCCAGGGAAGCGGTCACAGGGTCCATCCCAACAGGCAGACGACGAGGGCGGTCACGGGCAGGGCGAGGGCGTACGACCACTGGGCGCGGCTCGCCGTCACCTCGTCGATGACCGGCATGGAGCCCGTGTAGCCCCGGCTCATCATCGCCAGGTGCACGCGCTCGCCCCGTTCGTAGGAGCGGATGAAGAGCGCGCCCGCAGACTTGGCGAGCACGCCCCACTGGCGTACGCCCCTGGCCTCGAAGCCGCGGGACTCGCGCGCGACGCGCATGCGGCGCATCTCGTCGGCGATGACGTCGCCGTAGCGGATCATGAAGGAGGCGATCTGGACGAGGAGCGGCGGGAGCCGCAGGCGCTGGAGGCCGAGGAGCAGTTCGCGCAGTTCGGTGGTGGCGGCGAGCAGCACCGACGCGGCGACGCCGAGGGTGCCCTTGGCGAGGACGTTCCACGCGCCCCACAGGCCGCTCTCGCTGAGCGAGAGGCCGAGGACGTGCACGCGCTCGCCCTGGGCGACGAACGGAAGCAGCAGCGCGAACCCCACGAAGGGGAGCTCGATCAGGAGCCGCTTCAGGACGAACAGGGGCGGTACGCGGGCCGCGTACGCGACGGTCGCGAGCAGCGCGGCGTACGCGGCGAAGGCCCAGAGCGCCTCGCGCGGGGTGGACACCACCACGACCACGAAGCAGAGGACGGCGGTGAGCTTGGCGTGCGGCGGCAGCGCGTGCACCGGGGAGCGGCCGTGGCGGTACAGGCGGTGCGCGTGGCCCGCGCCCACGTCAGGCGCTCTCGGCGGGCTCGGTCACCGCGGCGGTCCCCGCCGGGTCCGCCTGGTCCGCGTACGGGGCGCGCCGCCTGCGCAGCGCCCAGAAGACGCCGGTGCCCGCGACGACGGTCACGCCGACGCCGATGACGCCCGCGAGGCCGCCGGAGAGGCGGCTGTCGGTGATGCCCTGCACGCCGTAGTCGAAGAAGGGCGAGTCCTTGGCGGCGTGCTCCTCCTCCTTGCGGTCGATGCCCTTGTCGTGGGCGACCTTCTCCAGGCCGTCGGGGTTCGTGGAGGCGTAGAAGGAGACGAATCCGGCGAGGACGAACGAGGTGACCAGGCCCGCGGCCCACAGCTTGCGGTGGGAGGAGCGGGCCGCCGGGGCGGGGGCGGCGGCGGGCGCGTCGACGAGTGCGCCGCCCACGCGCAGTTTGAGCGGCGCGCTCAGGCCGCGGGCGCCGTACACCAGGTCGGGCCGCACGGCGATCACCGCGCCGACCGTGAGCGCGGTGATGGCGGCCTCGCCGACGCCGATGAGGACGTGGACGCCGATCATGGCGGTGGCGACCTTGCCGATCGGCACGTCGGTGGTGCCGCCGACGGCGTAGATGAGGGTGAAGGCGGCGGCCGCGGCCGGCACGGAGAGCAGGGCCGCCGTGAACGCGGCGGCGGTGAGCGAGCGGCGGCCGCGCGGCAGGAGCCTCGCCAGGCCCCGGAAGACCGCGTACGCGACGACCGTGGTGACGACCGCCATGACGGTGATGTTCACGCCGAGTGCGGTCAGGCCGCCGTCCGCGAACAGGACGCCCTGCATGAGCAGCACCACGGAGACGCACAGGACCCCGGTGCAGGGGCCCACGAGTATCGCCGCGAGGGCGCCGCCGAGGAGGTGGCCGCTCGTCCCGGCGGCGACGGGGAAGTTCAGCATCTGCACGGCGAAGATGAAGGCCGCCACGAGACCCGCGAGCGGCGCCGTGCGCTCTCCCCCGCTCACGGCTTCGCCCGGGCGGGAGGCGCCCCCCTGTTCACGCCGTGCCCCGCGCAGCGCGACGGCGACGGCACCCACCGCGGCCACGCCCGCGGCGGCGGATACGGGAGCGTTGATGAATCCATCGGGGACATGCATGCGCGCGCTCCTGGAAAGGTGCATGTCGTGAGCGTGGGGAGGCACTCACGCGAAATGAGCGGATCGCTCCCGAGCGGGACGCTCGTGAACCTTCCAATGATGTGCGCTCTTGCGAAAAGGTCGCAAGAGCGTAGGAGCACCAATACGCGCCCCCGCCCGCGCCCCGGAACAGCGCCCCTCCCAGCGCCTCAATATCTGTACATATGCGACATTGGGGAGAGGGCCTCCGCCTGTGCGCGGGCCGGGACGACGAGAGGACAGAGCCATGTCAGTGGTCGAACAAGTCACCCGGGCCCACCTCGTCACCGACTCCCCCGACGACCACGTCGTCGTCCCCGTCGCCCTGCGGTACGACCCGCAGACCGATCCGCGCTCGGTGCGCATCGGCCTGCCCGGCACGGTGGCCGCGGACCACCCCGGATCACCCGACTGGGTCCTCGACCGCGACCTCCTGGAGCGCGGGCTGAGGGCCCCCGCGGCCGACGGCGACGTACGGATCTGGCCGTGCGGGCGGGTGCAGGCGGTGGTGGAGTTCCACACGCCCAAGGGCGTGGCGGTCGTGCAGTTCGACTCGTCCGCGCTGGTGCGCTTCCTGCGTCGTACGTACACGGCCGCCACGCCGGTCAGTCACTGAGCGCCCGGGGGCGCGGGCGTCACACGCCCACGGGCTCCCGCCGCTCGTCGCGGTCGCCGGTGGCCGGGGGTGCCATGTCCTTCAGGCCCTCGCCCTCGACGTCCACGTTCGGCAGCGCGCGGTCGAGCCAGCGCGGCAGGCTCCAGGCCTTGCGGCCGAGGAGCGCGAGCACGGCCGGGACGATCGCCATGCGCACGATGAACGCGTCGAAGAAGACCGCGATCGCGAGGCCGAAGCCGATCATCTTGACCATCTGCTCGCCGGAGCCGATGAAGCCCGCGAAGACGGCGATCATGATGACGGCGGCCGCCGTCACGACCCGCGCGCCGTACTTGAAGCCGGTGACGATCGCGTCCTCGGGGCTCTCCCCGTGGACGTACGCCTCGCGCATGCGGGTCACCAGGAACACCTCGTAGTCCATCGCGAGGCCGAAGACGACGCCCACCATGAAGATCGGCATCATGCTCATGATCGGGCCGGTCTGCTCCACGCCGAACAGCGAGCCGAGCCAGCCCCACTGGAAGACCGCGACCACCGCGCCGAGCGCGGCGAGCACCGAGAGCAGGAAGCCGAGCGCCGCCTTGAGCGGGACGAGGACCGAGCGGAAGACGACGATCAGGAGCAGGAAGGCCAGGCCCACGACCAGCGCGAGGTAGGGGATCAGCGCGTCGTTGAGCTTCTGCGAGACGTCGATGTTCATGGCCGTGGTGCCGGTGACCATGACCTCGGCGCCGCTGTCGGCCTTGACGTCCGCCGCCTCGGCGCGGATGGCGTGGACGAGGTCCTCGGTCTCGGTGCCGCTCGGCTTGGAGGACGGCACGACGCTGATGATCGCCGTGTCGCCCGCCTTGTTGAACACCGGCGGGCTCACGCTGAGCACGTCGTCCAGGCCGCCGATCTTCTTGGCGACGGCGGCGGCCTCGCCCTTGGGGTCGGCGACGCCCTTGAGGTCGGTGACGGTCATCAGCGGGCCGTTGTAGCCGGGGCCGAAGCCGTCCGCGATGAGGTCGTAGGCCTTGCGCTGGGTGGTGGAGGTGGGCTGCGCGCCGTCGTCGGGCAGGCCGAGTTCGAGGCCGGCCACCGGCACGGCGGCGGCGCCGAGGCCCAGCACGCCGAGCAGCAGGACGGCGAGCGGGCGGCGGACCACGAAGCGGGCCCAGCGGGTGCCGAGGTTCTCCTTCGCGGGCGCGGCGGACTCCGCGGCCCGCGGCGCGCCCTTCCGGCCGCGGCCGAACCGCTTGCCCTGCGTGCCCGCGGGCCTGACCTTGCGGCCCGCGTACCCGAGCAGCGCCGGGACCAGGGTGAGCGCGATCAGGACGGCGATGGCGACCGTACCGGCCGCCGCGACGCCCATCTTGGTGAGCATCGGGATGTTGACGACGGCGAGGCCGACCAGCGCGATGACCACCGTCAGACCGGCGAAGACCACGGCGGAGCCCGCCGTGCCGACGGCCCGGCCCGCCGCGTCCTCGCGGTCGCGGCCCTCGGCCAGCTCGGCGCGGTAGCGCGAGACGATGAACAGGGCGTAGTCGATGCCGACCGCGAGGCCGATCATCATGGCGAGCGTCGACGTGGTCGTACCGAGGTCGAGCGCGCTGGCGAGCGCGGCGATCGACGAGACGCCGATGCCGACGCCGATCAGGGCGGTGAGCAGCGGAAGCCCGGCCGCCACGAGCGAGCCGAAGGTGATGACAAGGACGACGGCGGCGACGGCGATGCCGATGACCTCCGTGGCGCCGGTGTGCGGCACGGCCTGGAGGGCGTCACCGCCGACCTCGACGGTCATGCCGCCGGTGCGGGCCTTGTCGGTGGTCTTCTCCAGGGCGTCCCGGCTGTCGTCGGACAGCTCCATGGAGGTGACCTTGTACGTCACCGACGCGTACGCCGTGGTGCCGTCCTTGGAGACCGTCCTGGCCGCGAACGGGTCGTCGGCGCGCGCCACCTGGTCCGATCCTGACGCGAGGGCGCCCACGGTCTTGGAGATCGCGGCCTTGTTGTCCGGATCGGTGACCTTCTCGCCGTCCGGCGCCTTGAACACCACCCGGGCGCTCGCGCCGTCGGCGCTGGCCTCGGGGGCGCGCTTCTCCAGGAGGTCGAAGGCCTGCTGGGCCTCCGTGCCCGGGATCGAGAAGGAGCTCGACGCGGCGGTCGGCGCGGAGGCGGCGCCCACTCCGGCGAGGGTCAGGAGCGCCACCCAGATCAGGGCGACGAAGTGCCGTCGCCGGAAGGCGATTCGGCCTAGTTTGTACAGGAACGTGGCCACGAGGGGGTACTCCCGGTCAGGTCGTGGGGTGGCTACAGGGCAGGGGGGATCGGCCCGACGACGTGAGCGGCTCGCGTCAGGTGGAACGTTCTTCGAGGGGGCCCGGGCTTCGAGGAGGTCCCGGGTCAGACGCCGAGGGCGGGGAGGATCACGGCGTCGATGTACGTGATGAGGAACTCCTGGTCGACCGTGCGCTCCTCGATGAGCTCACGGGCGGCGAAGCCGCCGACCAGCATGTGGATGACGTACTCAAGGGCCGGGTTGTCCGCGGCGACCTCGCCGCGCTCGACCGCGCGCCGCAGCATCGCGTCGAGCCCGGTGAGCTCCGGTTCGATGAGCAACTGGCGCAGCGCCTGGTGGAGTTCGGGATTGCCGTGGATGGCGTGGAACAGGCCGCGCATCAGGGCGTGGTCCTGCTCCATCTTGCAGTCGTCCTGGAGGGTCGCCATGCGCATGAGGTCGCCGCGCAGCGAACCGGTGTCGATGTCCGCGAGGGACGCCGGCTTGTTGTGCCTGAGCGCCCGCGCGACGAGCTCCGGCTTGCCGCCCCACTGGCGGTAGAGCGTGGCCTTGCTGGAGCGGGTGCGGGTGGCGACGGCGTCCATCGTGAGGTTCTCGTAGCCCACCTCGCGCAGCAGCTCGAGCACGGCCTCGTACAGCTCCGCCGCGCGCTCGGGGGAGATCCGGCTGCGCCGGGCCGTTGCCGTCTCCGCCATGACCGTCGCCTTTCCTCTCACTGGTTGCCCCGCACACTGTACGCGGATCCCGTATCGAAACGAAACGGTTTCGTTCATGAGCTGGGTCACACACATCCAGCCCGTCCGGCGATTGAGGACGAGGCGCGCAGCGCCAATGAGGGGGAAAGGGGCGAAGCCCCACAAGTTGCAGCGACCGGCGCGCCGGAAAAGCATGGGGGCGTGCCCCAGGCGTACCTCCGCTTCCCCCACATCAGCGGCGACCGGCTCTGCTTCGTCGCCGAGGACGACCTGTGGGTGGCCCCGCTCGCCGCGGCGGGCGCCCCACCGGGCCGGGCCTGGCGGGTGACGGCCGACCGCACCAAGCTCGGCCACCCGCGCTTCGCCCCGGACGGCCGCCACATCGCGTACACGAGCTGGCGCAGCCTCGACCCGGAGATCCACCTCGCCCCGGTGGACGGCGGGGCCGCGCGGCGCCTGACCTACTGGGGCTCCCCGGACACCCGCGTCTGCGGCTGGACGCCCGACGGGCAGATCCTCGCCGTGTCCTCGCACGGCCAGCCCTTCTCGCACTTCTGCTGGGCCTACAGCGTGCCCACCGACGGCTCCCCCGGCGGCAAGCTGCCCTGGGGCCCGGTCCACGACATCGCCGTCGACGACCTCGACGGCGAGCGCAAGACGCTGCTCCTGACCGGCAAGCCGCCGCACGAGCCCGCCGCCTGGAAGCGCTACCGGGGCGGCGCCACGGGCCGTCTGTGGCTGCACGGCGAGCACGTCCTGAAGGACCTCGAAGGGCATCTGGACGCGCCCATGTTCGTGGCCGGGCGCCTCGCGTTCCTCTCCGACCACGAGGGCGTCGGCAACCTCTACTCCTGCCTGCCCGACGGCAAGGACCTGCGGCGCCACACCGACCACGACGCCTTCTACGCCCGGCACGCGGCCAGCGACGGCACCCGCGTCGTCTACCAGTGCGCGGGCGAGATCTGGCTCGTCGACGACCTGGCTCCCGACGCGGAGCCGCGCCGCGTCCCGGTGACCATCGGCGGCCCGCGCGCGGGCCGCCGCACCTACCAGGTGCCCGCCGCCCACCACGTCGACGCCCTCTCCGTGGACACCACGGGACGGGCGAGCGCGGTCGTCGTCCGGGGCAGCCTGTACTGGCTGACCCACCGCGACGGCCCCGCCCGCACCATCGCCGACACCCCCGGCGTCCGCGTCCGGCTCCCCGAGATGCTCGGCACCGGCGGGCAGGTCGCCTACGTCACCGACGCCGAGGGCGAGGACGCGGTCGAGATCGCCCATCTGCCCCGGGCCAGCGGCGAGCGCGCACCGCGCCGCCTCGCGGCCGGGGAGCTCGGCCGGGTCCTGGAGCTGGTGTCCGACCCCGACGGCGAGCGGCTCGCGATCGCCTCGCACGACGGACGGCTGCTCCTCATCGACGCGACAGAAGACTCCAACGGCGAGGTCACCGAGCTGATCCGGTCCCTCAACGGGCCGGTGCGCGACCTCGCCTTCTCCCCCGACGGCGCCTGGCTCACCTGGTCGCACCCCGGCATCGGCCGCTCCCTGCGGCAGATCAAGCTGGCCCGGATCGAGGGCCCGGGGGTGCGCACGGTCATCGACGTCACCAACGGCCGCTTCGAGGACGAGAACCCGGTGTTCACCCGGGACGGCCGCTATCTCGCCTTCCTGTCCTGGCGCGGCTTCGACCCCGTCTACGACGTGCACACCGGCGACCTGTCCTTCCCGCTCGGCTGCCGCCCCTACCTCGTACCGCTGTCCTCCGCCACGCCCTCCCCCTTCGCGCTCCTTCCGGACGGGCGGCCCGCGGCGGGCGGCCTCGACCCGGACGACGACGAGTCCCGGGACGGGCAGGTGACCGTGGAGGCGGAGGGCCTGGAGAGCCGGGTGACGCCGTTCCCCGTGTCGGCGTCCAAGTACTCGGCGCTGTACCCGGTGAGCGGCGGCGGCCTGGTGTGGCTGCGCTGGCCGATCTCGGGCGCCCTCGGCGAGACCTTCGCCAACCCGGCCGACACCTCGGGGCGGCCGACCCTCGAGTACTTCAACATCACCAAGGCCAAGAAGTCCGAACTCGTCGACCACCTCGACTGGTTCGCGCTCAGCGGCGACGGCAGCAGGCTCGTCGTCGTCGACGAGGGCGAGCTGCGGGCCGTGCCGTCCACGGAGTCCGGCGACGGCGACACCACGGTCTGGATCGACCTGCGGCGCATCCTGCACGACGTCGACCCGGCCGCCGAGTGGCGCCAGTCCTTCGACGAGGCGGGCCGGCTGATCCGCGCCTACTTCTGGGACCCCGGGATGTGCGGCATCGACTGGGACGCCGTCCTCGACCAGTACCGGCCGCTCGTGGAGCGCGTCGCGTCGCCCGACGAGTTCGCCGACCTGCTCCGGGAGGTCCTCGGCGAGCTGGGCACCTCCCACGCGTACGTGACCGCCGCCCGGCGCAACGAGGGGCCCGCCCACTACCAGCGCGCCATCGGCCTGCTCGGCGCCAACCTCGTGCGCCGCGACGACGGCTGGATGGTGAAGCGCATCCTGCCCGGCGAGTCCTCCGACTCCAAGGCGCGCTCCCCGCTCGCCGGTTCGGGCATCCGGGAGGGCGCCGTGCTCACCCACGTGGACGGGCGCCCGGTGGACCCGGTGACCGGCCCGTCCCCGCTGCTCGCGGCGGCGGGCGGGACCACCGTGGAGCTGACCTTCGAGCCCGCCGAGGGCGAGGGCCGCGCCCGGCGCGTCGCCGTCGTACCGCTGATCGACGAGCGGCCGCTGCGCTACCAGGACTGGGTCGCCAAGCGCCGCGGTGTCGTACGGGACCTCAGCGGCGGCAAGTGCGGCTATCTGCACATCCCCGACATGGGCGGCTCCGGCTGGGCCCAGTTCAACCGCGATCTGCGCCTGGAGGTCTCCCGGCCCGCGCTGATCGTCGACGTGCGCGGCAACGCGGGCGGCAACATCAGCGAACTCGTCGTGGAGAAGCTGACCCGCAAGATCCTTGGCTGGGACCTCACGCGCGACGCGCAGCCCGTGTCGTACGCCTCCAGCGCGCCCCGGGGCCCCGTGGTGGCCCTCGCGGACGAGGCGACCTCGTCCGACGGCGACATGATCACCGCCGTGTTCAAACTCCTCGGGCTCGGGCCCGTGGTGGGGCAGCGGACCTGGGGCGGCGTCGTCGGCATGACCGGGCGCCACGTGCTCGGCGACGGCACGGTGATCACCGTGCCGATGAACGCGGGCTGGTTCGACGCGTACGGCTGGGGCGTGGAGAACCACGGCGTCGAGCCCGACCTCGCCGTGCTGCGCACCCCGCTCGACTGGGCCGAGGGGCGCCACGCCCAGCTCGACGACGCGGTGCGGCTCGCGCTCGACCTCCTCGCCGCGCGCCCCGCGGCCGTCCCTCCCGGGTACGACGACGTGCCCGACCGGCGGCGGCCGCCGCTCCCCCCGCGCGCGTGAGCGGAGCGTAACTGTCCGACATGCGTGGGATGTCGGGCCGTGTCAGGCTGGTCGAGGCCCAATCCCCTCACCCACATTGGGAGTGAACCTCCATGGGCATCAAGGACCAGTTCCAGGACAAGGCGCAGGAGCTCTCCGAAAAGGCCAAGCAGGCCGCGCAGCGGGGGCGCGGCGAGGCGGGCGAGCGGTCCTCGCAGGCGCGCGAGCAGTCGCAGGAGTCCCTGGACGACGCACAGCGGGAGGCGGAGGACCGGTTCAACCGGGACTACGACGCGTAACGCTGCGCTGTGCTCGGGCGGGTGGGCGCCCCTGCCGCTATCGCGGCAGGGTTTCGCCCACCCGCCCACCCATGTCTCCCCAGCCTTGCGAGGCCCGGCCCCGACGCGGAGCGCCGCCGCCGGGTGGGGGCGGGCGGGCGGGACCGCCCCGCTCCCCGCTGTGGGCAATCGTCCCGCAGGGCGGGACGGGTGGGCACAGCACCGAGGTGCCGCCCGGCCGTTCCGCCAGGGCCCAAGGCCCAGCCGGGGTGCCGCCCGGCCGCTCCACCGGGGCCCGAGGCCCAGGCGCCGCCCGGCCCCTCAGTGCGGGCGGGCGGCCTCGTCGGCGGTGCCGCCCGCGCCCACCAGCCCCCTGGACACCTGGCCGAGCCGCGGCTCCAGACGCCGCATCTCGCGCTGCCCGACCCCCGCGATGATCCCGGGCAGATAGGGCCGCGCCCCCTGCAGCCCCCGCAGCCACCACTGCCCGTAGACATGGGCGGAGCGCCGCTCGATGCCCGCCACGAGCCGGTCGACCGCGGGCCCCAGCGGATAGGTCTTGTTGGAGGGCCACGGCAGCCGCTGCCGCAACTCCCGCATCACGTCGTCCTGGTCGGCCCCCCGCACCATGTCGGTGTCCGTCCAGGACAGATACCCGACCCCCACCTTCACGCCCTTGTACCCGACCTCGGCCCGCAGCGCGTGCGCGTACGCCTCCACGCCGGACTTGGACGCGCAGTACGCGGTCATCATCGGCGCGGGAGTCATCGCCGCGAGCGAGGCGATCTGCAGCAGATAGCCCCGGCTCTCGGCGAGCACGGGCAGGAACGCCCGTGCCGTCACCGCGCTGCCGATCAGGTTGACCTCGATGACCCGTCGCCAGGCGACGGGGTCGGAGTCCATGAAGGGCCCGCCGCTGGCGACGCCCGCGTTGGCGACCACGACGTCGGCCTTGCCGAAGCGCTCCTTGACCTCCGCGGCCACCCGCGCCATCGCCCCGTGGTCGGTGACGTCCGCGTACCAGAAGTCGCTCTCGGTGTGCAGCCGCCCGCTGACCCGCTTCAGCTCCTCCGGTTCCAGGCCGACGAGCGCGACGCGCGCGCCGCGTGCCGACAGCTTGCGGGCGAGGAGTTCACCGACCCCCCGCGCCGCCCCGGTGACGACCGCGACCTGCCCCTCCAGGCTGACCCTGCTCACGCGCCCTCCTTCAGTCGTGCGGACGTTCCGTCCAGGTAGGTGTCGGCGAGGTCCGCGACGGCCCGCGTCACCGCCTCCGGTGCCTCCACCGGTGTCATGTGCCCGATCCCGACCAGCTCGGTCAGGCCGGTGCAGTGCGGCAGTGCCGCCGCGAGCCGCCGCGCGTGGACGAGGGGTGTCAGCCGGTCCGCGGTCCCGGCGAGCACGGCCGTGGGCACCGTCAGGTCGGCGAGCCCGGCGTCGAGCCCGAGCCCGTCGAGCACGTGCGCCCAGCGGTACCGCGGCACGCGCGGGCACGCGTGCACGATCCGCGCGCACGCCTCGACCCGCTCGGGGGCCGAACCGGGGCCCATCGTCGCGTACTTGAGCAGCCTGCGGGCGAGCGGTGTGACCGGGCCCAGCGGCGCCCGCGCGGCGAGCACCCGCCGGGTGAGCAGGGTCCGTGCCGCGCCCGCCCGCAGCGGCAGCACCGTCGACTCCGCGACCAGGCGCGAGCTGCCCGTGCTGCACAGCAGCGCCGCCGCCGCGTGCGCGCGCACCGCTGGCCGCGCGGCCGCCGCCATCAGCGTCATGCCGCCCATGGAGTGCCCGACGAGCACCGCCCGCTCGCCGGGCGCCAGCGTCGCGGCGAGCACGGCCTCCAAGTCGTCGGCGAGCGCCCGCGTGCTGTATCCGGCGGCCTCCACCGGCACTCCGCTGCGTCCGTGCCCGCGCTGGTCGTACGCGATGACGCGGCGCGTGGCCGACAGGGCGCGGAGCTGCGCGGCCCAGAACGCGGTCGAGCAGGTCCAGCCGTGGACGAGGACCACGGCGGGCGCGCCGTCGGGCCCGTGCGCCTCGACGTGCAGCCGGGTGCCGTCGGCCGACACGGCGCTCAGCTCGCGCGCGGGTACGGGCGGCGCGAACGGACCGGCCAGGACGTGCCCCCGGCCCCTCACGCGGAGACCTCCACCGCGTGGCCGCCCCGGGCGGCGGGGACCGGGGCCGGGGGCCGCAGCACCTCGTACTCGTTCAGGTCCACACCGCGCGTCGCCGCGCGGAACTCCGTCGTGGTGCCGGGCCAGACCGTCGTGTTGACGCCGTTGGCGTCCAGGTACCAGCTGGTGCAGCCGCCGGTGTTCCACACGGTGCGCTTCATGCGCTCCTGGACGCGGCGGTTCCACGCGTTGACGGCGCTCGGCCGGGCGGCGAGGGCGGCCCGGCCGCCGAGGACGTCCAACTGCCGCAGATAGTCGGCCAGGTAGTTCAGCTGGGACTCGATCATGAGGATCATGGAGGAGTTGCCCAGGCCCGTGTTCGGGCCGATGACGGTGAGGAAGTTGGGGAAGCCCGCCGCGGTCGCGCCGCGCAGGGCCTTCATGCCGTCCTTCCAGGTCTCCATGAGCGTCCTGCCGTCGTCGCCCACCACGCGGTCGGCGATCGGCATGTCCGTGACGTGGAAGCCGGTGCCGAAGACGATCGCGTCGACCTCGGCCTCGGTGCCGTCGGCGGCCACGGCCGTGGAGCCGCGCACCTCCGCGAGGCCGCTCGCGACCACGTCCACGTGCGGCTGCGCGAGCGCCGGGTAGTAGCTGTTGGACAGCAGGATCCGCTTGCAGCCGATGCGGTACGTCGGGGTCAGCTTGGCGCGCAGCTCCGGGTCCTTGATGGCGCGTGCCATGTTCCGCTTGGCGATGCTCTCGACCAGGCCCAGCTCGTTCGGCCGCTTGGTGAACGCCTGCACCTGGAGCTCGCGGATGCCCCACAGCAGGCCGCGCCGCAGCTGCGTGGTGAACGGCAGCTGCCGGTGCAGCCAGCGCTCGGCCCCGGTGATGTCCCGGTCCGCGCGCGGCATGACCCACGGCGGCGTGCGCTGGAAGAGCGTGAGGCGGCGTACGTCGCGCTGGATCTCCGGCACGATCTGGATCGCGGACGCCCCGGTGCCGATCATCGCTACGCGCTTGCCGCGCAGGTCGTAGTCGTGGTCCCAGCGGGCGGAGTGGAAGACCTTGCCGGGGAAGGTGTCGAGGCCCGGGATGTCGGGCGTCTTCGGGTCGGACAGCGGCCCGGTGGCGGAGACCACGACGTCGGCGGTGAGGTGCCCCTGGCTGGTCTCCAGCTCCCACAGCAGCCGCTCGCCGTTCCAGCGCGCCCCGCGGACCTCGGTGTCGAGGCGGATGTGCGGCCGCAGCCGGAAGGTGTCGGCGACCCGTTCCAGGTAGTCCCAGATGTGCTCCTGGCCGGAGAAGGTGCGCGGCCAGTCGGGGTTGGGCGCGAAGGAGAACGAGTACAGATGGGACGGCACGTCGCAGGCGCAGCCCGGATAGCTGTTGTCGCGCCAGGTGCCGCCGACCGCGCCCGCGCGCTCCAGGACGACGAAGTCGGTGACGCCCTCGCGGCGCAGGCGCACGGCAGCCCCGAGGCCGCCGAACCCGGATCCGATCACCGCCACCCGGACGTGCTCCTGCGCCTTGTCGCGTACCCGCTTGCGCTCGGCCATGCCGCCGCCTCCCGAAGTCCATGACTCTGCCAGTAATCGCTGGCACAATCGGAGCGTAGAGCAGCTCCGTACTCATGGGTAGGGGTCGACGGAGGAAAGTTACCGACGGTAGGGCTCGGGCCTGCGCATAGGGTGCGGGTTGTGGCGGGAGACGGGGCGGACGCGGTGACGGACGGAACGGCAGGAGCGGCGGGCGCGGGCGACGGCCGACCGCCGGTGCGCGAGTACCGCATGGACGAACTCGCCGCGGCGGCCGGGATCACCGTGCGCACCGTGCGCTTCTACCGCGAGCGCGGCCTCATCCCGCCCCCGCGCCGCGAGGGCCGCATCGCCTGGTACGACGACCACCACCTGGCCCGCCTGCGCACCATCGCCGCCCTCCTTGAGCGCGGCCACACCCTCCAGGGCATCGCCGAGCTGGCCGAGGCCTTCGAGAAGGGCCGCGACGTGGCCGAACTCCTCGGCATCGACGGCCCGTCGGAGGAGACCCCGGTCCGCCTCACCCCCGAGGAGCTGGCCGACCGCTTCGCGGGCCAGGTCACCCCGGAGAACCTGGCGGCCGCGATGGAGTTCGGCTATCTGGGCACCGACGGCGACGACATCGTGCACGTCAGCAACCGCCTGCTCGACGCCTCGGCCGCCCTGGTGCGCAAGGGCATCCCGCTGGCGTCCGTCATGGAGGCGGGCCGGCGCATCCGCGAACACGCCGACGCGCTGGCCGAGTTGTTCGTCGCGTTCACCGTCGAGCACGCCGCCGAGCACCCGGAGGTCACCGCGGACGAGCTGCGCCCGCTCGCCAAGAGCGTGGTGGAGGCGGAGCTCTCCCTGGCCCTCGACCGGCGCCTGAACCGGCCCTGAGACCGCCCGCCCCGGCCCGGCGGCCAATCGGCCCGGTCAGCTCGGCAGCCACCAACGCGCCTTGTAGATGCCCCCGTTGACCAGGTGATAGCTGCCGCTCGGCCGGTGCACGCCGACCCGCGTCGTCCACCAGGTCTCCCCCAGGCCGCCCTCCGGCACGGTGCTGAGCACCTGCCCGGTGCGCGGGTCGTTGCCGACCGCCTTCACCTTCTCCCGGTCGATCAGCTCGTGGCCCGCGTAGTCGCGTACGAAGGCCCCCGTCCGCTTCTCGTACTGGAAGACCGCCGCGTTGGTCGTCACCCAGAGCCGCCCCGGCCGCCCCGCCACCGGGAACAGGTCGTGGCCGCCCGCCGTCCGCCCCGGCACGGCCACCGGCAGCGGCGTGGCGGAGGTCCGGGTGAGCGCGGGCCGCGCGGGCTCCCCGCCGACCTCGTACGTCACCAGCTCGTCGTCGCCGACCGCCCACAGGACGCGCCGCGCCCGGTCCCAGTGCAGCCCGTGCGCGCCCTTGAGGCTCGCCTGCGCGTACCGCGTGGCGCCGGGGCCGCACGAGGCGGCGTACAGGCGCACCAGCGCGCCGGTGCTGCACGCGACCGCCACGTTGCCGTCGGGCAGCAGCTCGGCGGAGTGCGGGTTGAACAGGTCGTCGCCGGGGCCGATCGCGGTCCCCCAGTAGCGGCGGCCCGACGGGTGCTCCACGGCGGCCACGAACCCGAAGGACGCCGTCGTCAGGACCAGCGTGCGGCCCCGCAGCCGCCGCGGCCTCGCCTCGCACGGGTAGACCCAGCTCTCCTCGGGCCGCAGGTCCGCGTAGCGCGGGTCGCCGAGCGGCGAGAACTGCCAGCGCACGACGGACGGATCGGCGGCCGGGTCCCACTCCCGCCGCCTCGGGTCGAGGACGAGCAGGCGCTTGCTCGCCTGTTCGGTGACGAGCACGGGCGGGGTGCCCGCGGGCACCCCGCGCGGCGCGGCCCCGGCCGCGGCGGGGGCCGCGCCCAGCGCGCCCGCGGCGCCCGCCCCGATCAGAAAACTCCGTCTGGAAAGACCAGCAGCCATGAAGCCCCCTCGTCCGACCGGCAGTTGACGCGCTCGCCGTGTACGCGTCCGCAATCTGCCATGCCGCACGGAGGCGGGACAGCCCTCCGCCGGACCTTTCACCGGCGGTTCGCCCGGAGGGCGCAAGCAGGCGGCCTCCCGGGCCGGGCCGCTCGTACCGGGCCTACTCGTAGACGACGGTCACCGGGGCGTGGTCCGACCAGCGCTCGTCGTGCGTCGCGGCCCGCTCGACGAAGCCCTTGACCGCGCGGCCCACGAGGCCGGGCGTCGCGACGTGGTAGTCGATGCGCCACCCCGAGTCGTTGTCGAAGGCGCGGCCCCGGTAGGACCACCACGAGTACGGGCCCTCGACGTCCGGGTGCAGGACGCGCATGACGTCGCCGAACTCGGCGAACACCTCCGACATCCAGGCGCGCTCCTCCGGCAGGAAGCCGGAGTTCTTCTTGTTGCCGCGCCAGTTCTTGAGGTCCGCCTCCTGGTGGGCGATGTTCCAGTCGCCGCAGACGAGGACCTCGCGGCCGTCGGCGGCGGCCCGCGCCTTCAGGTCCTTCAGATACGCGAGGAACTCCCCCATGAACCGGATCTTCTCGTCCTGCCGCTCGGTGCCGACCTCGCCCGAGGGCAGATACAGGCTCGCGACCGTGACGCCCGGCAGGTCCGCCTCCACATAGCGCCCGCTCCCGTCGAACTCGGCGGACCCGAAGCCGACCCGCACGCGCTCCGGCTCCCGCCGCGAGTACAGCGAGACGCCCGCGCGGCCCTTCGCCGCGGCCGGGGCGTGCGTCACGTGCCAGCCCTCGGGCGCGCGCACCTCGTCCGGCAGCTGGTGCGGCTCGGCGCGCACCTCCTGGAGGCACAGCACGTCGGCGCCGGTGCCGTCGAGCCACTCCACGAACCCCTTCTTGGCGGCGGCCCGCAGCCCGTTCACATTCACGCTGGTCACAGTGAGCATCCCGGCACCCTACCGGCACACTGGAGGCGACCGTCGCAGCCACCACACCTCTGCATAGGGATACGATTCATAGCATGGACATACGCCGGGTCGCCTTCGACCACCCCGACGCCGTGAAGCTCAACGACCGTGTCCAGGGCGAGTACGCCGAGCGCTACGGGGACGAGGGCGACGTCACGCCGCTGGACCCGACGATGTTCCGGCCGCCGCGCGGCCTCTACCTCATCGCGTACGACGCCGCGGACGTGCCCGTGGCGACGGGCGGCTGGCGCGTGATGGACGCGAACGGCGAGGGGTACGCGGACGGCGACGCCGAGATCAAGCGCATGTACGTCGTCCCCGAGGCGCGGGGCCTCGGGCTCGCCCGGCGGATCCTGGCCGCCCTGGAGGAGGACGCCCGTGCGGCGGGGCGGGCCCGCATGGTCCTCGAAACCGGCACCAAGCAGCCCGAGGCCATCGCCCTCTACGCCTCCAGCGGCTACGCCCTCTGCGAGCGCTTCGGCTACTACCGCTTCCACGACCTGAGCCGCTGCTACGCCAAGCCCTTGCGCTGAGCTCCGCGCCCCCCGGCCCACGCCGGGCCGCGCCGGGCCGTCGTCCGTCTACCGGCCCGTCTCGGCCGCTCGCGCAGTTCCCCGCGCCCCTGACGGGGCCCTCCACCCGCCGGGCCACACCGGGCTGCGCCGGGCCGTGCCGGGCCGCCCCGCGCCGTCGTCCGCCTGCCGGTCCGTCGCGGCCGGTCGCGCAGTTCCCCGCGCCCCTGACGGGGCCCTCGCCCACCCGCTGTGGGCAATCGTCCCGCAGGGCGGGACGGGTGGGCACAGCACCCGGGCGCCGGGCAACCGTGGAACCAGGCCCCCGCCCGGGGAAGGGCCAGGGCGGCTACCCCCCGCCCGGGGCGGCCCGCACAGCGGCACTGAGGTCAAGGGTCGCCACCGCCCCACCCCCCTCATTGGCGAAGCGCACCGAGGCGCCCAAGACCTCCGCCTGCCCCCGCGCGATGGTCAGCCCGAGCCCGAGCCCCGTCTCCCTCGCCCCCGTACGAAACCGCTGCGGCCCCCCGGCGAGCAGCGCCTCCGGGAACCCGCCCCCCTGGTCCCGCACGGACACCACGCCCCCCTCCACCGCCACCACCACCGGCACCCGCCCGTGCCGCAACGCGTTGGTGACGAAGTTCGCCACGATCCGCTCGACCCGCCGCGGGTCGGTCGCCACCTCCACGTCCCGCACCACCCGCACGGACACCCCCTCCGCGTCCCCCACCGCCCCGCCCACGGCCCGCCGCACCACGTCCCCGAGCCCGCACACCTCCGTGCGGACCTCCTCGCCCGCCGCGTCGAGCCGCGCCACCTCGATCACGTCGTCGACGAGCTCCCGCAGCCGCCCCGCGGCCTCCCGTACGAGCTCGGCGGGGCGCCCCGGCGGCAGCAGCCCCGCCGCCGTGACCATGCCCGCGACGGGCGTCCGCAGCTCGTGGGCGATGTTCGCGGTGACCTCCCGCTCGGCCCGCAGCCGCGCGGCGAGCGCGTCCGCCATGGTGTTCACGGCGGCGGCGAGCCGGGTGATCTCGTCCTTGCCGTGCAGCGGCAGGCGGGCCGTCAGATCGCCGTCCGCGATCCGCTGCGCCGCGTCCGCCTTCGCGGTGAGCCGGCGCCCCAGGCGCGTCGCGACCAGCAGCCCGGCCACGCACGCGAGCGCGGTGCCGATGCCGCCCGCGGCCCACAGCACCCGGTCCAGATCGCGTACCGTCTCGGTCTCCCAGCGGTACGGCCACTTCACGGCGACGATCTCGTCGCGGTACCCGCTGGCCGCCCAGAGCTGCGGCACCTTCCCGCTCCGGTCGAGGAACACGCCCCACTTGCCCGCCCGCGCCGCGTGCGCCAGGGGCCTGGGCAGGTCGGGCGGGTCGATGAGGGTGCGGTCGCCGTCGATCCCGGCCGCGTGGTCCTGCACGGCGGTCCGCAGCCGCTCCCCGGCCTGGCTGCGCGCGCTGTCGTACTGCGCCTCGACGGTGCGGTGGTGCACGAGCAGCCCGATCACCACGGACACGACGGCCGCCGTGCCCGCGATGGCCAGGCCGATCTTCGTCCGCAGTCCCATGGGCGCCCCGGCCTCAGAAGTCCGGCGCCATCAGCCGGATGCCCTGGAACTGCACGTTCACGGCGGCGGGCGGCAGCGCCTCGGGCTTCGCGGGCTCGACGGTCGCCCGCCGGTAGTAGGCGGCGGAGTCCTCCCGCTCGACCCCGCTGAGCGTCAGCGTCGCCTCGTACGGCTCCCGGCCGCAGCCCGGCAGGCACCAGCTGCCGCTGAGCCGCCCCGTGGCCCGCGCGGTGGGCCCGCCCCAGTCCTTCCAGCGCAGCGAGGACATGGCCACGTCGTCGGTGACGCCGAAGGCCGTGGGCCGCTGGAGGGGCCGCGCGAGCGCGTCGGCGACGTACACCGGACCGCTGATCCGCGTCGGCTTGAGCGCGGAGCCCTCGACGTGCAGCCCCTCGTGCTCCGCGCAGCCCCCGGCGAGCACGACGGCCAGCGCCGTCCCGCCGACGGCTCCGGCACGCCTCCTCCAGCTGCCCCGCATGCCCCAAATGTAACGATCACCCCATTGGGGCACGCGCGGAGACCAGCCGGAGGAGGGACGCCCGGCCCCGGGGCCCTCCCCGGCCTAGAACGACTCCGCCAGCTCCCCCACCGCGTCGCGGGCCCCGGCGAGCGACCGCTCCCCGAGCTCGCGGAACCGCCCCAGCGCCGGAATGTCCGCGGCCCGCGTCAGCTCGGCCCGCACCACGCGCAGGTTCTCCTCGGCCACCCCGAGCTGCGCGAAGTACGCCCGCAGATACGGCAGCTGGAAGTCGCACCCCTCGCGCGGGGTGCCGGGACCGTAGCCGCCCCCGCACGCGGCGGCCACCACCACCCGGGTCCGGGCGAGCAGCGGCCGCCCGCTGTCCGGGTCGGCGTACGCGCCGGGGAAGGAGACCCGGTCGATCCAGGCCTTCAGGGCGGCGGAGACGGAGAAGTTGTACATGGGAGCCCCGACGAGCAGCGTCGTGGCCGCCCGCACCTGGGTGACCAGCGGCAGCGTCGCCGCCCACTCCCGCTCCTCGTCGGCCCCCTCGGCCAGCGCGGCCACCTTCTCCAGGGGCAGCGCGCCCTGCCGCTCCGCCCGTGTCCCGAGCCGGACGTACCCCTCGCCGACGAGCGGTACGGGCTCCGCGGTCAGGTCCCGGTACCGGTACTCCGCGCCCGGGTGCCGGGCCAGCCAGCCGCGCGCGTACGCGGCGCCGAGGGCGCGGGTCACCGAACCGTCGCTCCGGTCGGCACTCGAATCCAGGTGCAGCAGCACCGGTGCCTCGGTCCGTACGGCCTCATCCATGTCTGTTCACTCCTGTCACCACAAGGTGGTTGGCTACGTCACGGCCCTGACGGAGCGACCCGGGAAAAGGTGACCGATGGACGAGCGGCACGAGGCGGACGGCCTCGCGGACCTCTTCGAGACGCACCGCGGCCGCCTGCGGGCCGTCGCGTACCGCATGCTCGGCTCCGCCACCGAGGCCGACGACGCCGTGCAGGAGACCTGGCTGCGGCTCGGCCGCACCGACGTCACGGGCGTCGAGAACCTGCCGGGCTGGCTGACCACGGTCGTCTCCCGCGTCTGCCTCGACATGCTGCGCACGCGCGCGTCGCGCCGCGAGGCCTTCCTGTCCGACGAAGGCGCCCTCGACCGCGTCCCCGGCCGCACCACGCCGACCCCCGAGGAAGAGGCCGTCCTGGTCGAGTCCGTGGGGCGCGCCCTGCTCGTGGTCCTGGACACGCTCGGCCCCGCCGAACGGGTCGCGTTCGTGCTGCACGACACCTTCGCGGTGCCCTTCGACCGGATCGCCCCCATCGTGGAGCGCTCCACCGTCGCCACGAAGAAGCTGGCGAGCCGCGCCCGCCACAAGGTCCGCGGCACCCCCGCCCTGCCCGGCGCGGAGCTGGCCCGGCACCGGGACGTCGTGGAGGCCTTCCTCAGCGCGGCCCGCGGCGGCGACCTCACCGCCCTGCTCGCGGTCCTGGCCCCCGACGTCGTCCGCCGCGCCGAGGCCGCGGCGCTGCCCGCGCGCACGCCGCCGGAGATCCGCGGCGCCGACGCCGTCGCCCGCGAGACGGTGGTGCTCGCCCGCAACGCCCGGTTCGCCGCCCCGGCCCTGGTCAACGGCCGCCCCGGCCTGGTCGTGGCCCCCCACGGCCGGCTGCGCCTGGCCCTGACCGTCACCGTCGAGTCCGGCCGCGTCACGGCGTACGAGGTGATCGCCACCCCGTCCCGCCTGCGCGCGCTCGACCTCGCGCTCCTGCCGGACTGAGGCCCGCCGGGCCCCGTACGGACACGGCTGCGCGGGATCGACGCCTGGCGGAAGCCACGTTCCCGCAGGTCAGTCGATCCCGCCGGTGGCCCTAGGGGATGACGAGTAGCTTGCCGGTGGTACGCCGAGCCTCCAGATCGCGGTGAGCCCGGGCGGCCTCGGCGAGCGGGTAGCGGGCCGTCACGGTGGTCTCGAGCGCCTTGGTGCGCACCAATTCAAGGACGTCGGCGGCGCGTCGGAGCAGCTCGGACCGGTCGGCGATGAAGTGCCCGAGGCTCGGCCGGATCAGGGTCAGCGAACCGCCCTGGGCGAGCCGCATGGGGTCGAAGGGCGGCACCGCACCACTCGCGGCGCCGAAGAGCACCAGGTGGCCGCGGGGTCGCAGGCTGGCGAGGCTCGCATCGAAGGTGTCCCTGCCGACGCCGTCGAAGACGACGGGCAGGCCCTGGCCGCCGTGGAGCCGCTTCACCTCGGCCGCGAGATCGTCCACCGCGGAGTAGAGGATCACCTCGGCGGCCCCGGCGCGCCGCGCCAGCTGGGCCTTCTCCGGTGTCGAGGTCGTGCCGATCACTCGGCCGCCGAGATGGGTGATGAGCTGGGTCAGCACAAGCCCCATGCCACCGGCGGCAGCGTGCACGAGCACCGTGTCGCCCGGCTGGACCGGATAGGCGTCCTTGACGAGGTAGTGCGCCGTCATGCCCTGCAGCAGCACGGCGGCGGCGGCCTCGAAGCCGACGCCGTCGGGCAGGGGCACGAGCCGGGAGGAGTCCACGACGGCCCGCTCGGCATAGGTGCCGGGAATCTCCACCCAGCCGACCCGGTCTCCCACAGCGACGTGGGTGACGCCGGGTCCGACCTCGAGGACCGTGCCCGCGCCCTCAGTGCCCGGGGTGAAGGGCAGCGGGAGGGTGTACCGGCCCTGGCGGTGGTACACGTCGAGGAAGTTGACGCCGGACGCGGCGACCTCCACGACCGCCTGGCCCGGGCCCGGCGTCGGTTGATCCATGTCGACCAGGCGCAGCACCTCGGGACCGCCCACTTCGGAAACCTGAATCGCTCGCATGACCCCTCCTGGAACGGCTGACTTCCCTCACCAACTCCGGTCGTGGCGATCCGATTCCCGCTCGCGGTGAGGTGTCGTACCGACGCAGGACGAACCATCACACACGACGATCACGGCACCACACCGCCGCAGGGCAACGCGTCCACGGCTGCGGATCGCCGTCATCGCTCACCCTGAACAGCCTCGAACAGACCCCGGAAACGACGAAGATCCCGCGCGATCATGATGATCGCCGGGATCTCGTCAACCGACCTTGAGCCAACTCAAGAACGGCTGTGCAGTGGACCTGAGGGGATTTGAACCCCTGGCCCCCTCGATGCGAACGAGGTGCGCTACCGGACTGCGCCACAGGCCCTTGCAACGAGTGAAACTCTAGCACCCCCACGGGGGTGCTTGGAAATCCGTTCCCCGCTGGTCAGCGAGCGGGACCCCGCGACGGCGCGACGGGGTCCCGGGGTGTGCCGCCGGTCACTCGTTCGCGGCGCGCGGGCGGCCGTCGGCGGAGGCGCCGTCGTCGTACTGGTCGAACAGCGGGGTGCGGCCGCGCTCGCGGGAGCGGCGGGCGGACGCGGCCCTGCGGGCGTCGCTGCGGGCGTCGTCCCCGGCGGCCTCGGCGCGCTCCTCCCGCTCCGGGTGCTCCTGCTCGGCGCGCTCGGCCCCGTCCCGCCCGGCGCGGTCCGCCGTGCCGTCCGCGGCCGGTTCCGCCGTGCTCGACCGGGCCGAGCTCCAGGTGTCGGGCGCGCCCAGGTCGACGCTGCCGGTGGCGCGCGGGGCGACCGGGGCCGTCACGTACGTCGGAAGGGGCACCGGGACCGGGTCCCAGCTGTCGCCGCGGGCGGGGCCGTGCCGCCGCTCGCGCTGCTGGTCGACCCACTCGGCGTGGTCGGTCTGCTCGACGAGCGCGCGCCGGTCGGCGGCGAGCGCGGACAGACCGGGGTCGGCCTCCGGGACGGGCTCCTCGGCGACGGGCTCGGCACCGCGCTCGGGCCTGCGCGGCTGCCGCTCGCGCAGCTGCCGTGCGGCGGCCTCGGCCCGGCGCCGGTCCATCGTGTACGTGAAGCGCCGCCGCTCCTGGCGGCGCAGATAGACGATGTACGCGCTCAGCAGCGCCGCGGGCACGCCGGGCACCCACAGGAGCCCCACGCCGCCGACCGCGGCGACGACCGCGGCGAGCGTGAAGGCGAGGAACAGCATCACGGTGGTGCGGCGGCGGCGCGCGAGGACCTTGGAGCGCCGGGCCCGGGCCGCGGCCTCGGCGGCACCGCGGGCGGCCTGCCGGTCGGCCGCCGCGCCGCGGGGGTTCCCGCGGTGGGCCTGCTGCCGGTCGGGGGCCTGCCGGTCGGGGCCCCTGCGCCGGTCCGCGGCGTCCGGCGCGGACGGCTGCCGGCCGTGCGGCTCCGTGTCCACGCCCGCCTGGGACCGGGGCCGTTGCCGCCCCGTCGCCCGGCCGCGGGGCTCGGTCGCCACGTCCTCGTCCGGGAGCATGGCGAAGGCCCGGACGTCCACCGAGTCGGTGGCGGCGTCCGGTTCGGCGCGCGACTCCTCCTCGGACGAGTCGGACGTACGCGCGCGCAGGTCCTTGGCGTATCGGCGCTCCATGCCCGCCCGTCCGGACAGCAGCCGGATGGCGGTGCTGAAGCGTTCCGTCGGACGGGCTTCATTGAGCTCGTCCTGCCTACGGAGCCACATCGGCACCAAGTAGGCGGCCCAGGCCCCGACGATGACTGCGTAGAAGAGGCCGCTGCTGCTCACGCCTCACACGGTAGAGGGGTTTTGTCGAGGCCATCCGCCAATTGGGCCGGTGTGTCGCACGATCTGGCTGATATCTCAAACTTTTTTTGCGACTGATGCGATCAACAGGCCGCGCCCGCAAGGAATTTAACGGTCACTCACCGAGCAATTTCGAACAGGTATTTCATTTATGAGAGAGGCAGCATCCGCGCCCCGCGGCCACCGCGGAGCGCCAACTCGCCCCGTCCGCGCGCCGAAGCACCCAGGTGAGCACCCTCCTCGACCGCTCCGGACGAGGCGTTGCGCCTGCGCCGCGCACACGCTCCGCTACGCGGTGTGCCGTGGCCGGGCCCGGTGCCAGCGGTGCAGCAGGCCCTCCGGGACCTCCTCCGCGGTGAGCGCGAACACGAGGTGGTCGCGCCAGGCCCCGTCGATGTGAAGATATCGTGGACGAAGCCCCTCCTCACGGAATCCGAGTTTCTCCACGACCCGGCGGCTCGGCGCGTTCTCCGGCCGAATGCAGACCTCGACGCGGTGCAGCCCGACCGTCCGGAAGCAGTGGTCGACCACGAGCGCCACGGCGGTCGGCATCACCCCGCGCCCCGCGACGGACTCGTCCACCCAGTACCCGACGTGCCCGGAGCACATCGAGCCCCAGGTGATCCCGGCGACCGTCAACTGCCCGACGAGCCGCCCCTGGTACTCGATGACGAACGGCAGCATCCGGCCCGCGCCGGCCTCCGCCCGCAGGTGCCGGACCATCTGGCGGTACGTGGGCCGGTGCGCGACCGGGCCGCCGGGCGTGGGCGGCGGAATCGTGGCCTCCCAGGGGCGCAGCCAGTCGCGGTTGCGCCGGTTGACCTCGCGCCAGGCGCGCTGGTCACGCAGCTTTATGGGGCGGAGGGTGACATCACCGTCCGTCAGCTCGGCGGGCCAGCTGGGGGCGTTCAGCTCGCACCCCCGTCGGTTCTCGGATGGTCGCCGCCGCGCAGCTGGTCGACGGCGTGCCGCAGCAGCGGCCCCAGGACCGCGAGGCCGTCGCGCACCCCGCCGCTGGAGCCGGGCAGGTTCACGATCAGGGTGCGGCCCGCGACCCCGGCCAGGCCCCGGGAGAGCGCGGCCGTGGGCACCTTCTCGCGGCCGTACGCCCGGATCGCCTCCGGGATGCCCGGCACCTCGTGGTCGAGGACGCCGCGGGTCGCCTCGGGCGTGCGGTCGGTGGGCGAGACGCCGGTGCCGCCGGTGGTGAGGATGACGTCGTACCCGGCCTCGACCCCGGCGCGCAGGGCCCGCGCCACGGGGTCGCCGTCGGGCACCACCCGGGGGCCGTCGACGGCGAAGCCGAGCGCGGCGAGCCCCTCGGCGAGGATCGGTCCGCCCGTGTCCGCGTAGACACCGGCGGCGGCGCGGTTGGACGCGGTGACGACGAGTGCGCGGTACGGGGCCGGGGAGCCCGGGGCGGCGCCGGTGGAGGCGCTCACGCGCCCTCCCCCTCGCGGCTCCAGGTGCCGGACTTGCCGCCCGTCTTCTCCTCCACCCGTACGTCCGTGATGACGGCCCCCTTGTCGACGGCCTTCACCATGTCGACGACCGTGAGCGCGGCGACGCTCACCGCCGTGAGGGCCTCCATCTCCACGCCCGTGCGGTCCGTCGTCTTCACGGTGGCGGTGATCTCCACGGCGTCGTCGGCGACGGACAGGTCGAGCTTCACCCCGGAGACGGCCAGCGGGTGGCAGAGCGGGATCAGGTCGGGCGTGCGCTTGGCGCCCATGATGCCCGCGATCCGGGCGGTCGCCAGGGCGTCGCCCTTCGGGACGCCCTCGCCGCGCAGCAGCTCGATCACGCGTGGCGCGACCAGGACGCGCCCGCTCGCCCGCGCGGTGCGCGCGGTCACGTCCTTCTCCGATACGTCGACCATGCGGGCGGCACCCGCTTCGTCGATGTGCGTCAGTCCCTGCTGGGTGCTCATGTGCTGTGGCGCTCCTGGTCCGGACCCCGCGCGGGCGCGCGGCCTGCTGTGCGCGACACCGTACCGCCCGTCCGTCGCGCGCGGTCGCCCCACCCGAGCCCGGCGCCCCTCGTCCCCGCCCGGGGCGGGCGTCAGCCGAGGAGCACCACGTCGACCTCGGTGCCCGGCTCGACCGACGTCGTGTCCTCGGGGACGACGATCAGCGCGTCCGCCTGCGCGAGGGCGGCGACGAGGTGCGACCCGCTGCCGCCGACGGGCGTCACCGTGCCCGCGTCCGCGTCGTGGCGGCCGCGCAGGAACTGGCGCTTCCCGGGCGGCGACGCGAGCGCCTCGGCGGCGCCCAGCCGTGCCCGGACGGTGGTCCTGTGCACGTCGGGCAGGCCCATCAGGGTGCGCACGGCGGGCCGCACGAAGACCTCGAAGGAGACGTACGACGACACGGGGTTGCCCGGCAGGGCGAGCAGCGGGGTGTGGTCGGGGCCGATCGAGCCGAAGCCCTGCGGCTTGCCGGGCTGCATGGCGAGCTTGCGGAACTCCACGCCGCCGCCCGCCCCGAGGCCCTTCTCGTCGTCCGGGTCGCCGATCGCGGAGAGGGCCTCCTTGACGACGTCGTACGCGCCGACGCTGACGCCGCCGGTGGTGACCACGAGGTCGGCGCGGATGAGCTGGTCCTCGATGGTGGAGCGCAGGGTCTCCGCGTCGTCGGCGACGGCGCCCACCCGGTAGGCGATCGCCCCGGCCTCGCGGGCGGCGGCGGTGAGGGAGAAGCTGTTGGAGTCGTAGATCTGACCGTCGGCCAGTTCCTCACCGGGCTGGACCAGTTCGCTTCCGGTGGACAGGACGACCACGCGCGGGCGCGGGCGCACCGTGACCGTGCCCCGGCCGATCGCGGCGAGCAGGGCGATCTGCGCGGCGCCGAGGACCGTGCCCGCGGTCAGGGCGCGGTCGCCCGCCCGCACGTCGCTGCCTCGCGGGCGGACGTGGGCGCCGGGCTTCGCCGGGCGGTACACCCGGACCTCTCCAAAGGCGCCCTCGGGGGCCGCGCTGTGGGCCCGCATCCCGGAGACCGGGCCCTCGCCGAGCCCGCCGTCGGTCCACTCCACGGGCACGACCGCCTCGGCGCCGGGCGGCAGCGGGGCACCGGTCATGATGCGGGCGGCCTGCCCGGGGCCGACGGTGGGCGGCTCGCCCTGCCCCGCGGCGACGTCGCCGACGACGGTCAGGACGGCGGGGAACTCCGCGCCCGCGCCCGCCACGTCGGCGGCGCGGACCGCGTACCCGTCCATGGAGCTGTTGTCGAACGGCGGCAGCGACACGGGCACCGTGACGTCCTCGACCAGGACGCAGCCCTGGGCGTCGAGGAGCTGGAGCTCGATGGGCTCCAGCGGGCGGACGGCCGCCAGGATGTCCTCCAGGTGCTCGTCCACCGACCACACGTGCTCCTGGCCGGTGTCCTGCCCGCGGGGCACCCCGGTGCCGTCGTGCGTCGTCGTGCCGCTGCTGCTCAAGTGCTACATCTCCTCGGTGACGTAACTGCGGAGCCAGGCCTTGAAGTCGGGGCCCAGGTCTTCACGTTCGCACGCGAGTCTGACAATGGCACGCAGATAGTCGCCGCGGTCGCCGGTGTCATAGCGGCGGCCCTTGAAGACCACGCCGTGCACGGGACCGCCGACCTTCTCGTCGGCGGCGAGCTGCTGGAGGGCGTCGGTCAGCTGGATCTCGCCGCCGCGGCCCGGCTCGGTCTTGCGCAGTATGTCGAAGATGTGCGGGTCCAGGACGTACCGGCCGATGATCGCGTAGTTCGAGGGGGCGTCCGCCACGTCCGGCTTCTCGACCAGGTCGGTGACCTTCACGACGTCGTCCTCGTCGGTGGCCTCGACCGCCGCGCAGCCGTAGAGGTGGATCTGCTCGGGCGCGACCTCCATGAGCGCGATGACGCTGCCGCCGCACCGGTCCTGGATCTCGACCATGCGGGCGAGCAGCGGGTCGCGCGGGTCGATCAGGTCGTCGCCCAGGAGCACCGCGAAGGGCTCGCGGCCCACGTGCGGGGCGGCGCACAGGACGGCGTGACCGAGGCCCCTGGGGTCGCCCTGGCGGACGTAGTGCATGGTGGCCAGGTCGCTGGACTCCTGGACCTTCGCGAGCCGGGATTCGTCGCCCTTCTTCTCCAGGGCGGACTCCAGCTCGTAGTTGCGGTCGAAGTGGTCCTCCAGGGGGCGCTTGTTGCGGCCCGTGATCATGAGGACGTCGTCCAGGCCCGCGGCGACCGCCTCCTCCACCACGTACTGGATCGCCGGCTTGTCGACGACCGGCAGCATTTCCTTGGGCGTGGCCTTGGTGGCGGGCAGGAAGCGCGTGCCAAGACCAGCTGCGGGGATGACAGCCTTGGTGATCTTGGGGTGAGACTCAGTCATGCCCGTCACCATATCCGGTGCCTATGCGGAGAATCTGCGGCTTCGGATTATTGGCCCATATTCGAGCACAATAGGAAGGATGTGTGACTTCGCCATGGATCACCCCGACTCCGGCAAGGGAATCAAGCGCACATTGCGTGCGGAGATCCTCGCGGCAAGAAGGGGGTTGCCGCCAGATGACGCACACAAGGCGGCGGCCGAACTGGCCGGGCGCGCGCTGGATCTGCCCGAACTCGCCACGGCCCGCACGGTCGCCGCGTACGTCTCCGTGGGCGGCGAACCGGGCACCCGCGCGCTCCTCGACACCCTCCACGCGCGCGGGACCCGCGTCCTGCTGCCGGTGCTGCTCCCGGACAACGACCTGGACTGGGCGGCGTACACCGGACCGGGTTCGCTCGCCCGCGTCCAACACCCCGGCAAGATGGCGCTGTTGGAGCCCTCCGGCCCGCGACTCGGGCCGGACGCCGTCCTGGAGGCCGACGCCGTGCTGCTCCCGGGACTCGCGGTGGACGGGCGCGGCACGCGCCTGGGGCGCGGCGGCGGCTCGTACGACCGGGTCCTGGCGCGCCTGGAGCGGGCGGGCGTCGATCCGGCGCTCGTCGTGCTCCTGTACGACGCCGAAGTCGTCGCGCACGTCCCCGGAGAGGCGCACGACCGCCCGGTGCGCGCCGTCGTGACGCCTTCAGGGGTACGGCGTTTCGACTGAGGCCCCCGAAGAGGCCCGCATGCGAAAGGGCCCTCCACGCGTGCGTGGAGGGCCCTTTCGCAGCACCTGCCCGTGCGGGCCTCAGCTCCGGCTCAGGGCTTGAGCACCAGGGTGTCGCTCGTGCTGTCGTCGACGCCCTTCTTGGAGTAGGACCACGGCAGCAGCTCGCCCTTGACCCACTTGCTGGTCTGGTCGGTGTAGTGGTCGCTGTAGGCGTGGCCCGAGGCGCCGGTGAGGTTGATCCACTTGGACTTGTCGAAGTCCTTCAGGTTCACCACCATCCGCATCGACGGCACCCAGATGACGTCGTAGCCGCCCGCCGCGTTCCAGCCGGTGGCGTTGACCGTGGCCTCGCCGCCGCCGAGCTTCCAGGGGCCGCGGTTGAGCACCCACTGGATCCAGCCGGGGCCGTCCGTGCCGAGCGTCTGGTTCTTCAGCGTGAGCCGGTGCAGACGGCCCCAGCTCCAGGTGTCGATGTCCTTGCCGAGCTTGGCCGTCAGGTCCCAGCGGGCGTCCGCGAGAGCACGGGCGAACAGCTGGTCGCGGTTCTTCGTCTCCTTGTCGGTGCGGTTGCCCGGGGTCTTCCACCAGTCGTTGCCCTCGTCGTTGAGGATCTTGCGGATGACCTCGAAGTAGCGGTCGCCGCCGTCGGGCTGCGCCGAGTCCGCGTCGCGCTCGCCGCACTCGCGGACCTTCTTGTCCTCGTCGGCGGGCTGGGTGTCGCTGGTGCGCTCCACCCACAGGCACTGGCCCTTGACGCGCAGCTCCTTGGGCAGCTTGTTGCCGATGGACAGCTGCAGGATCGAGCGCCAGACGGCGTTGAAGTACGCGGCCGCCGCCGAGTCGGCGTCCTGGGTGTAGTCCCAGCCCTCCAGGAGCTTCTGCGCCTCACGGACGTGCTTGTCGCCGATGTCGACCTTGAGCAGCTTGGGCACGAGCAGGCGTGCGATCTCGCTGCTGTTGTCGGTCTGCATCAGCCGCATGTCCTCCGTGGAGATCTTGCCGCCGTTCTTGGTCTTGGCCTTGATCAGGTCCTCGATGCGCTGGCTGCGCGCGCCGTAGCCCCAGTCCGTCGTGAGCTTGTACGGGTACTTGTCGCTGACCACGGCCTGGTTGGCGGTGACGATGTAGCCGCGCTTGGGGTTGTACTCCCAAGGGAGTTCATCCTGTTTGATGTAGCCCTTCCAGCGGTACTTGGAGTCCCAGCCCGGTGCCGGGAGCGAACCGTCGCTGCCTCCGCCACGCTTAGGGATCCTGCCCGGCGCCTGATAGCCAATGTGACCCTTGGTATCGGCGTAGATCAGGTTCTGCGAGGGCACTTCGAAGGAGCTGGCTGCCTTGCGGAACTCCTGGAAGTCCTTGGCCCGGTTCAGCTCGAAGACGGCGTCCATGGACTTGCCGGGCGTCAGTGCGGTCCAGCGCAGGGAGATGCCGTAGCCATCGCCGCGGTCGGGAGCCACCGCGTCGACCGGGGCCTTCCGGCCGACCTTGCGAAGTTCCTCGTCACGGTCGGAGATCAGTGGGCCATTGCTGGTCTCACGAACAGTGATCGTCTTGGTCTTGCCGCCCGCGACCTTGATCTTTTCCTCGCGCGACTTGAAGGGCACCGTTTTGCCGTCGTACTGGTAGCCGTCGCTGCTGAACTTCTCCAGATAGAGGTCCGTCACGTCGGCGCCCAGGTTCGTCATGCCCCAGGCGATGTCCTGGTTGTGGCCGATGACCACACCGGGCATCCCGGAGAACGTGTAGCCGCTGACGTCGTACTGGCACTTCGCCGAGACAGAGCGGCAGTGCAGGCCCATCTGGTACCAGACGGACGGCAGCTGCGGCGCCAGGTGCGGGTCGTTGGCCAGCAGGGGCTTGCCGGTGATGGTGTGCGCGCCGGAGACGACCCACGAGTTGGAGCCGATGCCGTTGCCGTTCGAGCCGAGGCCCGCGTCCGGGACCTCGTCGAGCACGTCGGAGAGGCCGGAGAGCTGCGACTGGAGGCCGTTGGGGGGCGGGGTCCCGCCCGCGACACCGGTGCCCGCCGTGCCGGTGCCGGTGCCCCCGGCGCCAGTACCCGTGCCCGTGCCGGTGCCGGTGCCGGTACCACCGGTGCCCGTACCCGTACCGGTGCCCGTGCCGCCGGTGCCGGACTGCGTCTGGGAGTCGTCCGTGGCGTCGCTGCTGAACTTCCCGGCGACCGGGTCGTACGCGCCCTCCTGGACGATCGGCTTGTTCCGGTCGTACGGGTAGTCCGGGTACAGGTCCTTGATCTGGGACGGGCCGAGGCGGCTCGTCATCAGGGAGCGGTCGATCTCGTCCTGCATGTTGCCGCGCAGGTCCCAGGCCATGGCCTTGAGCCAGGCCACCGAGTCGACCGGCGTCCACTTCTGGGGCTTGTAGTCGTTCTCGAACTCGAGCGCCGCGTACTCGAGCGAGATCTCCTTGCCCCCCTTGCCGTCGAGGTAGGCGTTGACCCCCTTGGCGTACGCCTGGAGGTACTTCTTCGTCTCGGGCGAGAGCTTGGAGTCGTACTCCTTCTTCGCCACCCGGTGCCAGCCGAGGGTGCGCAGGAATTCATCGGTCTTGACCTGGCTCTTGCCGAACATCTCGGAGAGCCGCCCGGAGGTCATATGGCGGCGGACGTCCATCTCCCAGAAGCGGTCCTGCGCCTGCACGAAGCCCTGGGCCATGAACAGGTCCTCGGCGGAGTCGGCGTAGATCTGCGGGATGCCGTTGCCGTCGCGCTTGACGTCGACCGGGCCCTTCAGGCCCTTCAGGTCGATGGTGCCCTTGGTCTGTGGGAAGGAGGCGCGGACGGTGCTGATGCTCCAGTACGCGCCGAAGCCGATGCCGCCGACGACGGCCAGGACCAGGAGGATCACGATCAGTCGGGCGCGGCGCCCCTTCTTCTTCCCGGGTTTGGCGCCGGAAGGGGCGGTGGTGTTGGAGGGCATCGCTGTCCTTGCTGTCCTTCGCGAGCGGCAGTTCGGGGCATGGGCGGGTCCTGGAGTGCTGGAGCAACCATAGGCGCAGGGCGAGACGGCCCCGGACGCGGAGTCGGAAAGAGACATCGAACGGAAGTTCGCTCAATGTGGAAGAAGTACAGGGGCCCACGTCAAGGAAGCGTTAAAACTTAGGTAAAGTAACGAAGCATCACGGCTCGCACGACGGAAGGAACGCCCCTGTCTGTCCACGACCTCAACCAGCTCCTGCTCGTCTCGTCGCTCGTCCTGCTCGTCGCGGTGGTCGCCGTGCGCATCTCCTCGCGCAGCGGACTGCCCAGCCTGCTGCTGTACCTCGGCATCGGCGTCGCCATGGGCCAGGACGGCATAGGCAACGTCACGTTCAACAACGCCCAGCTGACCCAGGTGATCGGCTACGCGGCACTCGTCGTGATCCTGGCCGAGGGCGGCCTCGGCACCAAGTGGGGCGAGATCAAACCGGCCCTTCCCGCGGCCGCGTCCCTGGCGCTCGCGGGCGTCGCGGTGAGCGTCGGCGTGACCGCTGCGGGCGCGCACTACCTGGTCGGGCTCGAATGGCGGCAGGCGCTCATCATCGGCGCGGTGGTCTCCTCGACGGACGCGGCCGCGGTCTTCTCCGTCCTGCGCCGGGTCCCCCTCCCCTCCCGGGTCACCGGCGTCCTGGAGGCGGAGTCCGGCTTCAACGACGCCCCCGTGGTGATCCTCGTCGTGGCCTTCTCGGCCGCCGGTCCCGTGGACCACTGGTACGTCCTCATCGGCGAGATCGCCCTGGAGCTCGCCATCGGCGCCGCCATCGGCCTCGCGGTGGGCTGCATCGGCGCCTACGGCCTGCGGCACGTGGCACTGCCCGCCTCCGGCCTCTACCCGATCGCGGTGATGGCCATCGCCGTGACCTCCTACGCGGCCGGGGCCATGGCCCACGGCAGCGGCTTCCTCGCGGTGTACCTCGCCGCGATGGTCCTCGGCAACGCCAAGCTGCCGCACTGGCCCGCCACCCGGGGCTTCGCCGAGGGGCTCGGCTGGATCGCGCAGATCGGCATGTTCGTCCTGCTCGGCCTGCTCGTCACGCCGCACACGCTGCTCGACGACATCTGGCCCGCCGTGCTCATCGGCCTGGTCCTGACGATCGTCGCGCGACCCGTCTCGGTCGTCGTGAGCCTGCTGCCCTTCAAGATGGCCTGGCAGGAGAAGGCCCTGATGTCCTGGGCGGGCCTGCGCGGCGCCGTGCCCATCATCCTCGCCACGATCCCCATGGTGAACGGGGTCGAGAACAGCGAGCGCATCTTCAACATCGTCTTCGTCCTGGTCGTCGTCTACACGCTGATCCAGGGGCCCACCCTGCCGGGGCTCGCCAAGCTGCTCGACCTCGGCAAGGGCACGACGGCCTCCGACCTCGGCATCGAATCGGCCCCCCTGGAGCGGCTGCGCGGCCATCTGCTCTCCGTACCCGTACCGGAGGGCTCACGGCTGCACGGCGTCGAGGTCAACGAACTGCGGCTGCCCGCGGGCTCGGCCGTGACCCTCGTCGTACGGGACGAGACCTCGTTCGTGCCGCTGCCCACCACGGTCCTCCGGCACGGCGACGAGCTCCTGGTGGTGGCGACCGAACCGGCCCGCGACGCGGCCGAGAAGCGGCTGCGCGCGGTGGCCCAGGGCGGCAAGCTCGCGGGCTGGCTGGGGGTGCGGGGCGCGCAGCGGTAGCCGTGCCGCCGCGGGGTGCGGCCGGGCGCGGCCGGGGGGCTCCCGGGCGTGCGGGGCGCCGCGGGCGGATTCCCAGGCCTGCCAGGCGCGGCCGGGGATTCCCAGGTGTCACCGGTCTCACTTCTCGTACATCACAGGCCTCATTTGTGATGTACCTGTACGATGAAGGCGCACTCGGCACGTCCCGCTCAGCGCGCTGCACAAGCGTCGGCGGTGCGCGTACCGGGATCCACGCACCGACACTGATCGAACCAACTCTGTCTGACGCAGAGCTGGCGCGACCGTATGGCGGCCGCGGCGCCCTCGCAGTGGGCTGCCCGGTATCTACCGCAGTTCTGCGCTAGAGGACAGCTCTCGGCGCCCCCGCACGGGCGCGCTACCAGGCAGCAGAAAGGCATGGGCCGTGGCGTCCACGGTCACTGACCCCCGCCCGGGCTACGGGCAGTTGCTGCGCACCCCCCGCGCCTGGACGTTCCTGCTCCCCGGCTTCGCCGCGCGGCAGCCGTTCGCGATGCTCACCATCTCCATCGTGCTGCTCGTGCAGCACACCACCGGCTCGTACGGCGCCGCCGGCGCGGTCTCGGCCGTCACCGGCGTCTCCATGGCGCTGTTCGCCCCCTTCAGCGGCAAGCTCGCCGACCGGTTCGGGCAGTGGGCCGTGCTCCTGCCCGGCGTGCTCGTGCACACGGCGTCCGGCGTCACCCTCACCGTGCTCGCGCTGTCCGGCGCCCCCCTGTGGGCCCTCTTCGTCGCCGCGGTGCCCACGGGCGCCTCGACGCCGCAGATCGGCCCCATGGTGCGGGCCCGCTGGGGCGTGCGGCTCCAGGGCTCCCCGCTCGCCCAGACGGCGGCCGCCTTCGAGTCCGTCACGGACGAGCTGACCTTCGTGCTCGGCCCGCTGGTGGCGACCGCGCTGTGCACGGGCGTCGACCCGGCCGCCGGGCTCCTCACGGAGGCCGGTCTGACCCTGGTGGGCGGCCTGCTGTTCGCCGCCCAGAAGAGCACCCAGCCGCAGCCGGCCGCCGCGGGCGACGCCCACGCACGCGTGAAGCACGATTCGGCGCTCCGGGTGCCCGGTGTGCGCGTGCTGATCGTGACGTTCCTCGGCATCGGCACCGTCTTCGGCGGCATGCAGGTCTCCCTCGCCGCCTTCACGGAGTCCATCGACCGTCCCGGTCTGAACGGCGTCCTGTACGGCACCTTCGCCGCGGGCAACATGCTCTCCGGGATCGTCTGCGGCGCCCTCGCCTGGAAGGTCTCCCCGCAGCGGCGCCTCGTCGTCGGGTACGCGGCGCTGACCCTGATGGCCTCGGGGCTGTGGGCCGCGCAGTCCGTGCTGCTGCTGGCCGGGCTCGGCCTGCTCGTCGGCGTCTGCATCGCGCCCGCCCTGATCACCGGCTACACGCTGGTCGACAGCCTGGTCGCGCCGACCGCCCGTACGGAGGCCTTCACCCTGCTCACGGGCGCCGTCGCGCTGGGGCAGGCCGCCGCCGTCACGGTCGCCGGACAGCTGGAGGACCGCCTCTGGGACGGCGCCGGGTTCCTGGTCCCGCTCGGCGGCACCGCGCTCGCCCTGGCCGTGCTCCTGTCCCTGCGTTCGCGGCTCACTCCCCCGAGCACGGGCCGGACCGTCGCACGTGGCGTGGGTCACCGCGTACCGGTGGCGGTGGACTGAACCCGCGGAATACGTCACTATGGACCGTCGTTAGCACTCATCGAGTGAGAGTGCCAGGAGGAAGCAAGTGCCGACGTACCAGTACCAGTGCACCGAGTGCGGCGAGGGCCTCGAGGCGGTGCAGAAGTTCACGGACGACGCCCTGACCGTGTGCCCGAACTGCGACGGACGCCTCAAGAAGGTGTTCTCGGCGGTCGGCATCGTCTTCAAGGGCTCCGGCTTCTACCGCAACGACAGCCGCGGCTCGTCGTCGAGCAGCTCGCCCGCGTCTTCGTCGACGCCGTCATCTGCGTCTTCTTCGTCTTCTTCGAAGTCGGCTGCTTCGTCTTCGTCCTCCTCCTCGTCGTCCTCGGACTCCAAGGCGTCGAGCACCACCTCGTCGAGCTCCTCGGCCGCGTAGCGCGCCGGTTCTCCGCTCTCCGAAAGGCCCCGCCGTCCCCGGGACGGCGGGGCCTTCGGCGTACTCCCGGCCGTTTCCCCCGACGGCTACTGTGCGAGCCATGGTGAACACGGCGAACGCGCAGCAGGCCGATGTCGGCGTCATCGGCGGATCGGGCCTCTACTCCTTTCTCGACGACGTGACCGAAGTGCACGTCGACACCCCCTACGGCGCCCCGAGCGACTCCCTCTTCCTCGGCGACATAGCGGGACGCCGGGTGGCCTTCCTGCCCCGCCACGGCCGCGGCCACCATCTGCCGCCGCACCGCATCAACTACCGCGCCAACCTGTGGGCCCTGCGCTCCCTGGGCGTGCGACAGGTGCTCGGCCCGTGCGCGGTGGGCGGGCTCCGCCCCGAGTACGGGCCGGGGACGCTGCTCGTGCCCGACCAGTTCGTGGACCGCACGTCGGGGCGCCCGCAGTCGTACTTCGACGGCCTCCCGCTGCCCGACGGCAGCGTGCCGAACGTGGTGCACGTGTCGCTGGCCGACCCGTACTGCCCGGCCGGGCGGGCCGCCGCGCTCAAGGCCGCGCGCGGCCGGGACTGGGAGCCGGTGGACGGCGGGACGCTCGTGGTGATCGAAGGCCCGCGGTTCTCGACCCGCTCGGAGTCGCGCTGGTACGCGGCGCAGGGCTGGTCCGTGGTGGGCATGACCGGCCACCCCGAGGCGGCGCTCGCCCGGGAGCTGGAGCTCTGCTACACGTCGCTGACGCTGGTCACCGACCTGGACGCGGGCGCGGAGTCGGGCACGGGCGTCTCCCACGACGAGGTCCTGCGGGTGTTCTCCGCGAACGTGGACCGGCTGCGGACGGTGCTCTTCGACGCGGTGGCGGGGCTGCCGACCGACGGGGAGCGGGACTGTCTGTGCGTGGGGGCGCTGGGCGGGATGGATCCGGGGTTCCGGCTGCCGTAGCGCTGGGCGGCCTTGGGCGGCTGTGGGCGGCCTGGCGCGGCCTCGGGCAGTCGTGGGCGAACTTGTGCAGCCGTGGGCGGACTTGCGCGGCCGTGGGCGGCCTGGCGCAGCCGTGGGCGGCCTGGCGCGGCCCTAGGCGGAACGTGCCCTTCGGGTGAGGGAGTTGTCCACAACCGGGCGGTAGCGCACCGGGCTCAGCGGAGTCGGCGGCGGGCGCGCATCGTGGGATCGGAATCCGAGCTCATCGGTCCGACATCCTCACGGCGGGCGGTGGTCGTCATGACGCAGGACGCTTCACACATCGGTACGCGCACCGGCACCTGGTCCGGTGCCCGGACCGTGGCGTACGGGGCCGGGGCGCGCCCCGGAGCCGGGCCCGAGGCGCGGACCGGGGCCGGGTCGCGGCCCGGGTCCGCGCCCGGCGGCGGTGGAGGCGGGGGCGCCCCGCCACCGCCCTGCCAGGTGCCCCACTTCTCCCCGGTCCACGTGCGCGGCGGGCGCCAGCGGCTGCGGCGGCTCGCCCGGCACCGCAGGCGGGCCGTGGCCGTGGGGCTCGCGATGACCGCGGCCGCACTCGCGGCGGCGGGCCCGCGGGACGCCGGGAGCGGGCGGCCCGGGGACTCCGCCGCGTCCGTGGCCGCCAAGGGGACGGACCGGGGCCGGGAGCCGGTGCGGCGGGCGGCCCGGCCGGTGACCGCCCCGGTCCGGATCGCGGACGCGGCGACGGCACGCCTGCTGCGCCCCGGCGACCGCGTGGACGTGGTCGCGGCGGAGGACCCGGCGACGGGCCGCGGCACCGCACCCCGCGTGATCGCGGCCAACGCCCGGGTGACCGAGGTGCCCGAGACCGCCGATGGGACGGCCGGGGCCGGGGCGCTGGTCGTCCTCTCCGTGCCGGGAGCGACGGCGGCGCGGCTCGCGGGAGCGAGTGCCACGGCACGCCTCGCGGTGACGCTGCGATGAACCGCAGGCCCAGGCAGACGGCTGATGCCCTGTCAAGTCGCTCGTTCGCGTTACGGAAGTGGACAGGGCTGCCGGGCGCTGCCGTAGGTTGCGAAGCGGTTTGCCGCACAACCCGCATTTGCAACGAAAGGCCTAGTGGTGAGCGAGAAGAAGGAACCGAGCGTCTGGCAGGGCTTCAAGGCCTTCCTGACCCGCGGCAACGTCGTCGACCTGGCGGTCGCGGTCGTCATCGGCGCCGCGTTCACGAGCGTCGTGAACTCCGTGGTGAAGGGCGTCATCAACCCGCTGGTGGGCGCCTTCGGGACGAAGGACCTCGACCACTACAGCTCGTGTCTCAAGGACCCGTGCGTGGTGAAGAACGGCGAAGCCGTGAGCGGCATCCCGATCATGTGGGGCTCGGTGCTCAGCGCCACCCTCAGCTTCCTGATCACGGCGGCCGTCGTCTACTTCCTCATGGTCCTGCCGATGTCGAAGTACCTGGCCAAGCAGACCGCGCGCCAGGCGGCCAAGGAAGGCACGCAGGAGGTCATCGAAGTGACGGAGCTGGAGGTGCTCAAGGAGATCCGCGACGCCCTGGTCGCCCAGCGCGGCGCGAGCCCCGGCGGGACGGGGCAGAGCGGCGGCGACGCGCGCTAGCGGGGCCACGGGTCCGCGCCGCGCGGGCGGCGGCGCGGGCTCAGATGTGGTGGGGCGGCTTCTCGTCCAGGAAGCGGGCGAGGTCGGCGGCGCTGTCGCCGCCCGCGCTCGGCCGCTCGCCCCAGCCGCGGTCCGAGTCGTCCGCGGACTGCTGCGACAGCGGATCGTCGAAGATCAGGGCGCTGGCCGGCTTCTTGGGGGCCTGCCGGGGCGTGGCGTCCTCGGGGTCGCGCGACTCGGGGGCGGGGGCGGTGCTCATGCCTCCAGCGTACGTCCGCCCCCGCCGCTCCGGCCCCGCGGTGGCCCTCACCCGGCTTGCGCGGGCCGCGCCCCGAGGCGTGACGAACCCGGCGCGGTCCACGGTGGCCCCGGCCCGGCACGTGACGGACCCTGCCCGAGCCGTGGCGGCCACGGCCCGGCCCATAGCGGCCGCGGCCCGGCGGGTGACCGCCGCGGCCCGGGGCGTAGCGGCCGCGGCCCAGCGCGTGACGAACCTGGCCCGGCGCCTGGCGGAGGGTCGCCGCCCACCCGGGTGCTCCCGCCCCGACACGGCTCGCCCCGGTCCTCCGGGCCGCCCGGCTCTGCTGTTCTTGCCCCATGATGTCCACTCCTTCCGCCGCGAGCCCGGCTCCCGCCTCCCCTCCCCCGCCGCTGCGCCCGATGGTCGCCCGCGGGCGGGAGGAGGCCCACCGCGCGGCGACACCGCTGGAGCTCTTCTTCGACCTGTGCTTCGTGGTCGCGGTCGCCCAGGCCGGGGTGCAGCTGGTGCACGCCGTGGCCGAGGGACACCCGGGCGACGGGGTCCTCAACTACGCGATGGTGTTCTTCGCCGTGTGGTGGGCCTGGATGAACTTCACCTGGTTCGCCTCGGCGTACGACAACGACGACTCGCTGTACCGCGTCGTGACGCTCCTCCAGATCGCCGGTGTCCTGGTGCTCGCGGCCGGGGTCTCGAAGGCCTTCGAGGACCATCAGTTCCTGGCCCTCTGGCTCGGCTACCTGATCATGCGGCTCGCGCTGATCGCCCAGTGGCTGCGGGCGGCGGCCTCGACGACGGGCGACGAGCGCCGCACGGCACTGCGCTACGCGGGCGGGGTCGCGCTGTGCCAGGTGGGCTGGCTGGGCCTCCTCGTCCTGCCGGAGGGCGCCCGGTCGTGGACGTTCCTGGTGATGGCGATCGCCGAGATGGCCGTGCCGACGATCGCGGAACGGGCGCGGACGACGCCGTGGCACCCGCACCACATCGCCGAGCGGTACGGCCTGTTCACGATCATCATGCTCGGCGAGACGATCTCCGCGGCGACGATCGCGGTGAAGTCGGGCATCGACGAGAACGACGCGCTCGGCGAGCTGCTGCCCATCGCCGTCGGCGGACTCCTGTTGATCTTCTCCGCGTGGTGGATCTACTTCGTGGTGCCGATCCACGGCCACCTCCGCTCCAACCAGCAGGCGTTCCTCTGGGGCTACGGCCACTACGTGATCTTCGGTTCGGCCGCGGCGATCGGCGCGGGGATCGAGGTGGCGGTGGAGCAGGCGGTCGGCAAGGCGCACATCTCGGAGACGGCGGCGTCGGCGGCGGTGACGGTCCCGGCGGCGGTGTATCTGTTCGCGGTGTGGCTGTTGCACTCGCGCCACTTCAAGGTGGGGCTCGCGCAGCAACTGGTGCTGCCGGTCACGGCGGTCGCGGTCCTGGCGTGCACGTTCGCGGGCCGCTGGGCGGTGCTCGCCGCGGGGGTCGTGGCGGCGCTCGCGGTGGCGGTCGGGGTGACGCTGACGACCCGGATGGTGCGGTCCGAACAGGCCGTCTGAAAGCCGCCGCAGGCGGGCTCCCGCCCGTCCCGGGCGCCCTGCCCCTCCGGCGAAGCCCGTGGTACGCATGCCGCATGACGACATCTGACGCACCTGAGGCAGGGACGCGGGACGGGTCGGCCGGGGCGCTGACCGACGTCGCGGGGCTGCGGGTCGGGCACGCGGGCCGGGTGGGCGGCGGCTGGCTCAGCGGGACGACCGTCGTGCTCGCGCCGGAGGGCGGAGCCGTGGCGGCCGTGGACGTGCGCGGCGGCGGCCCGGGCACCCGGGAAACGGACGCGCTCGACCCGCGGAACCTGGTCCAGCGGGTGGAGGCGGTCGTCCTGACGGGCGGCAGCGCGTACGGCCTCGACGCCGCGACCGGGGTGATGGCCTGGCTGGAGGAGCAGGAGCGCGGGGTGCGGGTGGGGCCCGAGAGTTCGCACGTGGTGCCGGTGGTGCCCGCGGCGTGCGTGTTCGACCTGGGGCGGGGCGGCGCGTTCCGGGCGCGGCCCGACGCGGCGCTCGGCCGGGCGGCGGTGGAGGACGCGGCGGCGCGCCCGAGCGGTCACGCGGTGGCCGAGGGCAATGTGGGCGCGGGCACCGGCGCGGTGGTGGGCCTGCTCAAGGGCGGCGTCGGCACGGCGAGCACGGTCCTCGGCTCGGGCGTCACGGTGGCCGCCCTGGTGGTGGCGAACGCGGCGGGGTCGGCAGTGGATCCGGCGACGGGGGCGTTGTACGGGCGGTTCTTCGAGGGGGCGCCGGTCGAGCTGCCCGCGGCCGGGGTCCACGAGGCGGCCCGGCGGCGCCTGGCCGAGGCCGCGGCGCGCAACGGTCGGCCGCCGTTGAACACCACGCTCGCCGTCGTCGCCACGGATGCCGAGCTCACCAAGGCCCAGGCGCAGAAGCTCGCGGGCACCTCGCACGACGGCATGGCGCGGGCCGTGCGCCCGGTGCACCTGCTGAACGACGGGGACACGGTGTTCGCCCTGGCCACCGGCGAGCACCGGCTCGACGCCGCGAACCCCTTGGCGCCGAACGAGATCCTGGCGGCGGGCGCGGACGTGGTGACGCGAGCGATCGTCAGGGCCCTCCTGGCGGCAGAGCCGGTGGAAACCCCGGGCGGCACCTTCCCGTCCTACCGAAGCCTCTACGAATCCAACGCGAGCGGCGAGGCCGGGAAGGCCGGTGACTCCAGCCCGTCCGGCACGTAAGGACGAGACCGGGAAGGGCCAGCGATTCCAGCCCGTCCGGCATGTAAGGACGAGGCCCGAAAGGCCAGCGATTCCAGCCCGTCCGGCATGTGAGGACGAGGCCCGAAAGGCCAGTGACTCCAGCCCGTCCGGCGCTTGAGAACGAGGCCCCAAGGGCCGGTGACTCCAGCCCGTCCGGCGTTTGAGGACGAGGCCCGAAGGGCCAACAAAGGGGGAAAGGGGCGAAGCCCCATATATAGGCAGCAACCTCATCAACTACCGCCAAACCGAAGGACCTTGAGAACAGCCGCGGGCGCAGCCATGTGCCAGCGCTCACACCCGTGCCCCGGAACCAATTCTCGACCAGTCGACTCTTTACCCGTACTGGATCAGACCACGTACATACCAAGAACGTGCTGAACGCAGACCGAATGGGAGCAGCCCGTGACAACGCCGGACATTGCAGCGCAGCCTCAGCCCCGTCGCCGTCGGCGGGTCATGCTGGCGACCGCCGCGCTCGCAGCGGTCGGCGCGCTGACCCTGACGGCCTGCGGCGGTGACGCCGACGCCAAGGACGACAAGAAGTCGGGGGCGGCCAAGGACGCGTCCGGCGCCCAGATATCCATCTCCTCCAAGGACGGCGCGACCGACGCCTCGATCAACGCCACCGGCGTGAAGGTCAAGGACGGCAAGCTGACCGGCGTGAAGATGACGCAGGTGACGTCCGGCGCCGCGGTCGAGGGCTCCATATCCGCCGACGGCAGCACCTGGAAGCCCAAGGCCCAGCTGGAGCGCGGCACGAAGTACAAGGTCACCGCCAACGCCAAGGACGGCGACGGCCGCCCGGCGACGGAGAACGCGACGTTCACGACGGTGTCGTCGGCGAACAGCTTCATCGGTTCGTACGCGCCGGACGGCGGCACCACCGTCGGCGTCGGCATGCCGGTGTCGTTCAACTTCGACAAGGCGATCACCAACAAGAAGGACGTGCAGTCGCACATCACGGTCACGTCCAGCAGCGGGCAGAAGGTCGTCGGCCACTGGTTCGGCAACCAGCGCCTGGACTTCCGGCCGCAGGAGTACTGGAAGGCCGGCTCCAAGGTCACGATGAAGATCGCCCTGGACGGCGTGAAGGGCGGCAACGGCATCACCGGCGTCCAGAACAAGACGGTCACCTTCACCATCGGCCGCAAGCAGGTCTCCACGGTCGACGTGGGCGCCAAGAAGATGACGGTCGAGCGGGACGGCAAGGTCCTCAAGTCCGTCCCGATCTCCGCGGGCAGCCCGCAGAACCCCACGTACAACGGCCAGATGGTGATCTCCGAGAAGTTCGTCCAGACGCGGATGAACGGCTCGACGGTGGGCTTCGGCGGCGAGTACGACATCAAGGACGTGCCGCACGCCATGCGTCTCTCGACGTCCGGCACCTTCATCCACGGCAATTACTGGAGCTCGCCCTCCATCTTCGGTAGCACCAATACCAGCCACGGCTGTGTGGGGCTCCAGGATGTGCAAGGGGCGCAGGGCGACACGATGGGCAAGTGGTTCTACGACAACTCGCTGATCGGTGACATCGTGACGGTCAAGGGTTCGCCGGACAAGACCATCGCCCCCGACAACGGCCTGAACGGCTGGAACATGTCGTGGAGCCAGTGGACGGCGGCCGGCGCCGAGTGACACGGGCCTGAGGGACACCGCCACAAAAGGGGCGCGCGTGGCGCCCCGAACGGCGCACTCGAGGCCTCAACGGAGCGAGCCGCACGGGAACTTGCCGTGCGGCTCGATCGTTTTCCTGTTCCCGGACATGATGTCGGACCCAGGGGCTACGGTATGCACGCACAAGGTGACATGCAGCAACGCCGGAAGCATCCGGGAGTATCCGTGAGCGTTCCGTACGAGACAGCGTACGAACCACCTGAGTCGCCCGAGCCCCTTACTCCAGAGGAGCACCTCGAGCGACTGCTCAGCCGCGCGCTGAACTCCTTCGACCTGCCGGACGAAGCCGTCCGGCGCCTGGAGCGGTCCCTGGCCTATGACAGCTCGCTGCACTCCGCGCACCACAGCGCGGGCCTGCACCGCGAGACGTACCGCCACACCTGGCTGCTCGCCGACGGCAGCGCGCTCACCCTCTGGGAGCTCGTGCACAACGCGGGCCCCGGCAGCCAGGCCCAGTACGAGCTGTATCTGGACGAGGAGGAGGCCGGAGTCGCCACCGCGCGCCTTCCGTTACCGCCCGACACCCCCGCCAGGGACCTGCCGGTCGTCCTCCAGCTGACCGCGGCGCACGTACGTGCCGGACGACTCGGCCGACCACGCGCGCAGGCTGCTGCGCCGCGCCGAGAACCCGGCGAGCGTGGACCGCCCCGGCGAGGACATGGCGCGACTGCTGCGCGCGGCCTTCGCCCACCAGATCACCCAGGCCTTCGGCCGCTCGGGCCTCACCGGCGAGGCCCGGCTCGGCTTCTCGCTGTACGAGCACGCCTTCCTGCTCTTCGACGGCTCGGAAGTCAGCCTGTGGGAGGTCGAGCACACGGCGACGACCGACGGCCGCCACATGTGCGAGGTGTATGTGAGCGAGCGCGCGGCCCGCGCGGCGATGGAGCGGCGGGCCCGGGCGTTCCCGGTGACGCGCAGCCGCTAGCCGCCCGGGCGCACCCGCGCCCGAGCCTCCGGCCGCGACCGCACCTGCGGCTCAGGCCTGGTCGCGGCCCTTGCCGAACTGCCGGACCAGACCGGCGAAAGCAGCCCGCTCGGCCGCCGTCAGCTGCACGGACTCCGCGCCCGGCGGACCCGACTGGACGGGCAGTGAGCGCAGCGCGGGACCGCCCGCGCCCGAGATCTGTGGTCCGGCCTCGCGGCCGCGGCGCAGCCGCAGGAAGGTCACGGCCCAGAGGGTGGTCACGGCGGCGAACAGCGCCACACTTGTCTGCTGAACGATCGAAGCACCGTCGAACATGCCGCTCAGTAGACAACAGCCGCCAGCCTAACAACAGGGGCGTTTATGGGACTTTGGCCTTGAAGTGACGCATCTCCCATCGGGCGGGGCGGATCCGGGCGTCAGGATTCCGGTTCGCGCTCGCCGGTGACCAGGCCCGCCATGCGGACGCAGATCGCGGGGAGTTCGGGGGCCTCCAGGTCCCAGTCCTCGGTGTCGACGCCCGCGAGCAGGCAGGATGCCCACAGGGTGGCGAGCAGTCGGGAAGCGACGTCGGCGCGGGCCGGGCTGGCGGCGGGGGCCTGGCGGCGGACGGCGTGCGCGGCGTACTCGATCAGGGAGGGTTCGAGCAGCCAGCGGATGCCCGCGCCGGTCTCGATGAGGAAGCCGGAGTAGACGGCGAGAAAGACGCGGTCGGCCTCCGAGGGCCGGCCGAGGCCGGCCCGCGCCTGCTCGGTGAGTTCGGTGACCATGCCGAGCAGGCTGCTGAGGTGGCTCTGCTGAAGCTGACTCATGGTGGCCCCCACGGGTGTGGCCCGTGTCCCGGGCGCCCATGCCGCAGTACCAGCAGTATGCCCACGCGAGGGGGGCCGGGGAACGTCCGATCAGACGGCGACCGGAACCCGTGGCTCGTCCGCCGCGTCCCGTTCGGGGGTGACGGCCGTCTTCCGGGCGCTCTTGAGCAGCACCACCACGGCCGTCGACACGCAGACGCCAGCGGCGATCGCGAGCAGGTACAGCAGCGGCCGGCCGATCAGCGGCACCACGAAGACACCGCCGTGCGGGGCGCGCAGCGTGCAGCCGAACGCCATCGACAGGGCGCCCGTGACCGCGCCGCCCGCCATCGACGCGGGGATGACGCGCAACGGGTCCGCGGCCGCGAAGGGGATCGCGCCCTCGGTGATGAAGGAGGCGCCGAGGAACCAGGCCGCCTTGCCGTTCTCCCGCTCGGTCCGGGTGAAGAGGCGGCCCCGGACGGTCGTCGCGAGCGCCATGGCGAGCGGCGGCACCATGCCCGCGGCCATCACGGCTGCCATCACCTTCAGCGAGCCGTCGGTGGGGTGGGTGAGGCCGCCGACGGCGAAGGCGTACGCGACCTTGTTGAGCGGGCCGCCGAGGTCGAAGCACATCATCAGGCCGAGGATCACGCCCAGGATGACGGCGTTGGCGCCGGACAGTCCCTCCAGCCAGTCGGTCAGGGCGCTCTGCAGCGAGGCGATGGGCTTGCCGACGACGAGGAACATCAGGAAGCCGACGACCGCGGCGGAGACCAGCGGGATCACCACCACCGGCATGATGCCGCGCAGCACTGCGGGGATGCGGATCCGCTGGATGCCCATGACCACGGCGCCCGCGAGCAGACCGGCCGCGATGCCGCCGAGGAAGCCCGCCTTGATGGTGACGGCGACCGAACCGCCGACGAAGCCCGGTACGAGGCCCGGCCGGTCGGCCATGCCGTACGCGATGTAGCCCGCGAGGACGGGCACCAGGAAGGCGAAGGCGAGGCCGCCGGTCTGGAAGAGCAGGGCCGCCCAGCTGGTGTGGTCGGTCCAGACGAAGTGCTCCGCGACGGACGGGGCCTTGTCGATCTTCCAGCCGCCGATGGCGAAGCCGAGCGCGATGAGGAGGCCGCCCGCGGCGACGAACGGCACCATGTAGCTGACGCCGGACATCAGCCACTTGCGCAGCTTGGTGGCGTAGCTGTCGCCGCTGTCGCCCGCGCCGTCCACCGGACTCGGGCGGGCCGGGGCCGTGGCCTCGCCGCGGGCGGCCTTCTCCCGCGCTTCGGCGATGAGTGCGGCGGGGCGGCTGATGCCCGCCTTGACGCCGACGTCGACGGTGGGCTTGCCCGCGAAGCGGGACTTGTCCCGTACGGGGACGTCGTGGGCGAAGATCACCGCGTCGGCCCGCTCGACGGTCTCGGGGTCGAGGCGGGTGAAGCCCGCGGAGCCCTGGGTCTCGACGGTCAGCTCGACGCCGGCCTCGCGGGCGGCGTTCTCCAGCGCCTCGGCGGCCATGTAGGTGTGGGCGATGCCGGTGGGGCAGGAGGTGACGGCGACGATGCGGAAGCGGTCGGCGCCGTCCTCCGGCTCCCCCTCCCCCTCCGCCCCCGTGTCCGGTGGCTCGGCGCCGGGGGCCGTGTCCGCGGCCAGGTCCCCGGAGACCAGCGCCGCCGCGTCCGCCGCCGAGGTCACGGCGCGCAGGGCCGCCGTGAACTGTTCGTCCATCAACTGCCGTGCCAGGGAGGACAGGATCGTCAGATGGGCGTCGTCCGCGCCGGTGGGGGCCGCGATGAGGAAGACGAGGTCGGCGGGGCCGTCGGGGGCGCCGAAGTCGATGCCCGCCGCGCTGCGGCCGAAGGCCAGGGTGGGCTCGGTGACGTGGGCGCTGCGGCAGTGCGGGATGCCGATGCCGCCGTCGAGGCCGGTGGGCATCTGGGCCTCGCGGGCGGCCACGTCGGCGAGGAAGCCGTCCAGGTCGGTGACGCGGCCGAGGGCCACCATGCGCTCGGCGAGGGTGCGGGCCGCCGCCTCCTTGGTGGTGGCGGTCCTGTCGAGGTCGAGATCGACCAACTCCGCGGTGATCATGGCGTGGTTCTCGCTCATCGCGGGCTCCTTTGCGCGCGGACTGCCCGGGGACACGGGCGAGGAAGGGGACGGGGACGGGGACGGGACGGGGGCGGAGACGGGGTCAGGCGGCGGGCCCGGTCAGGGGCGCGGGCTCCGTCGGGACGGAGCCAGGCCGTGGGCCCGGTCAGGACGGGGTCAGGCCGCGGGCTCCGTCGGGACGGGGTCAGGACGCGGGCTCAGCCAGGACGGGGTCAGGCCGTGGGCCCGGTCAGGAGAGGGTCAGGGCGCGGGCTCCGTCAGGGCCAGGTCGAGCGGGACCCGGTCGGTGACGGTGACGGCGTCCGGGACGAGGTCGGACGGGGTGGGCATGAGGCTGCCGGGCAGCTGCACCGCGGCGGCGCCGTGCGCGACGGCGGCGGCCAGGGCGCGCGGCCCGGTGCCGCCCGCGACGAGGAGCCCGGCGAGGGAGCTGTCGCCCGCACCCACGTCGCTGCGTACGGCGTCGACGCGGGCGTGCCCGAAGTACGTGCCCGAGTCGTCGACGAGGAGTTGGCCGTCGGCGCCGAGGCTGGCGAGGACGGCGCGGGCGCCGCGCTCGCGCAGTTCGTCGGCGGCCTTGAGGGCGTCGCCGACGGTCGCGAGGGGGCGGCCGACGGCCTCGGCGAGCTCCGCGGCGTTGGGCTTGACGACGTCCGGGCGCCCCGCGAGGGCGGCGAGGAGGGCCGGGCCCGAGGTGTCGAGGGCGATCCGGGCCCCGGTGGCGTGGCAGCGGTCGGCCAGGTCCGCGTACCAGGACGGGGGAAGGCCGCGCGGGAGGCTGCCGCAGCAGGCGATCCAGTCGGCGCGGGCGGAGTGCGCGGCGACGGCGGCGAGCAGGGCCTCGCCCTCCGCCGCGGTGAGCTCGGGCCCGGGGGCGTTGATCTTCGTGAGGGTGCCGTCCGGTTCGGCCACGGAGATGTTCGAGCGGGTGGGGCCGGTGACCGGGACCGGGGCGACGTCGATGCCCTGCTCGTCGAGGAGCTGGGCGACGAGGGCGCCGGGGGCGCCGCCGAGCGGGAGGACGGCGAGGGTGGGCACGCCCGCGGCGGCGACCGCGCGGGAGACGTTGACCCCCTTGCCGCCCGGGTCCATGCGGTCACCGGTGGCGCGGACGACGGCGCCGCGGGTGAGGGCGGGGACGTCGTAGGCGCGGTCGAGGGAGGGGTTCGGGGTGACGGTGAGGATCATGCGCGCACCACTTCCGTGCCCGCGCGCTCGATGGCGGCGGCGTCGTCGGGGCTGAGGCCCGTGTCCGTGATCAGCAGGTCCACGTCGGTGAGGTCGCCGAAGCGGGCGAAGTGCTCCTGGCCGTACTTGCCGCTGTCGGCGAGCAGGACGACGCGGCGGGCGGCGGCGACGGCGGCGCGCTTGACGGCGGCCTCGGCGAGGTCGGGGGTGGTGAGGCCGTGCGCGGCCGAGAAGCCGTTCGCGGCGAGGAAGAGGACGTCGGCGCGGATCTCGGCGTACGCGCGCAGGGACCAGGCGTCCACGGCGGCGCGGGTGCGGTGTCGCACGCGGCCGCCGACCAGGTGGAGCTGGATGCCCGGGTGGTCGGCGAGGCGGGCGGCGGTGGGCAGGCTGTGGGTGACCGCGGTGAGGGCGGACTCCAGGGGGAGCTGCGCGGCCAGGCGGGCGACGGTGGAGCCCGCGTCGAGGATGACCGTGCCGGTGCCCTCGGCGGGGAGTTCGGTGAGGGCGGCGCGGGCGATGCGGTCCTTCTCGTCGGCGGCGGTGCCCTCGCGCTCGGCGAGGTCCGGCTCGAAGTCCAGGCGGCCCGCCGGGATCGCGCCGCCGTGCACGCGGCGGAGCAGGCCCGCGCGGTCCAGGGCCTTCAGGTCGCGGCGGATGGTCTCGGCGGTGACCTGGAACTCGGCGGCGAGCGAGAGGACGTCGACGCGGCCGCCCGCTCTGGCCAGGCGCAGGATCTCCTGCTGCCGCTCTGGCGCGTACATGGCTCGGGGCCTCCTGCTTGTGCCCGGGTGTGTGGGTTCTCTTGGATCGTACGGACCCTCCGGATGGAAGTAAACAGGATCGGGCATCATGTGGACACAAACGGGCCCCGCCGGAGCCCGGAGCGGACTTGGCGGGGCCTTGGGGGGGACCTAGCGGGGGGGGCACCCGTTCCGGGGAGCGGGCCCAGCGCCCGCCCCCCGGAGGGGCCTCAGGAGGCGAGGGCCGGCTCGCGGTCCTCGGGGGTGGTCTCCTCAGGGGCCTCCGCGCCCTCCACGTGCTGCGCGGGGCGGCGCGGCAGCCCCAGCATCAGCAGGAAGATGACGGCGAGGACGCCGAACACCCACCACAGCGCGTTCTGGAACCCGTGGGCGAACTCCGCGGCGACCTGCCGCGGCACCACGTTCTCGTCCATGACGCCGAAGAAGACCACGGACACCAGGCCGAGCCCGAGCGCGTTGCCCATCTGCTGCACGGTGTTGATGAGGCCGGACGCGGAGCCCGCGTGCTCGCGCGGGACCTCGGAGAGCACCGCGTCCGTCAGCGGGGCCACGATGAGGCCCATGCCGAGGCCCATCACCACGAGGGGGAGCGCCATCTGCCAGGGCGCGATGTCCGCGCCGTACCGGTCGGACTCCCAGATGTAGATGAGGACGCCCGCGGCCATCAGCAGGGCACCCGCCTGGAGGACCTTGCGGCCGAAGCGCGGCACCAGCTTCTGCACGGAGAGGCCCGCGGCGACGGAGACGGCGATGGAGAAGGGCACACCGGTCAGGCCCGCGCGCAGCTCGCTCCAGCCGAGGCCGACCTGCATGTACATGGTCCAGACGAGGAAGAAGATGCCGAGCGAGACGCCGAACACGGTCTGCACGGCGATGCCCGCGGCGAAGCTGCGCACCTTGAACAGGGACAGCTCCACGAGCGGCGAACCGTCCCGGGCGGCCTTGCGCCGCTCGTAGGCGACGAGCACGCCGAACACGACGACCGCGCCCGCCATCATCGCGTAGCCCCACAGCGGCCAGCCCAGCTCGCGGCCGCGCGTCAGCGGGTACAGGAGCATCAGCAGACCGGCGGTGACCAGGACGACGCCGACGAGGTCGAGCCGCAGCGCGCGCGGCGCCTTGGACTCGGTGATGAACTTCCGCCCGAGCAGCAGGCCCGCGATGCCGACCGGCAGGTTGATGAGGAAGATCGGGCGCCATTCGAGACCGAAGAGGTTCCACTCCGTCAGGAGCGCGCCGAGCAGCGGCCCGGACACCGCGCCGAGGCCCACCACCATGCCGAACAGGCCGAAGACCTTGCCGCGCTCGTGCGCGGGGAACGTGGCGTGCACGATCGAGAGGACCTGCGGCACCATCAGCGCGGCCATCGAGCCCTGGAGGATGCGGGACGCGACCAGCATCTCCGGGTTCGCGGCGAAGCCGCACAGCGCCGAGGCGACGGTGAAGCCCGTGATGCCGATGAGGAATATCTTCTTGCGGCCGTAGATGTCGCCGAGCCGTCCGCCGGTGATGAGGCCCGCGCCGAGCGCGAGCGCGTATCCGGCGGTGATCCACTGGATCTGGCTGAACGTGGCGCCCGCGTCCCGCTGGATGGAGGGGATCGCGATGTTCACGATCGTCACGTCGACGAGGTCCATGAAGGCGGCCGTCATCACGATCGCGAGGGCGAACCACCGACGGCGGTCGGACGGTGTCTCCGGGGACGGAGCAGCCGCGGTGGGGGTGCTGGGAGAAGTCATGCCGTGAGGCTAGAGGCCGTATAGGTCAGCTCATGACCTAGTTCTCCGGGACCATGGGATCACGTTCCCGGCGCTCGGTTCCCGGCGGACGCACGACCACGGCGGCGGGAGACCCCATGACCACGGACACACCGGCACGGCTCCTTCAGCTGCTCTCGCTGCTCCAGACCCCCCGCGAATGGCCCGGCGGCGAGCTCGCCGGGCGCCTCGGGGTCTCGCGCCGCACGGTGCGCAGGGACGTCGACCGGCTGCGGGAGCTCGGCTATCCCGTGCGGGCCACGCAGGGCTCCAGCGGCGGCTACCGGCTCGTCGCGGGCAAGGCGATGCCGCCCCTCGTCCTGGACGACGAGGAGGCCGTGGCCATCGCGGTGGGGCTGCGCGCCGGGGCCGGGCACGCCGTCGAGGGCGTCGAGGAGGCGTCGGTGCGGGCGCTCGCCAAGCTGGAGCAGGTCCTGCCGTCCCGGCTGCGCCACCGGGTGTCCGCCCTGGGCGCCGCGACGATGTCGCTGACCAGCGGGGACGGGGCGCGGATCGCGCCGGAGACGCTGACGGTGATCGCGTCGGCGACGGCCGCGCACGAACAGCTGCGGTTCGCCTACGAGGCCAAGGACGGCACCCCGTCGAGGCGCCTGACCGAGCCGCACCGGCTGGTGTCCACGGGGCGGCGCTGGTACCTGGTCGCGTTCGACCTGGAGCGGCAGGACTGGCGCACGTTCCGCGTGGACCGGGTGACGGAGCCGTTCCCCACGGCGGTGCGGTTCGCGCCGCGGATGCTGCCGGGCGGGAGCGCGGACGCCTATGTGCGCCGCAGCGTGCTGGCGCGGCGGCCGGAGTCCTCGGCGTACGAGGTGGACGTGGAGTTCCACGCTCCGCTGGACCGGGTGCGGGGGCGGCTGCCCGCCGCCCTGGGTGAGCTGGCCGCGGTCGGCGAGGACCGCTGCCGGCTGCGCGGGACGGTGACCGAGCCCGTGGAGTGGGTGGCGGGCCGGCTCGTCTGGGTCGAGTGCGACTTCACGGTGCACGGGCCCGAGCAGCTGGTGTCCCGCGTACGGGACCTGGGGCGTCGGTTCAGTACGGCGGTGGACCGGACCGGACGCTGAGGCCCGGCGCCGCGGGTCGGGGCCGGGGCGGACAAGGCCAGGGCAGAGCAGGGCGGCGCCGGAGCAGGGCCTGGGTCGCGGTCGCGCGGGGCCGGGCGCGGGCGGGGCGGGCCCGCCCGGTGCCGCTCGGCGGCGGGCCCCCGGGCCTAGGCCGCCGCGTCGAAGCCCGTGTCGCGCGCCAGCTTCTTCAGTTCGAGCAGGGCGTGCTTCTCTATCTGGCGGATGCGCTCGCGGGTCAGGCCGTGCTCCTTGCCGACCTCCGTGAGCGTGCGCTCGCGGCCGTCGTCGATGCCGTACCGCATCTTGATGATGGAGGCGGTGCGCTGGTCGAGGCGGCCGATGAGGTCGTCGAGCTCCTCGCTGCGAAGGAGCGTGAGGACGGACTGCTCGGGGGAGACCGCCGAGGTGTCCTCCAGGAGGTCGCCGAACTGGGTCTCGCCCTGGTCGTCCACCGGCATGTTCAGCGAGACGGGGTCGCGGGCCCAGTCGAGGACGTCCGTGACGCGCTCGGGGGTCGACGCCAGCTCGGCGGCGATCTCGGTGGCCTCCGGCTCACGGCCGTGCTCGCGGTTGAACTCGCGCTGCACGCGGCGGATCCGGCCGAGCTCCTCCACCAGGTGCACGGGCAGCCGGATGGTGCGGGACTGGTCGGCGATGGAGCGGGTGATGGCCTGGCGGATCCACCAGGTCGCGTACGTGGAGAACTTGAAGCCCTTGGCGTAGTCGAACTTCTCGACCGCGCGGACCAGGCCCGCGTTGCCCTCCTGGATGAGGTCGAGCAGGGGCAGGCCGCTGCGCGGATAGCGGCGGGCGACGGCGACCACCAGGCGGAGGTTCGACCGGATGAAGACGTCCTTGGCGCGCTCGCCGTCGGCGACGAGGGCGCGCAGCTCCTCCTCGGAGGCGGTCACGGCCGACTTCTCCTCGACCTCGCCCGCGAGGATCTTCTCGGCGTAGACACCCGCCTCGATGATCTGGGACAGCTCGACTTCCTTCGCGGCGTCGAGCAGAGGTGTGCGCGCTATCTCGTCGAGGTACATGCCGACCAGGTCGCGGTCGGCGATCTCGCCGCCTGAAGCGCGAACACTGCGTGCCGCGTCGGTCTCGCCGGTGTCGGCGGACTTGCGACGGGCGACGGCACGGGTTGCCATGCGTGCTCCCTTGCGTGGTTGTCACTGGTCGGTCCGGCGGGGACCCGTGGTGGCGGGCGGGCCGGGCGGTCCGGTATGGACCTGTGGTGGACGGCACACCCTCCCAGGTGCCCCGCATCCGATGGATACAACGACTGGAATCCGGACAGAATTCCCAACCCGCGCGTCCATTTTCCTGACCATGCAGTACCCTGTGCCGCCACACAGGGAGGCAGGGTGGCGCAGGAACTCACAGAGGTGCAGGTCAGACCCGGCGACGAGGCGGATCTCGGGGCCCTCACGGAGATCTACAACCACTACGTCCGTGAGACAGCCGTCACATTCGACACCGTCCCGTTTCTGCCGGAAGAGAGACGCCGTTGGCTGCTCTCCCACCCCAAAGACGGCCCGTACCGCCTGATGGTTGCCCAGGTCGGCAAACCGGGGAAACCTGACATTCTCGGCTATGCCACATCGGGCCCGCTGCGCGCCAAGCCCGCCTACGCGACCTCCGTGGAGGTCAGCGTCTACTGCGACCCGCGCGCGGCCGGGCGCGGCGTCGGCACCCTGCTCTACCGCGCGCTGTTCACCGCCCTGGAGGGCGAGGACCTGCACCGGGCCTACGCGGGCATCGCGCTGCCCAACGCGGCCTCGGTGCGGCTGCACGAACGGTTCGGTTTCCGGCACATCGGTACGTACGCGGAAGTCGGCCGGAAGTTTCACCGCTACTGGGACGTGGCCTGGTACGAGCTGCCCCTAGGGCCGAGGGACTAGTTCCGCAGACCGTTCCTGGCGGCCGGTCGGCGCGCCTAGCGTGCCGCCATGAACGAGATCAGCGGCACCTCCGGCACGCCCTCCCCCGGCTCCGGTTCCCGTTCCGGTTCCGGCCCCGACTCCGGATCCGGTTCCGGCCCCGACTCCGGCGGCGTCCTCGACGAAGCCCTCCAGCGCCTGCACGCGAGCGGCCCCGAGCGGGTCGTGCGCCTCACCAACCACGGCCCGATGGCCGTCGAGTCCCTGGTGCACAACGGCCAGGCCCACACCGTGCACCGCTGGCTCGACCACTACCGCCACAAGCTGGAGGACATGCCCGCGCGCGTGGCCCCCATCGGCGACGACGACTGGCGCGCGGCCCTCGGCGACCCGCGCCGGGCCGCCGACTGGATCGACCACTTCGCCCGCGCCCTGGCCGAGCGGCCCTGGCGCGAGGTGCTCGCCGCCTGGTGGCCGGTGCTCCTTCCCGGCATCGCGGGCGGCTCCACGCACCCGGTGATCCGTGTCGGGCACGCCGTGCGCGGCCTCACCGCGCCGGGCGGGGAGACCGCGCCCCGCGTCGCCGAGCTGGCGCACGGCCTCGGCTACTGGGCGGCCCGGCACACCCCGCTGCCGCCGCGCGCGCCCCGCCCCCTGCCGGCCGCGGCCGGTGCCGCCGCCGCGCTCGCCGCGGTGGAGCGGATCCCGGTGCAGGACGGCGGCCTTCCGGACCGCTTCGCGCAGCTGGCCTCCGTGCCCGTGTGGCCCGCCGCCCCGGCCGCCGACCCGGACGCGGCGCGCGCCCGCCTCGGCGACCTGGTCACCGCCGCCGTGCACCGGTACGCCACCCACGGCCACACCGACCCGATCATGCTGGTGCACGCGGCGACCGCGCCGAACGCCGTCCTGCGCGCCCTGCCCGCGCTCCCCCGCGCGCTGTGGCCCGCCTCGCTGGCGGCGGCCTGGGCGGCGAGCGCCGCCGTCACCGCCGCCTACGGCCCGGCGGCCCCGGCACCCGCCGACGAGCTGCGGACCGCGTACGGCGAGGCCGGGCGCAGCACCTTCGACGAGGTCTTCGCGCGGGCCGCGGCGCACGGCGACGACCACACGATCAAGTTCGCGGACACCGCCCTGGACGTCGGCGACGAGCGGGCGCGCGCGGCCGCGCTGCGGGGCGTGGAGCTCAACCCGCCCGCCCTCTGAGCGCGTTCACCACGCCCCGGCGGCGGACACCCCTGCCGGGAGCACAGGAAAGGCTCGTACAGTGGGTTACATGGACAGGCCATCCACCGAGGCACCGGACGCCGCCGGGGAGCGCGCCGCCGCCGGGCCGCGCTGGCTCGACGGCGAGGAGCAGCGCACCTGGCTCGCGTACATCCACGCCTCCACGCTCCTGGAGGACTACCTCGACCGTCAGCTCCAGCGCGACGCGGGCATGCCCCATCTGTACTACGGACTCCTGGTGCAGCTCTCGGCCGCGCCGCGCCGCCGGATGCGGATGACGGAGCTGGCCCGCGACTCCAAGATCACCAGATCCCGGCTCTCGCACGCGATCGCACGGCTCGAACGCAGCGGCTGGGTGCGGCGCGAGAACTGCCCGACCGACAAGCGCGGGCAGTTCGCGATCCTGACCGAGGACGGCCAGGAGGTGCTGCGGCAGACCGCGCCGGGGCATGTGGAGGCGGTGCGCCAGGCCATCTTCGACCGGCTCACCCCGGAACAGCAGAAGTCCCTCGGCGAGATCATGCGGATCGTCGCCGAGGGACTTCAGCCGAAGGAGGCCGGGGCCGACCTGCCCTGGCTCCGCTGACCCCGGCCGGGGTGCGGACGCCAGGGCGGTTCAGCCCCTGCGCGGGGGCGTCAGTGCGCCACCACCGGGATCTTCACCTCGTCCTCGACGCCGTCGCCGTCGCCGGAGGCCGCCTGGCCGTTCTGGGCGCCGGTGTTGATGAGTACGGCGGCGATCACCGCGGACGCGGCGAGGATGCCGACCGCCCACCAGATGGCGGCGGTGTAGCCCTCCACCATGGACTGCGCGGCGAGCAGCTTCTGCGCCGCCGGGGTGGTCGCGGAGGCCGCGTGGTCCTCGATGTACGCCGTGGTCGCGGAGGCCGCGATGGTGTTCAGGAGGGCCGTGCCGATGGCGCCGCCGACCTGCTGCGAGGTGTTGACCATCGCGGAGGCGACACCGGCGTCACGCGGCTCGACGCCGTGCGTGGCGAGCGACATGGCGGGCATGAACGCCGTACCCATGCCGAGGCCGAGCAGCAGCTGCGCGGGCATGATCAGACCGGCGTACGAGGTGTCGACCTCCAGCTGCGTCAGGAGCAGCATGCCGACGGCGGCGACCAGGAAGCCCGGGGCCATCAGGTAGCGCGGGGGCACGCGGATCATCAGGCGGGTGCCGATCTGCGTGGAACCCGTGATCATGCCCGCGATCATCGGCAGGAAGGCGAAGCCCGTCTTGACCGGCGAGTAGCCCTTCACGATCTGGAGGTAGTACGTGAGGAACAGGAACAGGCCGAACATCGAGATGATCGCCAGGCCGAGCGACAGGTAGACGCCGCCGCGGTTGCGCTCGGTCAGGACGCGCAGCGGGAGCAGCGGGTGCTTGACCTTGGCCTCGGTGAGGACGAAGGCGGCGAGGAGCACGACGGACGCGACGAACATCGCGATGGTCACGCTGTCCGACCAGCCCTCGGACTCGGCGCGGGTGAAGCCGTAGACGAGCGCGACCAGGCCGAGCGTCGACAGGAACACGCCGGGGATGTCCAGCGGCGAGCGGTTGCGGCCGCCCTCGGGCTCGCGGATCACGAAGTAGGCACCGGCGGCGGCGACGATCGCGAAGGGGATGTTCACGAAGAACGTCCAGCGCCAGTTCAGGTACTCGGTGAGGAAGCCGCCGAGGATCAGGCCGACGGCGCCACCGCCACCGGCGATCGCACCGTAGATGCCGAACGCCTTGGCGCGCTCCTTGGCCTCGGTGAACATCACCGCGAGCAGGGAGAGCGCGGCGGGCGCGAGCAGCGCGCCGAACACGCCCTGGAGGGCGCGGGCGCCGAGCATCATCGCCTCGCCGGTCGCGGCGCCGCCGAGCGCGGAGGCCGCGGCGAAGCCGATGAGACCGGTGACGAAGGTGCGCTTACGGCCCCAGAGGTCGGCGATGCGGCCGCCGAAGAGCAGCAGACCGCCGAAGGCGAGGGCGTAGGCCGTGATGACCCACTGCTTGTTGCCCTCGGATATGCCGAGGTCCTCCTGGGCGGAGGGCAGCGCGATGTTCACGATGGTCGCGTCGAGGACGACCATCAGCTGGGCGAGCGCGATGAAGACCAGGGCCTTCCAGCGCTTTGGGTCCGGAGCGAGTGATGTGACGGGTGATGCAGACATGGGTGAAGCCACCTAGAGACGCAGGAGTGAACGAGGCGAGTGCTGATTCAGACGTAGTCGGCGAATGCTGATTCAGACGGGGTCACGGGGTTCGGGCACGGACGCGGAGTTGCGCACGGACACGGAGTTCGGGCACGGACACGGACAAAGGAGACACCGGGCGGGCGGGACGGCACATGGGCCGCGGGCGTGAGGCCGGCTCGTCCTTTGGTCCCCGGTCCGTGGACCGGGGCGGCGGGGAGCCGGGGCCGCGGGCGGCCGTCACCGGGTCAGTGGGCCTTCTGGCGTAGCTCCTCCAAGGTCGCGGGGTGTCCCGGGAGCCGGGAGCGGGCCGGTGCCATGAGGCCGTCGAGGAACAGCTGGAGATGGCGGTGCACGAACCGGTCGAAGTCCAGGAGGCAGCCGCCGGACCCCGGCAGCGGCCGGGTGAGCTGCCCCAGGGCGATCATCACGTCGGCGACGCCGATGTCGGGGCGCAGCTGCCCCACGGCGAGCGCGCGGTCCATGAGCCCCTGCACCGCGCCCTCGACGCGCAGCCGCGCCGCGTGCAGTTCGGGGTGCTCGGGGTCGAGGGCCTCGGAGACGATCGGGCACAGGGCGCCGATGCGCTCCTCCACCGCGGCGTGCGCGAAGCCGCGCAGCGCCTCGAAGGCGCTGTCCGGCTCCGCGTCGACGGCCTCGATGGCCTTCTCGGCCAGGACCGAGACGCGGTCGGTGACGAAGAGCAGGACGTGGTGCACGAGCTCGCCGCGGTCGGGGAAGTGACGGTAGACCGTGGCGTTGCCGACGCCCGCGCGGCGCGCGATCTCGTCGAGCGGTACGTCGGGGCCGTGCTGCACGAACATCTCGCGTGCGGCGGCGACGATCCGCTCCCGGTTGCGCAGGGCGTCGGCCCGCGGTCGCGGTGCGGTGCGCTGCGCGGCGGTGGCGGTGGACACGGCAGGTCTCCTCGAAGCGGTCAAAGGCCTCAGGTTCGCAGGGCCCCGGGTGGCGGGTCCAACGAATTTCCCGGCGGGAGCTGAGGCGCGCGATCCGGGGAGTGGATCCCCGTTTCGCTCGGACACCGTCTAAACGGGGAGAGCGTCCCCGGTTATTTCCCACCCTTCGCGTGACCTGCGTCACATCCCTGAAAGCCCCCGGAGTCCGCGTCACACCCCCGGCCCCGCTCCCCCGGAACTTTCCGAGAAACCCACGATCGGTCGCGCTCAGCGCGCGCCCGCGCACCCCCCGGCACAGGGTGATCGCACAGGGCGCAGCCGGACCCGGCGGCTGCCGCGGAGCGGAGGGCCCACGCATGCAGCAGCCGAGGTGGAAGGGCATAGGCCGGGGCCGCGGCGCGGGGACCCGGGCGCCGGGAGGGCCGCGCCGCCACCGGGTCGCCAGGGCCGTGGCCCTCGGCTCGGCCGCCGCGGTGGTGCTCGCCGTCACCACGTCCGCGAGCACCGGCCGCCTCCTCGCGGACACCCCCTCGGCCGCGGGCCCCGTCTCGCAGGCCCGCTCCACGGCGCTCGGCCCCTGCATGATCAGCGGCGAGCTCGGCGTGCAGATGTCGGAGGGCATCCCGACGGGCCCCGGCTACACCCGCTCCACCGGAACCGTGCGCGCCCTGAACCTGATGATCGACTTCTCCGACGCCCCGGGCGAGGGCCCGGCGCTCGACCGGCTCGGGGAGTTCTTCCCGCAGACCTCCGACTGGTTCCGCACCAGCTCGTACGGCCGTCTCGACTACCGCTCCGAGGTGCCGGTCCCCGACTGGCTGCGGATGCCGAAGCCGTTCAAGAAGTACGGGATAGAGCGCGGCGCCCCCTTCGACCCGGGCTACCGCGACCTGGTCCGGGACATCGTGACCGCAGCCGACCCTGCCGTGGACTTCCGCGCGTACGACCTGCTCAACGTCCTCATCACGCCGAACGCGGGCCCCTCGGCGCTCGACACCGTCCTGTCGGTGACGTTCGCGGGCAACCACGAGGCGCCGGTGGCGGACGGGGTGCCGATCGCCAACGCCTCCTTCGTGTACAGCCGCCAGGACGACGGCTCGGGCAGCTACGACCGGACCGGCTACCGGGTGCTGCCGCACGAGAACGGCCACGTCTTCGGCCTGCCCGACCTGTACACGCGCGACGGCGGCGGCGCGGTCGGCCACTGGGACATCATGAGCGAGGACTGGGGCGCCAACAACGACCTGCTCGGCTGGCACAAGTGGAAGCTCGGCTGGCTGGACGACACCCAGGTCGACTGCGCCCCGGCGCACGGCACCACGGAGCACCTGCTCACCCCGCTCGCCGGGCGCGGCGGCACGAAGCTGGTGTTCGTGCCCGTCGACGCGAAGACGGGGTACGCGGTGGAGCTGCGCACCCGCGCGGGCAACGACGAGGCGGTGTGCCGCCCCGGCGTGCTCGTGTACCGCGTGGACGCGGACGTCGACACCGGCCACGGCCCCATCACGGTCACCGACGCGACCCGCGACAGCGGCGGCTGCACCCGCAGCCCCAACGTGCACGCGGAGCTCTCGGACGCGCCGTTCGCCCTCGGCGAGACCTTCACGGACCGCCGGACGGGAGTGAAGGTGAAGGTGGCGGGCGTGGACCTGGACGGCAACTACCGCGTCCTGGTCACCCGCACCTGAGGCGGCGGGCACCCTCACGCCTCCGGCACGGCCCCGGGCACGGACAGGCGCACCTGCCGCAGGAACGCCGCGTTGGAGGGCGCCTTGCGGAGCTGGTCGAGGAGCGCCTCGAACCCCTCGCGCCCGTCGCGCCGGGCCAGCGCCCGCCGCAGCCCGCGCACGGCCGCCAACTCCTCGGCCGGGACGAGCAGTTCCTCGCGCCGGGTCCCGGACGGGGTGACGTCCACGGCCGGGAAGACCCGGCGGTCGGAGAGGGTCCGGTCCAGGCGCAGCTCCATGTTGCCGGTGGACTTGAGCTCCTCGAAGTAGTACTCGTCGGCGCGCGAGCCCGTCTCCACCAGGACGGTGGCGAGCATCGTCAGGGAGCCGCCCTCCTCGGCCAGGCGCGCGGCGCCGAAGAGCCGCTTGGGGCCCTGCACGGAGGCCGCGTCGACGCCGCCGCTGAGCGTGCGGCCGCCGCTCGCCGCCGTGTTGTTGTACGCGCGGCACAGCCGGGTCAGCGAGTCGAAGAGCATGACGACGTCCTTGCCGTCCTCGACGAGCCGCTTGGCGCGCTCGACGGCGAGTTCGGCGAGTGCGACGTGCGCCTTGGGCACCCGGTCGAAGGTGGAGGCGAGCACCTCGCCGCGCACGGCACGGCGCATCTCGGTGACCTCTTCGGGCCGCTCGTCGAGCAGTACGACCATGACGTGGCACTCGGGGTGGTTGGCGGCGACGGCGTCCGCGAGCTGGCGCAGCAGCACGGTCTTGCCCGCGCGCGGCGGGGCGACGATCAGGCCGCGCTGGCCCTTGCCGACGGGCGCCACCAGGTCGACGAGGCGCGGGGCGAGAGCGCCGCCCGGCACCTCCAGGCGCAGCCGCTCGCGCGGGTGCAGCGGGGTGAGGTCGCCGAACCGGGGCCTGTCGCGCAGGCCTTGGGGGGCACGGCCGTTGACGCGGGTGACCTCGGCGAGGACGTGCGGCCTGCCGCCGCAGGTGCCCTCGACGAAGTCGCCCGCGCGCAGGCCGAGCCGGCGCACGAGGGCGGCCGGGACGAGCACGTCGGCGGGCCCGGGCAGGCAGCCTTCGGCGCGCAGGTGCCCGTCGGCCTTCGCGATGTCCAGGACACCGCTGTGGATGCGCAGGTCGGCCGCGGGGGCCGGGGACGGGATGGCCGAGACGGCCCGGACGGCCCGGACGGCCTGGGTGGTTTGAGTGGTCTGGGTGGTCTGGGTGGGGTTCATGGGGTGGGTGGTCCTTTCGCGAAACCGCGGGACGTGCGCGAACTGCGCGGAGAAGGCCGGTCGCGAGGGGCCGTACGCACCGGGTGCCGGGCACGGCGGATGCCGTGCGCACCGGGTGCCGACGGCTCGTGGCCTCGTACGACGGGCTGGTTGAAGCGGGAGTCCGGGCCGGGCGGAGAGTGCGCCGGGTCGGAGAAGGAAGGCACGGCGCCCAGAAGGGGCGTACACACGTGCTGCTCGCACCGTAGCACACGACCTGGCGTGCGCGGCCGCCCGTGCACGGGATCTTGAGCTTCCGCACGCCGGTGACCGTCCGCGTGTGATCGCGTACGTTCGGTTACCTCGCGGGCCGCGCTCGGCGGCCCCGGCAGGCAGGAGAACCGCTCATGCGCCGTCGTGTCGCCCTCGCCCTCGGCTCCGTCCTCGCGGCCGGAACGCTGGCCCTGGCGCTGCCGGGCTCCGCGCTCGCGGCCGAGGGCGTGCTGGTCGTCGGCGGCGTCGCGTACGCCGACCCCAGCGGCTGCTACGACACGGACAGCAGGCCGCTCACCGTCGACAACCACACCGACGAGGTCGCCCTCGTCTTCTCGGGGCCGGACTGCACCGGCGGCCTCCTCGAACTGGTCGTTCCCGGCGAGTCGTCGGTCTCCGAGTTCGGCACCAGCGTCTACGTCGACTGACCCGCCAGGGGCGCACGCGGCGCGGCGCGGTCCGCGTGCGACCCTGGAGGGTCCGCAAACCCGAGGGGCACAGGAGGCCGAACGACCATGACGGATACCCGCGTTGTCCTCGTCACCGGCGGTGGAACGGGCATCGGCGCCGCCACCGCCCGGCAGTTGCGCGCCGCCGGGCACCACGTGGTCGTCTCCGGGCGGCGCCCGGAGCCGCTGCACCAGATCGCCGAGGAGACCGGCGCGCTCGCCCACCCCGCCGACGCGGCCGACCCCGAGGCCGTCGCCGGTCTCGTCGAGGCGACCGTGAAGGCGTACGGACGGCTCGACGGCGTCGTCCTGAACGCGGGGACCGGCCGCCCGGGGGCCGTCGGCGACGTGACCCCCGAGGACTGGGAGACCGTCCTCAGCACCAACCTCACCGGCCCCTTCCACCTGCTGCGCACCGCGCTGCCGCACCTGCTCGAAAGCCGCGGCTCGGTCGTCGCCGTCGCCTCGGTCTCCGCACTGCGCAACGGCGTCGGCAACGCCGCGTACGCCACCTCCAAGGCGGCGCTGCTCCAGCTCTGCCGCTCCGTCGCCGTCGACTACGGCGCGCTCGGCGTGCGGGCCAACACCGTCTGCCCCAGCTGGGTGCGCACGGAGATGGCCGACCGGCGCATGGGCGCGTTCGCGCGGTCCGCCGGGCTCGGCGACGGCGAGGAAGGACTCGACGCCGCGTACGAGCAGGGGACGCGGCTGATTCCCGCGGGCCGCCCCGGCACCCCGGAGGAGGTCGCCGAGGCCATCGCCTGGCTGCTCTCGCCCGCGGCGTCGTTCGTCAACGGCGCCACCCTCACGGTCGACGGCGGAGTGACGGCGGTCGACCCGGGCACGCTGGCGTTCGGCTTCGACATCACCCGGCGGGACTGACGGCACCGGTCGCGGCACAAGCGGCCCCGGAAGGCCTGCTTCCGGAGCCTTCCATCTCCAAAAGTCGCCTGTTCACGGGCCGTTGGGCAGTGTGGCTGACGCCCCATCACGACGTACGGTTGGACCATGCCCGAACTCCAGCGCCTGCGCGCAGACCACGCCCCGGCCCTGCTCGCCTTCGAGCGGGAGAACCGCGCCTACTTCGCCGCCTCGGTCCCGGACCGCGGCGACGCCTACTTCGCCGCGTTCGACGAGCGCCACCGCGCGCTGCTCGCCGAGCAGGAGACGGGGGCCTGTCACTTCCACGTCGTGGTCGGCGGCGACGGCGAGATCCTCGGGCGGGTCAACCTGGTCGACGTGGCGGACGGCTCGGCCGAACTGGGCTACCGCATCGCCAAGAAGGCCACCTCCCAGGGGCTCGCCACGTCGGCGGTGCGGCAGGTGTGCGTCCTCGCCGCCACCGAGTACGGCCTGACGTCGCTGCGGGCCGGGACCACCACCGACAACCCCGGCTCGCAGGCCGTGCTCGCCCGCACCGGCTTCGTGCCCACCGGGGAGACCGTCCTGGACGGCCGCCCCGGGATCACCTACGTCCGCGACCTGACCGGGCCGGACGTCCGGCCGGCGGACCGCGCGCCGGGCGCCTGACGGACCCGGCGCGCGACGGCTGCGACGGCGGCGGCTGCGACTGCGACTGCGACTGCTGCTACAGGAAGCTGACGTTCTGCGCGAGCGCGAGCCCGCCCGAGTAGTTGACGGTATTCGTGGCGGACCGCATGTACGCGCGCCACGCGTCGGACCCGGACTCGCGCCCGCCGCCGGTCTCCTTCTCGCCGCCGAAGGCCCCGCCGATCTCCGCGCCCGACGTGCCGATGTTCACGTTCACGATGCCGCAGTCGGAGCCTTCGGCGGACAGGAACAGCTCGGCCTCGCGCTGGTCGCGCGTGAAGACGCTCGACGAGAGCCCCTGCGGCACGTCGTTGTGCAGCGCGATCGCCTCCTCGAAGGTGTCGTACGTCAGGACGTACAGGATCGGCGCGAAGGTCTCCTCCTTCACCACGCCCGTCTGCGCGCCCATGCGCACCACGACGGGCTCCACGTACGCCGCTCCGGGCGCGATGTCGGCCAGGCGCCGCTGCCCGCCCGCGAGGACCTTGCCGCCCTCGGCCTGGGCGCGGGCGAGCGCCTCCTGCATGCGGTCGAGCGCGGCCGGCGAGACCAGCGGCCCGACGAGCGTCGCCGCGTCGAAGGGGTCCCCGACGGGCAGCTTCCGGTACGCGCCCGCGAGCCGCGCCACCAGCGCGTCCACCACGTCCTCGTGCACGATGAGGCGGCGCAGCGTCGTGCACCGCTGGCCCGCCGTGCCCGCCGCGGCGAACACGGCGCTCCGCACCGTGAGGTCGAGGTCGGCGGAGGGCGCGACCACGGCGGCGTTGTTGCCGCCGAGTTCGAGCAGCGAGCGCCCGAAGCGGGCGGCGACCCTCGGCCCGACCTCGCGGCCCATGCGCGTCGACCCGGTGGCGCTGACGAGCGCCACCCGCGGATCGTCCACGAGCCGCTCCCCCACGGCCCGGTCGCCCAGCAGCAGCCGGTGCACCCCGGCCGGGGCGCCCACGTCGTCGGCGGCCCGGTCGAGCAGCCGCGCGCACGCGAGGGAGACCAGCGGCGTCAGCTCGGACGGCTTCCACACCACGGTGTCGCCGCAGGCCAGGGCGACGGCGGTGTTCCAGGACCAGACGGCCGCCGGGAAGTTGAACGCGGAGATCACACCGACGACCCCGAGCGGATGCCAGGTCTCCGCGAGCCGGTGCCCCGGCCGCTCGGACGCGATGGTCCGCCCGTACAGCTGGCGCGAGAGCCCCACCGCGAAGTCGCAGATGTCGATCATCTCCTGGACCTCGCCGAGCGCCTCCGAGCGGATCTTGCCCGCCTCGATGGTGATCAGATCCGCGACGTCCTCCTGGTGCTCCCGCAGCAACTCGCCCAGGCGGCGCACCAGTTCCCCGCGGCGCGGCGGGGGCACCGCCCGCCACTGGAGGAACGCCTCGTGCGCGGCGGCGACGGCCTCGTCGACGGCGGCGGGCGCGGCCCCGGCGAGCGCGAAGAGCCCCTCACCGGTGATCGGCGTACGGGCCTGGCACCCCCGGCCCTCGGGGATCTCGGCGCCGACGCGGGCGAGGGCCTCGTGGGCGCGGTGGCGGAGGGTGTCGGTGGCGGGGAGGGTGGGCGGCACGGGGGCTCCTTCGGAGAGGGCGGTGAGGACGGGGCGCATCAGCCCGTCCGGCGTTTGAGGACGAGCGCGCAGCGCGACGCGGGGGTCTAGGGGGCGCAGCCCCCAGCGGGGGCGCCGGGGCCGGGGACGCGGAGCTTCCGCGCGACCACAGCCAGAGAAGCCCGCTGCCGCGCTTCGTACAGGTCGAACGGATCCAGGACCTCGCGCCCCATCGCCCCCGACAGCCAGGCGCTGTCGTACGCGGCCCCCGCGACCGCGTCGTCCCGTACCCCGGCCCCCTCCAGGTTCGACTGGAAGATCCCGGCGGCGGAGCGGGGCAGGAAGTCCTCGTACACGAGGGGCTCGGCCCGCACCCACCCCGCGTCGAGGAGGTCGCCGAGCCCGGTGGGCGGCGGGGCGCCGTCGCGGGGCCGGTCCGCCACCACGTGGTACGTGAAGTGGCCGAGCCCCCGCGCGGCCAGCTCGCGCTCGGTGCGGGGCAGGGCGGCCGACCAGACCGCGCGGGCGGCCTGCGCGCGCTCGGCCGGGGTGGCGGGGCGGCGCCCGTCGCCGCGGGCGAGGCGGTCGCCGCCGCGGGCGAAGCGGTCGCCGTCGCGGGCGGGGCCCCCGTCACCGCTGGCGAGGCGGTCGTCACCGCTGGCGAGGCGGTCGTCGACGCGGGTGAGGAGCTCGTCGTACAGGGCGCGCCCCGCCCGTGTGAGGGCGATCCCGCGGGCCTCCACCTCGCCGAACCGCACCCGCAGCACCCCGCTGGTGACGCTGCCGTCGGCCAGGCGCAGCGCGCGCGGCTCGTCGAGCGCCCGGAACGAGGTCTGCCGCAGCAGCACGTCGGGCCCGTCCCACGCGGGCGGCCCCTGCACGGTGTCGATCATCCGGACGCCGCGCGCGGTCATCCGGCGGTACAGCTCGTCGATGTCGAGGACGCGGGGCGTGAGGTGGTTGATGTGCGTGCCGCGGACGCCGCCGATGTCGGCGGCCACGGCGGAGACCCGCTCCAGCTCCTCGTACCACGCCTTGTCGATCGGCTCGCGCGACAGCTCGAAGGCGGCGACGGCGAGTCCGAGGAACCGCTCGGCGTCGGCCCCGGCGAGCCCGCCGTCGGCCTCGGCCCGGTCGGCGAGCGCGAGCAGCTCCGGCGGGAACAGCTCGCGCGCGGCGAGGAAGTCCTCAAGCCGCTTGCGCAGCCCCTCGTCGAAGAACCGCGGGTCGGCGGGGGTCAGGAGCGAGGTGAACACCCGGAACGGGTTGCGGGCCAGCTCGTCCGCGTCGACGGGCCGGAAGGCGGTGGACACCACGGGCACGGCGCTCGCGGCGGCCTCGCGCAGGTCGTAGAAGCCGACGGGCCGCATCCCGAGCGCCCCGAAGACCCGCGCGACCTGGCCGAGTTCGGCCGGGGTGCCGACCCGGATCGCGCCGTGCCGCTCGGCCGTGACCCGGCCGATGGACCCGAGCCGCTCGGCGGCGGCGCCGCGCTCGCGCAGGACGTCCTCGTTCACCGCGCGGGTGACGTCGACGAGGGTGGTGTACGCGGGCACTTCGCGCCCGTACATGTCGGAGAGCCGCGCGGCGAAGGCGGCGCGGAGCTGCCAGGGGGCGTACCGGGGGTTCATGGTGCTCCTCTCGGCGGGTACCGGCTGGGGGCGGCGGCGACCGTCACACCACGTGCGCCTCCGGCCTGCCGCCCGCGCCGACCCGGAACCGCTCGGCGCTCAGGGACGCCACGTCCACGCACGGCTCGCGCTCCAGATACAGATCGCGTACGACCTCGCCGACGGCCGGGGCCTGGAGGAAGCCGTGCCCGGAGAACCCGGTGGCGTACAGGAAGTTGGGCACGTCCCCGGCGCGCCCGACGAGGGCGTTGCGGTCGGGCGTGACCTCGTAGAGCCCGGCCCAGCCGCCCACGACGTCGAGGTCCGCGAGCGCGGGCGCGCGCCGCCGCATCACGGACCGGAACAGCTCCACCCACTCCTCGGTCCACGTCGTGTCGAAGCCTTCCTCCTGCTCCGGGTCGGCGAGCCCGAACAGCAGCCCTTGGCCGCTGGTGTGGAAGTACGCCGTGGAGGAGAAGTCGATGGTGAACGGGGTGCGGGGCGGGGGCGGCACGAGCGGGGCCGTGAACGCGATCTGCCGCCGCAGCGGCCGCACCGGCAGCTCCACCCCCGCCAGCGCGCCGACCCCCGCGGACCAGGCGCCCGCGGCGCACACCACGGCGTCGCAGGTGATCACCCCGCGGTCGGTGCGCACGGCGGTGACGCGCCCGCCGGTCACGTCCATCCCGGTCACGGTGGTCCCCGTGACGAAGGAGACCCCGGCCGCGGCGGCGGCCCGCGCGTACCCGGCGACGACGGCGCCGGGCCGGGCGTGCCCGTCGTCGGGCGAGTACGCGGCGGCGAGCAGCCCCTCGGGCCGTACGTACGGACACAGCTCGTGCGCCTCCCGCGGCCCGACGATCCGGCCGCGCACCCCCATCCGCTCCTGTACGCGGACGCTCTCCTCGAAGGCCTCGACGTCCTCCGGCCGGTCGAGCAGGAACAGATAGCCCACCGTCTCCAGGCGGATGTCGCCGCCGGGACGCGCCGCGAAGTCACGGAAGGCCCGCAGGCTGCGGGCGCCCAGGGCGATGTTCACCGGGTCGGAGAACTGCGCCCGCACCCCGCCGATCGGCTTGCCCGAGCTGCCGCCCCCGAGCGCGCCCCGCTCCACCACGACGACGTCCCGCACGCCCGCCTCGGCGAGGTGGAAGGCCACGGAGACCCCCATGACCCCGCCCCCGACCACCACGACCCGCGACGCCCGAGCCACCGAGACCACCTCTTCCGCCACCACCGGGGGTGCCATCGTGACGCACACGATCAGTGGAGGTCCATCACCGGACAGTAACCACCCGCCCCCGCCACCCCACTGCCCGCCCCCGCCCCCACCGCACTCCCTCCGGGCGCCCCCGGCCCCCCATCGGATACCCTGTCCAAAGCCGCCCTCACGGACGGCACGCCTTCGTAGCTCAGGGGATAGAGCACCGCTCTCCTAAAGCGGGTGTCGCAGGTTCGAATCCTGCCGGGGGCACAACGCGTTACCGCTCTGACCTGGGATTTATCCCCCAGAGAGGGCTCCTACTCGGCCTCGGACTCCTCGTCCGGGGCCGTTTGCGTGAGCGGTGCGTGAGCGGACGGGGAGTTGATCTCCCGGATATCGCCCGATGGGGCGGCATCATCCGGCACGGACTCCGGGCCGGACTTCTCTGCGTCGCCAGGCTTGGACTCCCCTTCGGGAGCGGCGTTCTCGGAGATCGATCGGGCGCGCGGCACTAGCCGGGCCGCGGCCTCAGCGATAGCAAGGTCAGCCTCGGGCAACAGGCTCGTGTACGTATCGGCCGTGATGGTGATCGAGGAGTGGCCGAGCATCTCCTGGATGTCCTTCAGGTCGGCCCCGGCCGCGTGGGCGAGCGTCGCAGCACCATGGCGGAGGTCGTGGAGGCGGACCGGCGGCAGGCCGATCTCCTCATACAGCTCGATGAACTGCCGTGTGACGTTGGCGGGATGGAGCATCTCGCCGTTCTCCTTGGTGAAGACGCGTCCAGTCTCCGCCCAGGCGGTCTCCCACTCCTCGCGGTCCTTGTCCTGCTGGGCACGGTGCCGCTTGAGGGCCTGGACCGTGTCCGAGTCCAGCGCGATGGTCCGCGCGCCGGCGTCGGTCTTGGGGTCGTCCTCGTACACCTCCCAACCGTCTACGACGAGTTGCTTGGCGACGGTGATGAGCCCGGCGTCCAGATTGGTGTCCGTCCACTTCTGCCCACATACCTCGCCCCGCCGCAGCCCGCGGAAGGCAATCACGTGGAACAGTGCGTACAGGCGGTCCTCCGCGACATGGTCGAGGAACAGGCCGGTGTGCTCCGGAGTCCAGACCATCACCGGCGAGGGCTTCTCGCCGGTGCGCTTCCAGTGAAGGATGCGCTCCTCGGTCCACACCAGCGCCTTCGGGCGCTTGCCCGCCTCCAGCTCGACATGGGTGGCCGGGTTGAAGGTGATCAGCTGCTGGGCGATCGCGGCGTTCAGCGCGGCCCGCAGCGTGGAGCGGACCCGCTGGCGCGTGGCCGGACCGACGATGCGGCGGTAGGGCTCCATCTCGGCGATGGCGGCCTTCATCGCCTTACGGCGGGCACGGTGCTCGCGCCCCTTCCAGGGGATCTGGGAGAGATCCTCGAACGCCTTGCGCCGCGCGGCGTTGCCCTCAGCTATCTCGACGTTGGCCTCGGCGATCGCCTCGAACATCTCCGAGAGGTGAGCGACCCGCAGCCGGTCGAGCCGGTAGTGCCCGATCCGCGGCTTGAGGTGCACGCGGATGTTGCTCTCGTCGCGGCTGATGGCGCTCTGCCGCCCCTTCTTGCCCGCCAGCCACATGTCCAGCCACTCACCGACAGTGAGCCGACTGGTCAGGTCCAGACCGTGGCTGAGGCGCCTGCGGGTCGCCTCAATTTCCGGCAGCGGAGCCTTCTCGTCGGCAACCCTCTCCAGCAGCGCGGCGATCTGGGTCAGCCCCTCGGAGTCGTCGGCTTCGGCGAGACCGAGGAGCGCGCGTATGTGGTCGAGGTCAGCCTGAGCGGCCTTGAGCGTCTCGTAGCCAGCGCGACTGAAGGAACGGCGGGTGCCGTCCTCTCGGGACGGGAGCTCCTGGCGTACGGAGTAGGAGCCGTGCTTGCGGCTGGAGAGCTTGGGGCAGTTCTTGCCGAGCGGCTTGCCGGTCTTGGGGTCGCGGCAGTAGCAGCGGCGGTGGGTAGAGCCCTTCAAACGTCTGTCTCCTCAATGCTGGTGGGGTGGAATTCTGGTGGGTCGACCTCGGTGGCGAGCTCGGGCAGCAGGTAGGGAGGCGTGACGCCTTCCTCTCTGATGAAGGCGCGGGTCTTGCGCAGGCGGACTTTGGCCGCCTCGGCTGCCTCGGCGGCATGGGCCTGAGCGCGGAGGGCTTCGGCCTTCCGGTCGGCGTTGTTGGCACTGCGGGCCTTGTAGCCCGCGTACTCCTCCTCTTTCCCTGCGGTCCTGAGCCTTTCCTCGGCGGCGCGGTGGGCGCGGAAGTAGCGCAGCATGTCGTCCTCGGCGCCGAGTTCGGCTCTCTCCCCGGTGAACCACTTCAGGGCATCCAGCGTGGGGGTGGGGTCTTGGAGGGGGAGTCGCTGCACGTACTCGACGTAGCCGACGGGGTAGATGAGGCAGATGGGGGATGTGTTCAGGGCCTGGGCCAGGACCATGACGTCGACCAGGGGCAGGTTGGAGCGGCGGCCTGACTCCATGTTGGCGATCACGTTGCGGGGGATCGGGTGACCGATCGCCTCGCACTTGTCGGCCAGGTCCTGTGCGCTCCACCTCAACTCCTTCCGTCGTCTGCGGACCTCGCCGGCCACGGTGGCCATGACCTGATCCATCCACTCGGGGATGTCGTCCTCGTCGTCCGTCTCAGTTCCATGGTCGGAATCATGTTGCGTCATGAAGACACATTAACTCGCTTAGCGTTGATTTCATGACCTGGAGACGGGCGCGATCGTCGTGTTCGCCGAGGGCTCAGTCATGGATGGAGCGCGCATGCGCGAGAACGAACCCGTCGACCGGGTGAAGGGCATGAGCCGCGAGGAGCTACTGGACCTTCCCGCCACTGTTGACCTGGGGACCGGAAACCGAGCGTTGGGGCTCGGTCGGAGCAAAGGGTACGAGCTGGCCAAGCGCGGCCAGTACCCGTGCAAGGTGCTGCGCCTAGGCAATGCCTATCGGGTGGTGACCGCCGACCTGTTGAACCTGCTGGGACTGGCTGCATGACCACAGGCGCGCATAGCAGACGCTTCTGCGCTGAGCTGACACAGAAATGCTGGACTGTGGCGGGGCGTGACCGTACGGTTCGTGATCCCTCGCCATGGCCCAGTGCCCGCGAGAAGAGGGAAGGCCCCCGGCGGTGCGACGCCGGAGGCCCCAGTGACTCCCTTGCCCCCGGTGACAGGAACCGACCCGGCGGCCAGGGCGTGCGAGCCCGCCACCGCCAGACGAGGAGCTGCCGAGTGCAACCCACCAACCCCGACTCCTATTCCATGCCCTCCAACGCGGCCTGGCCCGCAACTGCCATCCCCGGTCAGCCCGGTGCGCACCTGCGCAGCGAGGGAGACGAGGAGACGGATGCCGACCGGAGTGATTGCTCCCACGACACCGAGGAGCAGGCCCTGAGTGGGGTCGGGGAAGTACCCGGTACGGAGCCAGAGGCGACCGAGGGTGCGCAGGTGCTGTCTGATCTGCGGGCGCAGATCACCCGGTATGTCGTCATGCCGAGCGAGGAGGCCCTCGCAGCGGTGACGCTGTGGATCGCGGCCACGCACCTGCAGCCTGCCTGGCAGCACGCGCCTCGTCTGGCCGTGGTCGGTCCGGCCAAGCGGTGCGGCAAGTCACGACTGCTGGACATGGTGACCGAGACCGTGCACAACCGGCTGATCACGATGAACGCCAGCCCTGCGGCGATCTTCCGCTCGATCACCGACGAGGACCCGCCGACGCTCCTGCTGGACGAGGCCGACACCCTCTTCGGCACCGCCAAGGCGGCGGAGAAGAACGAGGAACTGCGCGGCCTGCTCAACGCCGGACACCAGCGCAACCGACCCACCCTGCGGGTGACCGGTCCCGAGCACAAGCCGGTGGCGTTTCCCACCTTCGCCATGGCCGCGCTCGCCGGGATCGGCGACCTGCCGGACACGATCATGGACCGGTCCGTGGTCATCCGGATGCGCCGCCGGGCGGCGGGCGAGAAGGTGGCCTCCTTCCGCGTCGGCCGCGACACTCCCGCCCTGAACGCGATCCGCGACCGGCTCTCCGCCTGGCTGACGCCGCTGCATGCGCGGGCAGTCGACCTGGAGCCGTCCATGCCGGTCGAGGACCGTGCGGCCGACACCTGGGAACCGTTGGTGATCGTGGCCGACCTAGCCGGAGGCGACTGGCCCGCACTCGCCCGCGCCACCTGCCGCTCCATGGCCGCGTACGAGGCCGGGCAGGACGAGGACAGCGGCCTGAAAACCCGCATCCTCACCGACATCCGCCGCGCCTTCGCCTTCCACGGCGACCCGCCCGCCCTGCGGACCCGCACCCTGCTCGACTACCTCAACGAGGACGCCGAAGCGCCGTGGGCCGAGTACGGCGCCAACGGCCTGACCCCGCGCGGCTTGCAGCTCCTGCTCAAGGACTACGGCATTGGCTCGACCACCCGCCGTTTCCCGGACAGCGCCCAGGCCAAGGGCTTCGCGCGCAACCAGTTCCTCGACGCCTGGGCTCGTTACTGCCCGGAGCCCGAGCCTGCTGGTGAGTCTGGCCCCGGCACCGCAGCCTGACCCGACTTGTCCCGTACCACTCGTATCCGCGCAGGTCATCGCGGGTACGAGTGGTCGACCGACAACGAGTCCTCCCGTCATCGCCCTTTCTCTCGTACCTGCCCTGACCAGGCACGTAACGAGTGGTACGAGACACCGCGCCGCACAGCGGCGACCCCTGCCCACATCCCCGGCGGGGTAGCCGCCGCCCAACCCCACCTGGAGCACCTCCGCTTGCCTGCCCCCACCGCCATACGCGGCACGGATGCGATCCGCGCCGGGATCGCCCTGCTCGCCGGGTTCGCCTTCTCCCTCTCTTATGACGCCCTGCGCCAGATGGCCGTCGCCATCCACATCCGCGGACCGCTCACCTATGCCTTCCCGCTCGTCATCGACGGCTTCATCGCCATCGGCGTCGGCGCCCTGCTCATGCTCCGAACCGCCCCGACGCTCTCCCGCGCGTACGTGTGGGCACTCGTCGGCGCGGCCACCGTGACGAGCATCTGGGCCAACGCCCTGCACGCCGTCCGCCTCAACCAGCAGACCCGCCCAGGCGGCGGCCTCCGGCTCGACGACCTCACCGTCGGCGCCCTGTCCGCCATCGCCCCGCTCGCCCTGGCCGGCGCCGTTCACCTCTACATCGTCGTCCACCGCCACTCCACGCCTCGCCCCCAGGAGCCCCACGCCACAGAGCGCGACAACCTCGCCGACGTGGCGTCCGATGTCCCCGACGTGGCTTCGGACAACAACGAAGCGGCCCAGGAGCTTCAGCCCTCCGCCGAATCGCAGGGCCACAAGACCAACGAGATCGCCCCCGAACGGCTCGCCCTCGCGCGCACTGCGCCACTGGGACGAAAGGGTCGCGCCTCGCGCCGCCACATCGAGGACACGTTCCGCAGCCAGGGCCTCACCATCGGCCGGAAGGAGGCGGACATGATCAAGAAAGTCCTTCAGGCCGAACTCGACGCAGCCGTCTCCCAGCGGCATGGGGAACTCGACGCAGCCCCCGTCGGCGCCGCCTGACCCGGTGGCCGCGCTGATCTACCTCACCTCCCCGCCCCATGTCCCCGTAGAGACAAGCGTGGGGACAGGAGGGCGCGCGCAGCGAAGCACCTGACACCAGAACCTCACGGAGAACCACCCATGCACGACTCGCACGGCGAACTCCCCATTGCCCACCAGCAGATGACCACCACCGCAGCCACCGCGTCAGCAAGGTATGCCGCTGGACCGTCCAAAGGCCGGTCCCACGGAGAAGCCTTCGCCCCGGGGGTGGCGGAGGCAGGCGGACACCAGGGGGCGCCCGCAGAGGAGCAGCCCACCGCCGCAGCTGTGCCGCTGCCGCGGGCCGCCGAAGCAGCCGCCCTGCATCGCGTCGCCCGCCGTCGCAAGCCCGACCCAGGCGGCCAGCGCAAGCAGCGTGTCGACGCCCGCTACAGCAGCGAGGAGAAGGCCGCCATCCTCGCCAAGGCCCGCTCGCTGAACGTCAGCGGCGCCCACTACGTCGCCGTCGTCACCCTGGCCCACGTACACGGTGACCTCACCCTGCCCGGCCAGCGCACACCACTGGACGACTACATCGACGAACTCAACGCCCTGCGCCAGCAGGTCGCCGCCATCGGCCACAACGTCAACCAGATCGCCAAGAAGCTCAACTCCGGCGGTCATCCACATCCTGGGGACAGTGCCTTACTGGCCCAGACCGTCCACACTGTGGACGCCGTCGGCACGGCCGTGCGCCACATCGCGGCAGCCGCCAACCAGGCCGTCAGCCACAAGGTGGCCCGATGATCGCGAAGATCAGCAGCGGCAAAAGCACCGCCGGTCTGATCCGCTACCTCTACGACACCAAGAAGGCCAAGGACCACACCGACCCCCACCTGGTCGCCTCCTTCGATGGCTTCGCCCCCGACCCCGGCCGCGCCGACGACTTCACCGTCACCAAGAAGCTCCTCGTGGCCGACCTCGACCTGCACGTCAAGCAGGCCGAACGCCTCGGCCGCGCCCCCGAACGCCACGTGTGGCACTGCTCGATCCGCGCCGCCGAGACCGACCGCCACCTCAGCGACGAGGAGTGGGCCGACATCGCCCGCCGCATCGTCGCCGCCACTGGCATCGCCCCCGCAGACGACCCCGACGGCTGCCGCTGGGTCGCCGTCCGCCACGCACCCGACCACATCCACATCGCCGCCACCAAGGTCCGATCCGACCTGCGCACCGCACGCCACTGGAACGACTACTTCACCGCCGACCGCGAACTCGCCGCCATCGAGAAGGAGTACGGCCTGCACCAGGTCGTACGCGGGGACCGCACCGCCGCCAAACGCCCCACCCGCGCCGAACAGGAAAAGGCCAAGCGCGCCAACCACGACCGGACCGCCCGCGAACGCCTGCGCACCACGGTCCGCACCGCCGTGGCCGCCGCCACAAGCACCGAGGAATTCATCCGCCTGCTCCAGCACACCGACGGCATCCTCGTCGACGTCAAGCACTTCCCCTCCGGCGACGTACGCGGCTACACGGTCGCCCTCCAGGGCGACACCAACGGCAAGCAGGAGCCCATCTGGTACTCCGGCTCCGAACTCGCCCCCGACCTGTCCTGGCCCAAGATCACCGAACGGCTGGCCGCCACGGCCAGGACCAGCCATCCCTGGCAGATGGCCCTGGCCGCCACTGAACACATCCCGCACGCCCTCACCCACGACGACCCACCCGCCGCCCAAGCCCACATCACCGCACTCGCCGAAACCATCGACGCCCTGCCCCTCCTCGCTCCCACCCTCTACGAGGAGCAACTCCGTCAGGCCGCCGCTGCCTTCGAACGCGCCTCCCGCTCCCGCATCCGCGCTCGCAACGAGCACGCTGCCTGGCTGCGTGGTGCTGTTCAGGGCATGCTCCGCACTCCACCGCCCAACAGTGCGGACGGCACCCTGTTGGCCCTGTTCCTCGACACGATCGTCCTTGCCGTCACCGCCGCCATCCGCTGGCACGAGGTGCAACGGCACGATCAACAGGTCGCCGCGGCCCGTGAAGCCCTCACCTACCTCCAAGCCGCCGCAGACCAGGCCGCCACCATCCCCTTGACCATCCTGGCGCGGGCAGCACCAGTCAGCGTGACGGCCCAGCTCCGGTACGCGCACATCGTCCGTGTCGTGCTCCCCGAGCACGCCGAGAGGATCCTCGACACTCCCGACTGGGGCGCCCTCGCGGCAGTGCTCGCGCGCGCCGACGAGGGCGGCCGTGACCCTGCCGAGGCCCTCCGTGAAGCCGCCGGCCAGCGCCCCCTTCACGACGCCAGGCGCCCTGCCCGCCTGCTCACCTGGCGCATCCAACACACCACCGCTCAGCAGAGCCAGACGCCCCAAGCCACGCCCTCGGTGTCGTCGTCGGTACCCCCGCCCGACGCGCGTCGCACCCGCCGCTGACTTCCGCCCGCCGCCCCGCCCCAAGGGCCCTCCGCCCTCGTAGCCCACACCTCGTCGAACCAAGGCGCACCCCATGCCCCGAGCACCGCCCGTCGGCAGAGCCTCGAACCACCCGCTACAGCACACCAATCACACGAGAAAACACAGGGAGCCGCCCATGCCCCAGCCCTCCGTTCGCGCCGACGTCGTCGTCCTCCTCACCGAAGTGGACTACGACCGCCACGACGACGCCTCGCGCCTGTACCGCTGCGACGGGAGCCCGTTCACGGCCGCTGAACATGCTCTGCTGTCCACCGCGACCCGGGCAGAGTTCTCCGCCGCGAATGCGCAGATGCGCCTTGAGAACGAATGGGCACATGAACTCGACGCGATGAAGGAAGCATTCGTCGAGCTGCTCATGAAGTACTTCCCCCGCCTTCCCGAAGGCTCAACCGTCAGCGACGTCGTCGGCATCATGACCGACGAGGACTACGCGGAGTACGAGCGCCTGCTTCCGATCGTCACTGCGCAAGACACCCTCGAATACGTCGCCGAGCACGGAGACGACTGACCCGCCGTACACCAGCGGCCGCACATCAGGACTCCACTCGTTCAACATTGGCCCTGGCTCCACCTATGCCGCAGGCCCGGCCGGAAGGGTTTCCGGCCGGGCCTGCGGCATACCCATGCAAGCTCAAGGGGGAGACGGGCTTTCGCCACCGCCTTCTGCACATGGGCATCGGCTGGCCCGGCCGGGCGGCACGCCCCGACCGTCGTCACCCGCGGACCGTGGGGTACGACGATCGCGGGCGGGCTCAGCCCTCTACGCCGGACGCCTTGAGCACGGCGCCGAAGATGTCCGAGTCCGTCTCCCGCTGCCACTGCGGCAGCTCGGCCCAGTCGGCCACGTAGCTGGGCTTCGGGTCCTCGAAGTGCTTGAAGATCTGCGCCGTCCAGCAGAGGGCGACGAACCGCCCCTGCTGTTCCCGCGTCAGCTTGGCGGCCTTACCACCGCTGGCCGCGATGAGGTCGCGGACCTGCCCGCACACCGCGGCGGCGGCCTCTCGCTCCCAGTCCGGCGTGTCCTCCCAGGGGGTGATGTACCCGGGCTTGGGCTCGCCGGGGAAGTGCTTCTTCACCCCGGCGATCCATGCCTCGCGGAAGATGCGGCCGTCGTTGCTCATGAGGTCCTTTCGCTAGGCGCCGATGCGCTGGGAGAACCGGCGCAGGCCGGAGATCTCGCCGTTGAGGACAAGGAGCTCGCGGGCGATGCCCCTGATCTTGGGTCGGCGTACCTCTTCGGGTGCGTACTTCTCCATGGCTCGCAGGGCGGCGAAGGCGCGTTCGGGTTCGCCGTCGTCCTTGTAGACGCGGCACACGTCCATCATCATCCGGGCCCGGCGTTCGGCGTCGGGCAGGCGCATCGGCTCGACCTGCCTCGCGTATCGCAGGGCCGGGCCGGGCTCGCCGAGGGCGTGATGGACGCTGATCCGGAAGAGCCGGGTGTGGTCGACGCTGAAGTCCCTGGGGGCGGGGAGCTTGCGGTGCTCCTCCTCCATGCGGCGGGCCGTCGCCTCGGCCTCTTCGAGGAAGCCCATGGCCTGGCCCTGCCGCCCGGCCTGAGCGGCGCTGTAGGACGCGGTGAGCAGGAGGACGCCACGCATGGCCTGATAGTCCGGAGAACGCCCCTCCAGACCGGACGCAGCCCCTTGGAGCTGGCCGACGGAGGCGTCGTACTCACCGGCTCGACGCATCGCGATGGCCATGGCCTGAGCGGCTTCACCGGCCAGCACCGGACTACTCGTCAGCTCCGCCTGCGCACGGGCCCGGTCGGCGGCGAGCCAGGCGTATTGCTGGTAGTTCTTGGTCGCCAGTTGGGCCAACAGCACGTAGGCCCGGGCGGCCACGTCGTGGGCCCCGGCCGCGAGCGAGCCGGAAATGAGCCGGGGCAGCGTCCTGCCGAGCTCGACGTAGTGGGCCTCGTGGAAGCTGGTCCGGGCCCGGCCAAGGGCCATCGTCAGGGCCTCCCGCGACGGTGGCGGGACCTCCGGCAGGCGGAAAAGCGAACGCTCCACGAGATCTTTGGGGTCCGGCGCCGTGGCAGAGGCCGGAGCGGGCGAGACCGCTACCGCAGCACCAAGCCCCACACCCAGGGCCAACACATCGCGCCTGTGCACATCGTCCCCTTCAAGCCCAACGTCCTCCGGCATCAGGTCAAGAACATCACAGATGCTCTCCAGAATCCGGGCATCGGGCCTGACCAGGTTGTTCTCCGCCCGGGAGATGGAAGACGGCGAGCAGTGCACCGCGTGTCCCAGGGCCTCCTGGCTCATCCGTCGGCCGACCCGGGCCCGCCTGATCACCTCGCCGAACTCCCAGTCCATGCACGGATTATGCGCTTCCATGCACGGACCTTGCAGCCCTTCAGCAGCACGTATCCCCCCTGGAAGTACGGGAGTTGACTGGATCCACCGCCCACTCTTCACCGGTCCCCGGGGACGGAGACGACCATGAGCGCACCAGGAACGACGCACCTTCCCTCACAAGGGCGGGAGCTGGGCACGGCGGCCCCGTTCTTCCCACGCCTGCACGAGCTGGCCGCCGACACCGCACAGGACGGCCGGATCGGCGTGGTGACCGCCCTGCCGGACGGGGAGCGGAACACCTTCCGCCTCGCCAGCCCCGTCGGAGGTGACCAGGAATGGTCGGCTCCGGCCGACGGGACCACGCTGCGGCCGGTACCGGCCAAGCCCACCTGCGCCACCCTCGCGGAGCCACTGGGGGCCGTCTACGACGCGCGGGCCGGACAGGGGTCCGTGCGCGTCCTGATCCACTTCGAGGACGGCACCCAGGACGAGGCCGTCCTGATCCTCACCCCGGCCGACATGGAGCGGCTCTACGCGCAGACCGGCCGCATGCTCGGCGACCGCGACCAGCACTGGACCAAGACGTGAGCGGCCACGGCACCCACCGCGACCCCGGGCACCACCGCGACCTGGTGACGCCCGCGCTGGGCATCTTCGGCGTCCTGTGCTCGCTGGCGAGCGTGTACCTGTTCGGCACGGCCGCGAAGGTCGAGCTACGCGGGCAGGCACCGTCGCCGTCCCCGGCGTCCGTGCCGGACACCGTCCCGGACGACGACGCCTTCTAAGACCAGCCGCCGCCCCTTGCCCCCCGAGCGACGGGGCGGCGGCATCCGGCCGGGGTCCGGCGGGCCCGCTGAGGGACAGCCCGCCGGAACGCGAGTCCCCGGCACCCCTGGGGCCGCACCGCTCCTGAGCGCGGGCGGTGCGGCCCTCACCCCACCGCGGCCTGTGTCGCACGACATGAGGCCGGCGCGCATGTCGCACGACACACGAGCCAGGGAGGCCATGTGTACGACCTGATCGCCAGTCCGCAGCAACGCACGTACCTGATCGCACGGCCCGGTGTGCGGCGGGCCGTCCAGCTCCCCGCCGCCCGCTACGAGGAGCTCGCCGCCGTCGCGGCGGCCGATGGCCTGGTGCCGGGGTGGGCGGCCGACGCCGCTCACCGGGCGTGGGGCCTGGACCTGGCCGGGCGGCCGCTGAACGGCGCCGTCCTGGTGAGGCCGCGCACCAGGCTGAACTACTCCCGCGCGACGTGGGAGGTGAACAAGGGCTGCAACTTCAACTGTGAGCACTGCTATCTCGCGCAACGCCGCTTCGAGGGCTTGCCCTGGAAGGACAAGGTCCGGCTGATCGACATGATGTGTGAGGCCGGGGTGTTGTGGCTCCAGTTCACGGGTGGGGAACCCACGATCGACCGCGACTTCCTGCGGGCCTACGCCTACGCCGCCGAGCGGGGCATGCTCCTGGAGATCCTGACCAACGGCTCCCGTCTGCACCGTGACGACGTCCTCGGCGCGCTCACCGCGATGAAGCCGCACAAGGTGACGGTGTCCCTGTACGGGGCGAGCGAGCAGTCAGCGGACTCCCTGACCCGTACGCCGGGATCGTTCCGCCTGGTGATGAAAGGCCTGAAGGCGGCCCGCGAGGCAGGCGTCCCGGTGGAGATCGCGATCATCGTGACCACGCACAACGCACACGAGGTCGACCAGATGCGGGCCATCGCCGCCGACTACGCCGACCGGTTCAGCCAGTACGCGTCGATCTCTCCCACCTACGACGGACAACCCGACCCGCTGGCCGTCCAGGCGCCCGAGCACCAGCGACGGACGGCCGTCTTCGACGGCTGCCCGGCCGGTCACACGTTCTTCCACGTCGACCCGTTCGGGCTCGCCACGATGTGCAAGATCGGGCGGGAGAACCCCATCGACCTCATGGAGACCGGCGTCGCCGGACTGCTGGGACTGCCAGCGGTCGCCGATGCCCAAATGCTTCGCGCCGGTGGCTGTACGGGCTGCACGTTCGCCAAGAAGTGCCGGGTGTGCCGCCCGGTGGCCAAGGCCATGCAGGCCGCGAAGGCACCACTGCAAAGTTACTGCCGACACGGAGAAGGGACCTGAGCCATGACCGCTGTAGCCGTGGAGATCACCGCCCGGCCGAAGGCGCCGCAGGAGCCGGAGGGGCTGACCTTCGTTGACGACGTGGAGTCGCTCACCGAGGACTCGTCCGCCGCGTGCAACGACGACAACCCGTACCGGTAGAGGCCGAGCCTCGCCTCTGGCGTGAGGAGGGTTCCGCGCAGTGGTCGCGCTGTGCGGAACCCTCCGCGCTTTCGTGGCAGGGTGCCCGCATGCCGACCGAGCGCATCGACTTCGCCGACCTTCCCGACACCGTCCAGCACGACGTGATCGCTCATACTGGCCCGCTCCTCAAGGTGGAGACCACGGCGTCGGGCTTCAACTCCGCGATCTCCGCGCGCCTGACCACCGAGACCGGTGACGTGTACGTCAAGGGCCTGCCCGAAGGCCACCCCCGCCAGTGGACCCAAGGCCGCGAAGCGGCCGTCGGGCCCCTCCTGGAAGGGATCTCGCCCCGCGTCCTGTGGCGGGTGGAGACAGGCGGGTGGGACCTCCTCGGCTTCGAATACGTCCAGGCCCGCCACGCCGACTACGCCCCCGCCTCGCCGGACCTTGAGGCCATGGCCGTGCTTCTGGCCCACCTGTCCACGGTGCGGGCGCCGGAAGGGGTGGAGCTGAAGGAGGCCGGCCACCGGCTCCGCGACCACGCGCCCAAGGAAGCCCTCGCCTACTTCGCCGGGGACGCGCTCCTGCACACCGACCCGAACACCACCAATGTGATGATCACGCCCGGCGGAGGCGCACGGCTGGTCGACTGGGCCTGGGCGACGCGCGGGGCGCCCTGGCTCGATGCCGGGTACTGGGTGGTGTGGCTGATCGCCGAGGGCGACCACAGCCCCGCGAGCGCCGAGGCTTGGGCCGCCCGCATGCCCGCCTTCCAAGCCGCGCCGCCGGAGGCTGTCGACGCTTTCGCCCTAGCCAACGAGAGCGTGTGGAGTGGAACCTTCAAGGAACAGCCGGACGACTGGACCCGGCGCGTTCACGAGGCAACGAAGACGTGGGCCGCGCACCGCTCCTGCCGCCCCTGACTTGAGGGTGTGCGTCGTGCGACACAGACCGCAGCCGCCGTCGCACCGGGCTCGGCGGGCCTTCTTCTGGGAATCTCTCGGATAGAGGGCCCGACCGTGCCGGGGCCACCAAGCCCGGAAGGACGCGCCCCGTGACCGTCGAGACCAAGCCGGACGAGCTGGAGCTCCGCCGGGTTCATCTGGCCTCCGATTCCGCGCCGGCCTTCGTCGCCGAGGCGCACGCGCGGGGTGGGCGGCCGTCGTGACCGTGGCCGTAGGTAAGCCGGTCGGCTTCGTCCACGGGACCCCTCTACGCGACGACGGCACCGACCCGCACGAGATGGCGTCAGTGTTCTAGGACACCGACACCCCACCGACGGGCAGTGGCAGTGCATCTCGGAGCCCAAGCCGCTGCGCGCGACGGCCGGGAACTTGGAGCGTGCCGCTGTGCAGCGCTGTGTGAGCGGACGGTTCCTCAAAGCTCGTCATCGTCTGGATCACGCAGCACTGCCCGTGCCCTCCGACATGAAACGCGGCGTCGGCGGGGAGCCGGCCGGGAGGTCTCAGCTGGTGTCCTGACCGGTAAAGGTGACCGTCGGCGAGGAGTTCATCCTGCGCGGTGAGCCTTTACGCCGACACACCGGGCGCCGTCGTCCGCGCGGGAGACGAGAACGCCTTCAGGATCTGGGTCCGGCACCCAGCCCCGGACCAGGACCAGGGTCCTGGTCCGGGATCGTTCCCGGGCGCCTGCCCAGGCGTTGGAGCCGCTGCGAGAATGGGCCGCGGACACTGACTCCTCCCGGGATCGCAGGCCGCCGCGGGAACGGCTCACGAACGACGGTCGCGGCAGACCGGCGAAGGCCGGGACCGACCGGTCAGGGAAAGGACCACTACCAGCATGTCGACGCACCACCGGCCCCTGCCGTCGTCGAGAGCCGACGGCCTGCCCTGGACCGCGGGTGACGCACTGGTGGCTGTCGGGGCGGCCGTCGTCGACCTCCTCGGCTACACGATCGGCGACCCGGACGGCGGTCGGCCGGTCTCCCTGACCGCGCTGGTCCTGCTCGTACTGGCGGCCGTACCGCTGCTCACCAGGCGTGGCTACCCGCTGGCGTCGCTTGCGGGTGTGCTGGTCCTCGGTCTGGCACTGAACCTGAGCGGGCCGATGCCACACCACTTCAACGGCACACTCGCCGTGGCGCTGTTCGCCGTGGCCCGGTCCTGCGGTCTCGCGGTGGCGGCGCCGGCCGCTCTCGTGGCGGCCGCCGTGCCGCTGCTGGGCCGGGGGCGACCGCTGCCGCCGCCGGTCGCGGACATGGCGAGCAACGTGTGCGCCGTGGTGCTGGTCGTTGCTGTGGCCGAGGCGCTGAAGCGCCGACAGCGGGCGGTGGAGGTCCGGCGCAGACTGCTGGCCGACCGTGCGGTGGCCCAGGAACGTCGCCGCATCGCACGGGAACTGCACGACATCGTCGCCCACCACATCACCACCATGCAGCTGATGGCGGGCGGCGCCAGAGCCAACCTCGGGGGCGATGCCGAAGTGGTGCGCGACGCGCTGGTCACCCTGGAGGGTTCCGGGAAAATGGCGCTGCACGAGATGCGCCAACTGCTCGACGTGCTCCGGGCCGGCGACGAGCCGGACGAGGCGCCGTCCGCGCCGCAACCCGGTGTCGAAAGCCTCGGACAGCTCGTTGATGAGTCCAGGAGCGTCGGTCTGCCCATCGACTTCGCTGTTCTCGGGGAGGAACGCCCGCTGCCACCGAGCACCGGCCTTGCGGTGTTCCGGATCGTCCAGGAGTCCCTCACCAACACCCGCAAGCACGCCGGCCGGGCCCAGGCGCGGGTGCGGCTGACTTACCACCCGGACCGGATCACCGTCGAGGTGTCCGACAACGGCACGGCCGCACCGGCCGAGACCCTGGTGGGCGCCCTGGCGGGGGCGGGCGGTGCGGGTGGACCGAGGTCGCGCGGCACCGGGTACGGACTGATCGGCATGCGCGAGCGCGTCGCGCTGCAGGGCGGCAGCATGGTGGCCGGTGGCCTTGATGGCGGTGGCTTCCGGGTGGCGGCCACCCTGCCGGTGGAGCCGGTCGACGGAGAGGAGCGGCTCGGATGACGGGACCGTCGGAACGGATCAGGGTACTGATCGCGGACGACCAGCCCCTCGTACGGCGGGGTGTGGCCCTGATCCTGAACCCCAACCCGGTGTTCGACGTGGTGGCCGAGGCGGACAACGGGCAGCAGGCGGTCGAGCTCGCGCACCAGCACCGGCCCCATGTCGTGGTGATGGACATCCGGATGCCGGTTCTCGACGGCGTGCAGGCGACTGAGCGGCTCGCGCGGGAGCTGCCCGCATGCCGAGTCCTGGCGTTGAGCACCTTCGACATGGACGAGTACGTGGTCGCCGCCCTGCGCGCCGGCGCCTCCGGGTTCCTGACCAAGGACGCCTCCCCGGAGGAGCTGGTGGCGGCCGTGCGCACCGTGCACACCGGAGAGGCGGCCGTGGCGCCCCGCCTGCTCACCCGGCTGATCTCCACCTACGTCACCGCAACCCGCCGTCCGAGGCCGCCGTCCCGGGTGCCCGGTGCGGGCGAACTGACACCTCGCGAGGTCGAGGTGTGGCACCTGCTCGCCACCGGCCTCGACAACGCCGGGATCGCGTCGGCGATGGACGTCAGCGCCTCCACGGTCAAGAACCACATCACCAGCATCTTCGCCAAGCTGAGTGTCCGCGACCGCGCCCAGGCGGTAATCGCGGCCTACGAGTCGGGCCTGGTCGAGGCCGGATCGGTGAACTCGTTGGGCTGAACCTGGCTGTCCCCGGGGGTGGCGCCGATCAGCGGCACAGGGCCGCGTCGACTGCGGCCTCCACATGCTGCTCGGCTCAACTCCTTCTTCACCGCGCTCCTCCGCGGCCGACTCCTGCCCCGGTCCCGAGTGATGCGGGGGGTGGTCCTTTGTCCACGTATTCGAGCAGGCCGCTGGTGTGCTGGAGCAGTTGGCGGACGGTGATGTTGTGTCCGTCGATGCCGTCGCCGCGCAGCAGGCCCGGCAGGTAGGTCTCCACCGGCGCGTCGAGACCGACCTTTCCTTCGGCGACGAGTTGCAGGACGACGACGGTGAAGGTCTTGGCGGTGCTGCCGACGCGTATCCGGCCGTCGACGGGGACCTTGGCCCTGGTAGCGAGGTCGCCAGCGGTGTAGGTGCGGGTGCGGCCGTCGCGACCCTTGACGGTGGCCAGTGCGGCGGGAAGGCCGCCGTCCTTCACAGCGCGTTCAGGCTCGACTGGACACTGTCGGGCCTGACGACCGCGAACGCCGCGGTCGGTGCCGACCGGTCCGGCCGCCATGACACCGGCGGCCACGAGCGCCACCGCCCGGTGTCGACCGTACCGACAGGGCGTGGGAAGCGACTGCGCGATGCGTGCTCGTGCACGGAGGAACCCCTCGGATGGATGGTGCTGGTGATTCCCTGCCTTCGCCAAGAGGAGTTCGTCCGCCCCCAGGACGAGCCCGGCCCCGGGAGCGGACTCCCCGGGATAGCCCGAGGCAGGACCGTGCTCCTGGCCGCCGTCGATCTCTAGGACCAGATTCGCCAGGATCCTCAACTGCCCTGCTTCCGGGCGCAGTCCCTCCCTGCAACCACGGTTCACCGTGTCACCTAAAGCATCACGAAAGGCGCACGGGCCGGGGTGAGTGCCGCGACCGCGGCACGGCATGCTCAGACCGCAAAGGAGCACGGCATGGCAGTACGTCGACGAGTGCACACCGGGATAGTGGGGCTCGCCGCGGCGGCAGTGGCCGCTACCGCGTTCACGTCCCCCGCACACGCCGGGCCGGGGAAGGGGCACGCGGCGACCCAGCGTGCGATGGACGCCATGGTGGCCGACGAGGTTCCCGGGGTCACGGCCGCGGGAGTGGACAAGGGTGATGCCTGGCGGGGCACTTCGGGGGTCGGCGACCTGAAGACGGGCAAGCCGCGAGGCACCGACGAGCGGTTCCGGATCGGCAGCATCACCAAGACGTTCGTGGCGACCGTGCTGCTGCAGATGGAGGCCGAGGGCAGGCTCGACCTCGACGACACCGTGGAGCACTGGCTTCCCGGCCTCGTACAGGGCAACGGCAACGACGGCCGCAAGATCACCGTGCGCCAGCTCCTCAACCACACCAGCGGGCTCTTCAACTACACCAGCGACATGGAGTTCGCGAAGGATGTCCTGCTGGAGGGCTTCCCCGCGCACCGCTACGACACCCACACGCCGCGGGAACTGATACGGGTGGCACTGGCACACAAGCCGGACTTCACGCCTGGCGCCAAACACTCGTACTCCAACACCGGTTACATCCTGGCCGGGTTGATCATCGAGAAGGTCAGCGGCAACAGCTACCGGCACGAGATCCGTGAGCGCATCATCAACCCGCTCGGCCTGCGGAACACCCGCCTCCCGGGCGCCGATCCCCTCCTGCCGAAGCCGAGCAGCCGGGCGTACTCGAAGCTGAGCAAAGACCCCGCCGCGACGAGGGTCCACGACGTCACCGAGAACAACATGACCTGGGCCTGGGCGGCAGGCGAAGGCATCTCCACGACCGGCGACCTCAACCGGTTCTTCAGCGCTTTGGTGCGCGGCAAGCTGATGCCCGAGAAGCAACTCGCCGAAATGCAGGCGACGGTGCCCACGCCCGACGACCCCGTTTACTCCGGCTACGGCCTCGGGCTGTACAGCGTCAGGACGAGCTGCCAGGCGAAACTGTGGAGCCACAGCGGCGGAACCCCCGGCTCCATCACGGAGACCGTGACCACTGAGGACGGCCGTCACACCTTCACGTACAACGCCAACGGCGACTGGAGCGCGAGGGGCTACGTGATCGACGCGGAGTTCTGCGGCGTGGTCGGCAAGGGCAAGCAGGGGGAGCGTCCGGCGCCTCGGCTGTGAAGTGCCGCCAGGCCAAGTGAGGTGAGGCGAACCGGCAGTCCGCTCCCAGGGAGGTTCTGGGAGTGGGCTCCCGATAAGGCCGAGGGTCTGGTCAGGGTCATCCCTGATGGTGACGGTGGGTGCCTCCAGCAGAGTTGATTTCGCCGCTCAGGCCCGTCACCCCACTCTGGAGGAACCCCGATGCATAAACGTCTCGCCCTGACCACCCTTGCCCTGGCCACCGCTGTCACCGCCGGTGTGGCATCCCCCGCGAGCGCCGCCCGACCGGACCCCGTGAGACAGGGTCTTGAGACGCTGGTTGACTCGGATCACGCACCCGGCGCGCTGGCGAGCGTGCTGGACGGCAAGGGGAAGTTCCGTACCTACACCGCAGGGGTGGGAGACCGGGACACGCACGCGAAGATGCCCCGCAACGCCCAGGTGCGGATCGGTAGCGTCACCAAAACATTCACCGCGGCGGTCGTGCTGCAACTGGTCGGTGAGGGCAAGATCAGCCTCGACAAGCCGGTCGACGAGTATCTGCCGGGACTCGTCCGGGGCGAGAGGATCGACGGGAACCGCATCACGGTGCGCCAGCTCCTGCAGCACACCAGCGGACTGCCCGACTACGAAGACGACGTCACCAGTGACATCTTGGAGCGCCGCTACCTCTCGCCCCGCGACGCCCTCGACATCGCCCTCAAGCACAAGGCCGTCTTCAAACCCGGCAAGAAGTGGTCGTACAGCAACACCAACTACCTGGTGGCCGGCCTGATCGTGGAGCGGGTCACCGGACGGCCCCTCGCTGAGCAGATCGACAAGCGCGTCATCCAGAAGCTGGGGCTGCGCCACACCTACTTCCCTGCCCCCGGCGAGACGACCATCCGGCAGCGCCACCCCCAGGGCTACCGCCCGGACCCCCAGGGCGCCCCCGCGCGCAACGTCACCGAGATTGACCCCTCCGCGGGCTGGGCGGCGGGCGCGATGGTCTCCACCAACTCCGACCTCAACCGGTTCTTCTCGGCGCTGCTCAAAGACGACGGCAACCCTCTCCTCAAGCAGGCCCAGCGCAAGCAGATGCGCACTACCGTCCGCATGCAGAAGGGGAAATCCCGTTACACCATGGGACTGGGGATCATGCGGGTTCAGCAGTCGGACAAGTGCGCCTTCTGGGGCCACAGCGGCGGCATCCCCGGCTTCGGAACCTGGGCCGGTGCCACCGACGACGGCCGCGCCGCCAGCGTCACGATGAACCTCGAACCGAAGACCGGCGAAGCCGTAGGGCACCTTGAGGAGACCGTGACAGCGGCCCTGTGCCGACGCTGAACCAGGCCGCCTGGCCGACAGAGGCGCTCGCTCACTCATGGCCTGCCCCGTTCGAGCGCGGTTCCACACCTGGCTACGGGCACTCCGCCGCACTCTCGCATGCGTGAGCGATGCGTGAGCGGACGACGCACCACGGGTCGTCCGCAGAGGGATCGGCGACCCTGCCGCGCGGCGCTGGCCAGGAAGAACAGCACCACGTGGCAGGGGTAAACACCACCGATCATGGATTCCGTCCCACTCCTAAAGCGGGTGTCGCAGGTTCGAATCCTGCCGGGGGCACAGAGAAACACCTGGTCAGAGGCCCTTTCGCCCGACGGACGGGAGGGCCTTCGTACTCGCAGCACACATATGGCACACATGCGGCTGCGGGCAGAGGTGGGGAGCTGTGCGAGATGCCCGCGAAGGACGAGCTGGCCCGGCGCCGGTACGAGAGGCTGGTCGCCCGGCTTGAGTCGCTGTTGCGGGCCGCGCTGAAGCCGGAGTACGAGGGGTACTACGGGCAGCTGATCCTCGGCACGAACGATCTTGCGGAGATGGGCGAGCTCAAGGACGTCCGGCGTGCCGCCAGGGAAGCGGGACGGCGTCTCGGCTGGAAGACGACCACCCGCCTCGGCGGTGACCGGCTCTTCGTCCTCGACGAGCGGAAGGCTCCCGAGGAGATCGAGCGACTGGCCGGAGATGCAGCCGCTGCCGCGATCAACCGGGCCCGGCAGGAAAGCCACCGACCGCGCGGCTGATCTGATCCGAGGGAGACGCAAGGCGCCGCCCAACCGCATCAGCACGGTGGGGCGGCGCCCTCGGTTACAGCTCCCCGGCACGGATCAGGCACACATCACGCGGCATCGTCCTCCAGGGTGGCCACCGCCTCGGCGGCCTCACGGGCCTTCCGCTCCGCCTTCTCCAGCTTGGCCTTCGCCTTGGCCAGTTGCTTGGAGCGGCGCTTGTGCATCTTCTTCGAGACCTCGTCCAGGCGGTCCGGGAAGAGGTGCCCATACGTGTCCAGGGTCAGCGTCGCGGACTTGTGGCCCAGCATCGTCTGTACGACGTTGACGTCCGCACCGCTGGCGATGGCGAGCGAAGCTGCCGTGTGCCTCAGCTTGTGCGGGGTGACCTTGAGATGCCCCAGCCCGGCCTTCACGACCGCCGGCGCGAAGAACCGCTGACGGAAGTTGCGTGCCCGTAGCGGTCCACCCTGCGGGGCCGTGAAGAGCAACTGCTCGTCTCCCCGTCCCCGGACGTGCGGCTTCAACTCCTCGGCCAGGAACCGCGGGATCGGTACCGACCGGCGCTCGTGGTTCTTGGGGGTGTCGAGGTAGAGCTTGCCGTTGTCCTCGGCGTACGCCTCCACGATGTGCGCCCGGCAGGCGTCCAAGTCGACGCGGCCCACCTTCAGCGCGGACGCCTCGCCCCAGCGCAGGCCGGTGTAGGCCAGCAGCAGGATGAACACGCGGTAAGCGCCTGACGCGTTGGCCAGTGCGTCGACCTGCATGTCGTCGAGGTACACGTGGTCAGCCGGCATCGCCTTGGGCAAGGGCACGCCGACAGCCGGGGTGGCCGCCAGACGACGGGCCTTGACGGCATAGTCGAGAACTCGGCTGAGGACGACGTACGCCTTGCGGACCGACCGGGGGCTGAGCTTCCTGCCGCCGGTCGCCTCGCCGGACAGCAGATCCGCGAGCCACTCGGCGATGTCCTCGAAGTGGATGCGGTCCAGTGGGGTGGTGCCCCACTTGGGGATCACGTGGACGTCGAGAACACCGCGGTACCGAGCCCGGGTTGAGCGCTTGAGGTGGAGCTGCGCCGCCAGCCAGGACTCCGCCACCTCGGCGAACTTCACCCGTGCGGCGGCCGGATCACGATAGGAGCCGTCGCTGAGACGCGACTCCATCCTCGTCCGCTCCGTCTCGGCGTCGACCTTGCGGGCGAAGGTCTTCATCTTGGGCTTGCCGTCGGGGCCGTACCAGCGCACGCGGTAGCGCCCCGGTGGCGTACGCCCGGCCCGCTTGGCTTCCGCCACGGCCTCTACGTACGCCGCGTGCCCTATGCGGTCCTCAATCCAGACCCGCGCCAACTAGCACCCCCTCCGGTCATCACGGGACACCGACGGGAGCGGCAGGAGCAGGGTCGTGGGAGCAACACCGAGCGCCGTGGCGATGGCGACGAGGTCGTCGATGTCGCAGCGGCGGCGGGCGCGCTCGGTGCGGCTGAGGGCGGTGTTGGTCATCGGGCGGCCCAGTGCGGTGCAGCGGGCGGCGAGCTGGTGCTGGGTCAGGCCGCGCACGAGGCGTAGGTGCTCGATGGCGCGGGCGGCGTGGAGGCCGGCGGGGCCTATTTCGACAGGTCGGTTTGGCATGACAGATAGCTTTAGCTTGCAATCGGCCGCCGTGGCAATAGCTTGCTCAACTATCCGAGAAAAGTGATTGCGACTGCCTCTATTCCATTTTTCTTGAGTAAGCGAGGCTGGGGTGAAGGTGTCCCCTCACGCTGGGTCCGTCGGGCCATCTGATGCCCTGAGCAGCTGTGTTTCCCCCGCCAGGGCAGGGGGGCGGAAATCAGGGGTCCGGTTGACAGCGATTTCGGCAACCGGGGATCCGCCCTTACTGTTTTGTCATCGTCGGCCATACCAAGAAGTTGTACGGAGTTTCAAAGTAAACACTGGACTTCTTCGCCGACGCTGTGGCTTTGTTGTCCAGGCCCGATTGACCGATATCGAAAAGGAGCCCTGTGCCGAACCCTTCCGCCCGCCACACCCGCACCCCCGCCACCGCCACCGCCACCGCCACCGCCGATGCGACCAGGCGCGGCCCGCTGGCCACCCCCGCGGAGGTAGCCGCGTACCTCGGGGTGCCGGTGAAGACGCTCTACCAGTGGAAGTACCGGGGCATCGGCCCCAACGTGCACAAGGGCGGCCGTCACCTGCGCTACCGCTGGCACGAGGTGGACGCCTGGCTGAACGCCCAGGCCACGTACGACCTCGCGGTCTGAAACCCGTCTCGGGACAGCAAAGCGGCTCCCGGCGAGCCACCGCCGGGAGCCGCGGGAGTCCCTGCCTCATCGCCCTTGCCCGAACGATCGAACCGGTGCGGCCGGACATTGCCCGCCCAGCCGCACCAGAGAGGAACGCCTGTGGACGAACCTACGTCCTCCACCGCCCCCACCTCGACGCCCGACGTGCCGGCCAGCGTCGCCATTCTCGGCCAGTCGGCCATTCCCGCCGCAGCTCCCGCAGACCAGGACCGCGACGGCGCGGCCTCAGCAGGGCCACTGCCCGAGGGCGCGCAGATCCTGGCTGCCCTGCGGGCGCAGCTCCGGCGGTACGTGGCGATGCCGAGCGAGGAGGCCGTCACGGCCGTGGCGCTGTGGATCGCTGCGACGCATCTGCAGCGTGCGTGGCAGCACGCACCTCGCCTGGCGATCGTCGCTCCGGAGAAGCGGTGCGGTAAGTCCCGCCTGCTGGACATCGTGACGGAGACCGTGCACAACCGCCTGATCACGGTCAACGCCAGCGCGGCGGCGATCTTCCGGTCGATCGATGGGGACGACCCGCCCACCCTCCTGGTCGACGAGGCCGACACGCTCTTCAGCAGCCCCAGGGCCGCGGAGAAGAACGAGGAGGTACGCGGGCTGATCAATGCCGGTCACCAGCGCGGCCGGCCCACCCTGCGGGTATCCGGGCCCGAGCACCAGGTGCAGGAGTTCCCCACCTTCGCCATGGCCGCACTCGCCGGGATCGGCGACCTGCCCGACACGATGCAGGACCGGGCGGTGGTCATCCGCATGCGCCGCCGCGCGGCGGGCGAGAAGGTTGCATCCTTCCGCACCGGCCGGGACACCCCCGCCCTGAACGCGATCCGCGACCGCCTCCATGCCTGGCTCCAGCCGCTGTACGCCCAGGCCATGGAGATGGAGCCGCCCATGCCGGTCGAGGACCGCGCGGCGGACACCTGGGAACCGCTGGTCATCATCGCCGACCTCGCCGGGGGCGACTGGCCCGCGCTCGCACGCACCGCCTGCCGCACCATGACCGACTACGAAGCCGGCCAAGACGAGGAGGGCGGGCTGCGCACCCGCCTCCTCGTCGGCATCCGCCGCGCCTTCGCCACTGTGGGCGATCCGACCGTGCTCAGCACGAAACACTTGCTGGAGTACCTGAACGCGGACAGGGAAGCACCGTGGGCGGAATACGGCGCCAACGGGCTGACCCCGCGCGGACTGCAGCTGCTCCTGAAGCCCTACGGCATCGGCTCGGCCAACCGCCGCTTCCCCGACGGCACCCAGGCCAAGGGCTTCGCGCGCAACCAATTCCTCGACACCTGGGCCCGCTACTGCCCCGAACCGAAGGCGGCGGACGCGCCCGCCTCGTCAGCCGACGGGCCGATGCCCGGCACCGCAGCCTGACTCGACACCACTCGCATCACTCGTCCCCGCACAGGTCAGCGCGGGGACGAGTGAACAGCCCGCAACGAGTCGTCTCGACATCACCACGCCACTCGTACCTGTGCTGACCAGGCACGCGACGAGTGGTACGAGTCCCAGCACCTCGCAGCCACAGCGCCCTGCCCCGCTGCCGGCCTGCTCGCAGGTGCCCACCCACCGGAGGTCTCCCCTGCCCCCACACGAACCCACCACACCCAGATCCGCCGTGCCCAAGACCGGCGCCATCCGGTTCGGCATCGCCCTGCTCGGCACGATCGGCTTCGTCCTGTCCTATGACGCCCTGTGGCAGATGGCCGTGGCCGCCCATATCCGCCCGCTCTTCGCCATCGGCTTCCCCCTCGTCATCGACGGGTTCATCGCCATCGGCATCGGCACCCTGCTCCTGGTACGCACCGCGTCGAAGGCTGCCCGCCTGTACGTGTGGCTCCTCGTCAGCCTGGCGACCGCGCTGAGCATCTGGGCCAACGCGCTCCACGCCGTACGTCTCAACCAGCAGGCCCTGGGCGGCGGTCTGCAGCTCAACGACTGGACCGTAGCCGTGCTCTCCGCGCTCCCGCCGCTCGCGCTGGCCGGCGCGGTGCACTTCTACCAGATCATCCAGAGTGACCTCGCGCTGGCTGCCGATCGGGAAGACACCGACCCGGTAGCCAGCGGCGCCACCTCGGACGTTCAGCTGCCCACACACCTCAAGGTGGCGGGTGCCCCGCCAGAGGTGGCGGAAGACGCTTCCCATGTGGCGGATGCCTCCGCCGCTTCCCCTGCGTCCGACACAGAGGAGTCGGACACCGTCGATACCGAGCTGCTCGCCCTCGCCCGCCGTGCGCCGCGTGGACGCGGAGGCAAAGCCTCACGCCGCCACATCGAGGACGCGGTTCGGAGCACCGGCCGCACGATCGGCAAGGACGAGGCGGAACGCGTCAAGGACGCGCTCCAGGCCGAACTCGACGAAGCCGCAGCAGCCAAACCGAGCGAGACCGCGCCAGCGGCGATCGCCTCCTGACCACCGGCCGCTGCCAACCGCGTCCCGCACCTCTCGTCCCCGCGCACGTCAGCGCGGGGACGAGTCTCCCTTCGGTGACGAGTCGACCCGACATCACCGCACTCCCCGATCCACACCCCACCGAGTAGGCCCCCATGCCAGCACCACAGCACGAACTGCCCACCACGCAACAGGAGATGACCACGACCACAGCAACCACCACCGCGTCAGCAAGGTATCCCGCTGGACCGTCCACAGGCCGGTCCCACGGGGAAGCCTCCGCCCCTGGGGTGGCGGAGGTACTCGGGCACCAGGGGGTGCCCGAGAAGGAGGAGCAGCCCGCCGACGCCGACCCCGCCGTGTCGCTGCCGCGCGCCCGCCGAAGCAGCTGCCCTGCACCGACTCGCCCAACGTCGTAAGCCCGACCCAGGCGGCCGTCGCAAGAAGCGCGTCGATGCCCGTTACAGCGTTGAGGAGAGGGACGCAATCCGTGCCAAGGCCACGTCGCTGAACCTCAGCGGCGCTCACTACGTCGCCGCCGTCACCCTGGCCCACGTTGAAGGTGACCTCGCTGTGCCCGGCCAACGCACCCAGCTGGACGACTACATCGACGAGCTGACCGCCCTGCGTCGCGAGGTCGCCGCCATCGGCCACAACATCAACCAGATCGCCAAGAAGCTCAACTCCGGCGGCCATCCACACCCTGGGGACACCGCCGCCCTGGCCCAGGCCGAGCACACGCTGACCGCCGTCGGCGCCACGGTCCGCGACGTCGCGGCGGCCGCGAACCAGGCCGTCTCCAAGAAGGCGGCCCGATGATCGCGAAGATCGGCGGCGGCAAGGACACCGCCGGCCTGATCCGCTACCTCTTCGACACCAAGAAAGCCAAGGACCACACCGACCCGCACCTGGTGGCCTCCTGGGACGGCTTCGCCCCCGACCCCGGCCGCGCCAACGACTTCGACACCACGAAGAGACTCCTGGTGGCCGACCTCGACCTGCACGTCAAGCAGGCTCGGCGGCTCGGCCGCGCACCCGAGAAACACACCTGGCACTGCTCGATCCGGGCCGCCGAGACCGACCGCCACCTGAGCGACGAGGAGTGGGCCGACATCGCCCGCCGCGTCGTTGCCGCCACCGGCATCGCACCCGACCGCGATCCGGACGGCTGCCGCTGGGTCGCCGTACGCCACGCACCCGACCACATCCACATCGCCGCCACCAAAGTCCGCGGCGACCTGCGCACCGCACGCCACTGGAACGACTACCTCACCGCCGACCGCGAACTCGCAGCCATCGAGAAGGAATACGGCCTCCACCAAGTCGTGCGCGGGGACCGCACCGCCGCCAAACGGCCCACCCGCGCCGAGCAGGAGAAGGCCCGCCGCCAAGGACGCAAGACAACCTCACGCGAACAGCTGCGCACCACCGTCCGCCAGCTGGTGTCCATCGCCACCAGCCCGGAAGAGTTCCTCCGCCTCCTCGACAGTGTCGACGGGGTCCGCGTCGACGTCCAGCACTTCCCCTCCGGGGACATACGCAGCTACAAGGTCGCCGTCGAAGGCGACACCAACGCCGCCAGCGAGCCGGTCTGGTTCTCCGGCTCCCATCTCGCCCCCGACCTGTCCTTCCCCAAAATCCGCGAGCGCCTCACCGGCATCGAACCCCCACCAGCCACCGAGCCGGGCAGCCGACGCAAGCCGAACCTCTGGCACCAGGCCACCGCCGCGGCCGAACGCATCCCCCACCACCTCGACCACAGCGACGACACCGTCGCCCAGGCACACATCGCGGCCTTCGCCGAGGCCCTCGACATCCTGCCGCTGCTCGCCCCCGACCACCTGTTCCGGCAGCTCCAGCAGGCTGCCCTCGCGTTCGAACGCGCCTCCCGCTCCCGCATCCGGGACCAGCAGGACCAGGCCCGCGCCCTGCGCGGCGCCGTACGAGCGCTACGCACGACACCGGCCACCGGCGACGGGAGCGGGCTGGCGATGTTCCTCGACATCGCCGTCCTGGTCGTGATCGCCGCCACCCGCTGGCACCAGGCCCGCCACCATGACCAGCAGGTCGCCGCTGCCCAGCAGACCTTGGTCCACCTCCAAGCGGCCTACGAGCAGGCAGCGGCTCAACCACTGTCCGCCCTGGCTCAGCGCAGGCCACCTGCCCGCGCCGTGAAACGCCACGCCCGGCACCTACGAGCCGTCCTGCCCGACCACGCCGAGCAAGTCCTCGCAGACCCCGCCTGGCCGGCACTAGCCGCCACTCTCACCCAAGCCGAGATAGCAGGCCACGACCCCCAACAGCTCCTCCAGCACGCCGCCCGTCAGCGCTCACTGGACGACGCTCGCTCACCTGCCAGAACCCTGACCTGGCGCATCCAACGCCTCGGCACGAGGCCGGCACCCAGCGAGCAAGCGCGAGCCGCCCAAGCCGGCATGGCCGCGATCGGGCGACCGGGGCAGCCTGCTGCCTCTGCCAACCTTGCACCGAGCCTCGCCCACCAACCTGGCACGACAGCAGCACGTCGCCGACGCAGCTGATCCCTGGCGTAGGGGTCACGCGGCCACGGATCTGGACAGCCAACGGATGACACAGTGGCAGGCCCTGAAAGAACACGCAGATCACAGCGTCGGCGTACGCGGAGATCGAGGACTTACACGAAGTTGGTCGGGTAGGGGATCGGTTTCGTCGACGAATCTCATGGCGGATGGAGGGAAGCGCCGACGAGAGGCGTGTGGGGCCGCCCGCCCAGTGCAGGAGGTGGGCGGGGCGGCCGATGTACCGGATGGCCGGTCGGGCTAGACGACCGCGATGTCGTCGGCGGTCTTGGTCAGGAGTGCACTGTTCGCAGCGGCGTCGTGAGTGAGCATGAGTGACCGGTGAGGCAGCTGGCCAAGCTGCTCGACGAGAGCTGTGGTGTTATCTGATGCGGTGGCTGGGATGAGGCCGAAGATGTCCGGGTAGCGGTCCTCGGTCGTCGTGCTGAACACGTCGCTTTCGGTGAGGGCGCGGTCGTCTGCGAGCACAGCCGGAGACGCCTCGGGGTTGACCGTGGGGAAGAGCAGTCCGGCGGCTGTGGCTTCGGTGGCCAGGGTGAGGCCGAGCCAGGTGGCGAGCTGGTCGGGGAAGAACTGGGGCTTGAGTTCCTTGCCGTCCGCGCGCCACACGGGCTCTCGGCGCCCGTCGCCCAGGGCTTCGGTCACGCTCGGGTGCTGGGTGGGGTGGAGCTGTTCGCCGGCGAGCACCCTTTCGCGTACCGGGTCGTACAGGCCGGTCGCGTCCAGCAGGCCGAGGCCGATGGCGGCGGCCGACGGCCACGGCAGCACCTTGACTGTTCCGTCCGCCTCGGTTCGGGCGAACACACGGTCGTTGGCGAGTAGCCCCCACCCCTGGCGGGCCAGCAGAAGAGCCGTGGTGGTCTTCCCGGCGCCCTTCTTGCCGAGGGTGAGCACCGCGCGGCCGTCTTTGACGGCGGCGGAGGCGTGGAGGACGGTCCAGCCGTCGGCGAGGAGCTGGGCGCGTACGAGTTCGCGGGCGAGGCGGGCGGCGGCCACGGCGACGGGCTGGGGGTGCTCGCCGACGATGGTGAGGCGGTACCGGTCGGCCTGGTAGGCGAGGCGTTCGTCGGGCTGCGCGGCGTGCGTGACGCCGTCGTGTCGGGATAGGAGGGTGCGGGCGCCGGCGTATTCGGTCTCGGCGAACCCGTAGTCGTGGATGAGGGTCTCGATGTCGTCCACCCGGTTGGGGCCGGTGTCGGCGAGGACCAGGGCGCCGCGGCCTTCGGCGATGCCAGTGCCCGTGGGGGCCTTGGCGGGGGTGGCGTTCCACCAGGGGCCGAAGTAGCGGCGGGACCATTCGGTGATCTCCTCCATCTGGGAGGCGACCGTCACGGTGGCGGTATCGGCGGCGATATGGGTAGCGGTCAGCGGCACGAGGGTGCTCCTTCGGGGTTGATGATGCGGTAGGCGGCGCCCAACTTGGTGCGGGCGGCGGTGAACTGGGCGGTTTCCCGTTCGTTCAGGTTCAGGGGGGTGACGGTGGGCTGGCCGTCGGTGATCTGCAACCGGATTCCGAGCCAGACACCATCGCGGTTGACGGACAGCACATCCGTGCCGTCCTCGACGGCCAGGAGTTTGCGCAGGGCGGACACCACGGCGGCGCTCGGGCCGTTGCGCACGCGTCCGATCCCGGTGTTGATCCGGCGTGGCCGGTCGCGGAGTTCGGCCGTCACGATGTCGAGCGGCACTGTGGCGGAGCGTCCGTTGATGGTGGTCGACGATGCGCAGATCACGGCGCCGTCGCCGTGTTCGCCGATCACGTAGCCGTCCACGGTCTCGACCGGCACGGCGTGGTGCTGGGCGAGTGCGAGCCGGTAGCGGGCGGTATCCGTGGCGGAGCCGATCCCGAACACCCGGCGCGCGCGGGACA